>CAYOET010000171.1:0-10055 GCA_964402985.1 uncultured Bauldia sp. | reverse complement strand
CTCCCCCTTTCAGGGGGAGATAAGAGTCTGGCTATTCCGTGAGGATGAACGGCGTCGTGCCCGGCGCGGCGCCTATCGGCGGCGGGGCGATCGGGTTGTTGCCGACGGCGTGCGTGGTGGGCGTGGGCAGGCGGGCGATCGCGTCACGTGCGGGCGTGTAAGCGGGGTCGATCTGGAGAGCGAAGACGTAGGCCGAGTAGGCCTCGTCGGTGCGGCCGAGGCGCTCCGAGACGATCGCCACCTTCATCCAGGTATTGACGCTTGGCGAGCGGCGGGCGGCCTCGTTGAAGTCGGTGATCGCGGCGCGGTCGTCGCCGATCGCTGCGTAGGAATCGCCGCGGCCGATATAGGGCTCCCCGGCGAGCGAGGCGAAGCCGATCGCGGTGGTGAAGTCGGCGATGGCCGCCGTGTGGTTGCCGAGCGCCTGGAAGATCAGGCCGCGATTGTGATAGGCGCGCGAATCGACCGAGTTGAGCTCGATGGCGCGATTGTAGTCGGACAGGGCGAGGTCGTACTGGCCGCGCAGGCGATAGATGGTGCCGCGGCCGGTATAGGCGACGTCGTAGGAGGGGTTCGCCGCGATCGCCGAACCGTAGTCGGCCATCGCGGCCTCGTCGTTGGCCATGCGGCGGTAGATCAGCGCCCGGTTGGCGTAGGCCTGGTAGTAATAGGGATTGATCTCGATCGCGCGGCTGAAGTCGGCGAGCGCCTCGCGCAGCGCGCCGGCCTGGCCGTAGGCGGTGCCGCGCACGTTGTAGGCGGTGGCGTCGTTGGGGTTCTGCTCGATGACCGCGGTGAGCGAGGTGATGTTGGCCTCGGCGCCGCTCGCCGCGTTGATGACGGTGAGATCGTAGCCGTCCTGGCTCTTGCTCTGGCAACCGGCGAGGAGGGTCGCCCCTAAAAGGAGGACGGCAAGGCTCTTCGCGGGGGAGGCACTCTCGAAAAGCCGCACGGTCTGCTCCTGGATTCGGGGATTCGCTCTTGGCTCAGATGATCCACGAACGCGCAGCCCTGTCGAGCGGCGCGTTCGGAGCCCGAAATTCCCAGAAAAACCGGCGAAAGAAGGGCGCTTGCGCCAAGGCGCCTGCGCCGGGGCGCTCAGCGCGCCGGACGCGCAACCCGCGGCGGGCTGGGCGGAAGAAGCCCTTCGCGCTGCAGGCGCTTGCGGGCCAGCTTGCGGGCTCTACGAACGGCCTCGGCCTTTTCGCGGGCGCGCTTCTCGGACGGCTTCTCGTAGTGGCCGCGGAGCTTCATCTCACGGAAGATGCCCTCACGCTGCATCTTCTTCTTCAGGGCCTTCAGCGCCTGATCAACGTTGTTGTCGCGAACGAGAACCTGCAAACGATGTTCCTGTCTGGCTCGAAAAGGGGTCGGATTTTAGGGCTGACAAGCGGCAATACGAAAACGACGCGCCGCCCGGTTCGTCGCCCAAGCGTGGGCGGTCCTCTACCAGAAGCGCCCGCCAAGGTCAAAGGTTCCAGCGCCGCTTTTCGCGCGCAGCGAGGCTCAGGAGCGGGGCGCGATGCGCGTGAAATGGCCCATCTTACGGCCGGGGCGGGCTTCCTTCTTCCCGTAGACGTGGACGGCCACGCCCGGCTCGGCGGCGAGGATGCTGGCTCGCAGAATCTCCTCGCCGAGGAGGTTGGTCATGGTCGCATCGGAGTGGCGGACCGGGTCGGCAAGCGGCCAGCCGGCGACGGCGCGGATGTGCTGCTCGAATTGGGAGACGACGCAGGCATCCTGGGTCCAATGGAAGGAATTGTGCACGCGCGGAGCGATCTCGTTGACGAGGAGTATTGTCCCGGCCGGGCCTGCGACCGCGAAAAGCTCGACGGCGAGGACGCCGACATAGGAGAGATCCTCGGCGATCGCCCGGGCGATGCGGACAGCGTTGGAAGCAGTCCGCGAATCGATCGCGGCGGGGACCGTCGCGGTGGCGAGGATGTGGTGCTCGTGGCGGTTCTCGGAGACGTCATAGGCGACGCTCGCGCCATCGGCGCCGCGGGCGACGAGGACCGACAGCTCGCGCTCGAAGGTGACGAAGCTTTCGAGGATGGCGCGGGCGCCGCCGATCGCTTGCCAGGCGGCGCGGACGTCCTCGAGCGTGCGGATAACCGCCTGGCCGCGGCCGTCATAGCCGAGGCGGCGGGTCTTCAGCACGGCGGGAAGACCGATCTGGGCGAGGGCGGGGAGGATATCGGCCTCGACATTGATCGCCGCGAAGGGATGCACGTCGAGACCCAGCCGGGTCATGAGGTTCTTCTCGGCCAGGCGATCCTGCGCGACCACAAGGGCGGCGGGATTGGGATGGAACGGCTTCCGCGCGGCGAGGAACTCGGCCGTCGCGGCCGGCACGTTCTCGAATTCGATGGTGACGACGTCGACCGCGGCGGCGAACGCGGCGAGCGCGATCTCGTCGTCCCAGGCGGCGAGGGTGGTCGCCTTGGCGACCTCGAAGGCGGGGCTGTCCGTGTCGGGGCTGTAGACGTGCGTGGCGAGGCCGAGCTCCGCCGCGGCCAGCGCCAGCATCCGGCCGAGCTGGCCGCCGCCGAGGATGCCGACGGTCGCGCCCGCCGTCAGCGGCTTCCGCTCAGCCATCGGTGCGCGGGCGCTCGGCAACCGAGGCCGAGCGACTGGCGCGCCAGGCGTCGAGGCGCATGGCGAGCGCGGGATCGCCGAGAGCGAGGACCGAGGCGGCGAGGATGGCGGCGTTGATCGCGCCGGGCTTGCCGATCGCGAGCGTGCCGACCGGCACGCCGGCCGGCATCTGGACGATCGAATAGAGGCTGTCCTGGCCGGAGAGGGCCTCGCTCTCGACCGGGACGCCGAACACGGGAAGCGTGGTCATCGAGGCGATCATGCCGGGAAGGTGGGCGGCCCCGCCGGCCCCGGCGATCACCACCTTGATGCCGGCGTCGCGCGCGCCCTTGGCGAAGGCGACGAGCCGGTCGGGCGTGCGGTGGGCCGAAACGATGCGCTCGTCATAGGGGATGCCTAGCTCGGCGAGCGTCTCGGCGGCGTGGCGCATGGTCGCCCAGTCGGACTGACTGCCCATCACGACGGCTACGAGCGGCGCCGAAGCGGCCATGCTTTCTCCTGGGGTCAAGCGGGAAAGCGGCGGATTATATCGAGGGCGAATCCTGCCGCAAGGCGGAGATTCTAGTGCTGTTGCGTTAAGCGATGATGTCCGGGAGGAGCTGGTCCTCGATCCGCGTGATGCGGTCCTTGAGCGCCAGTTTGCGCTTTTTCATGCGCTGCATGCTGATCGGGTCGCTGCGCGCGACGGTCATCGCCGCAATGGCCGAGTCGAGGTCGAAATGGTCCTGCCGCAATCGCGCGAGTTCGGCCCGCAGCGCGCGCTCCTCGTCCTCGGTCATGCGCCTCAACTATCCGTGTCAGTTGTTAACCGGAAGCGTAGCACGGAAGCCTTGCCGCGTTCGCAAAAATCCGAGCAATCGGACAGGGTTGGGAGAGGTTTTCGGCGGTTCCAGCAGAGGTTCGAAAGTTACCGCCACCCGTCCACAAGCATAGCTGACTGGCCGGCGACGAATTCGACACCTAAGTGAGTCTATGGCATCATCTCCATGCCTTGTCGGCTCAAGAAGGAGGCACTTTCTGATGAAAGTCGAATCGCAGCTTGCCGCGCTTGAGAAGCGTCACCACGACCTCGAAAACGAGATCGCCGACGCCCAGAGCCATCCCGGAACGGACACGCTCCAGATCGCCGAACTCAAGCGCCGAAAGCTGCAGCTCAAGGACGAGATCTATCGCCTGAAGGGCGAGGCCACCATTCACTGATCTGACTGGACGGGCAGGTTTGCCTGGACGGCGCCGCGGGGTCCGCGGCGCTTTTTTGTTGTCCGGAGAGCGCTGCGGGAGCCCATAAACTCCCCCTCGAGGGGAGGTCGAAACCGAGCAGCGGTTTCGGGAGGGGGGTGTTCGTGGGACGGTTCGTGCCCCCATCCCGAAGCCTGCTCGGCAGAGCCTCGCAGCCTTCGACCCCGGATCAAGTCCGGGGCAGGCTCTCCCCTCGAGGGGGAGGTTAGGAGTATTCGGCTCGCCTCCGGCCTCAGCGGCGTTTCGCGATGGCCGCGGCGCAGGCGGCGAGGGTGCCGGTCCAGCCCTCGGGGGCGTCGAAGACCTCGCGGAGAGTCTCGGCGGCGTCGCCGAAGGTTTCGAGCTTGCGGTGCTCGAGTTCGACGCGGGTCGCATCCGGCCCGTCGGCAATGAAGCGCACCTCGACCTCGGTGCGGACGGAGGGGTTGAACTGCCACTCGCCGTCGACCTGCCAGGTGAGAACGAGGCGGCTCGGCGGGCTCCACACGAGGACCGTGCCCCATTCGGCCGTCGTGCCGTCCTCGCCGATCTCGTACCAGCGGCCGCCCACGCGCGGCTCGACCACCACCGTCTTCTGCGGAGTGGTCGTGAGGATCGTGTTGGACTTCACCCACCAGCGGCCCATGCCGGCGGTGAAGACCTCGAAGGCGCGCTCCTGCGGCGCTTTCACCAGGAGACTCTTGCGGATCGGGGCCGGCTTGATCGTGACGTTCATCGCTTGTCTCCTGGATGAGCCTCTGCTTCGGCTCGAAAGCTTTCGAGGGCCGCGTCCCAGAAGCGGTCGAGCCATTGGCGCATGACGCCGAGGCCGGCAGGATCGATCTGGTAGACGCGGCGGGTGCCCTCCGCGTGGTCGGTGACGACCCATGCTTCCTTGAGGACCTTGAGGTGCTGCGAGACCGCCGGCCGGCTGACGCTCATGCCCGCCGCGATCTCGCCGACCGAGCGCGGGCCGGCAGCCAGGCGCTCGACGATCAAGCGCCTCGTGGGATCGGCAAGGGCGGTGAGGACGCGCTCCGCGTTAGTCATGGCTTACGGTAAGCGTGGGCTAACGGATGAGTCAAGCGTGAGCCGTGGGTTCGAAGCGCTCAGGCCGACTTCGCCAGCTCTCTGAGTTTGAACTTCTGGATCTTGCCGGTGGAGGTGCGGGGGAGGTCGCCGAAGACGACGAAGCGCGGGCATTTGAAGCGGGCCAGGGTTTGGCGGCACCAGTCGATCATCTCGTCCGCGGTGGCCGTGGCGCCGGGCTTGAGCTCGACATAGGCGATCGGGGTCTCGCCCCATTTCTCGTCGGGCTTGGCGACGACCGCGGCGGCCTGGACGGCGGGGTGCTTGTAGAGCGCGTCCTCGACCTCGATCGAGGAGATGTTCTCGCCGCCGGAGATGATGATGTCCTTCGAACGGTCCCTGATCTGCAAGTAGCCGTCGGGGTGCGTGACGCCGAGGTCGCCGGAGTGGAACCAGCCGCCGTGGAAGGCCTCGTCGGTGGCGGCCTTGTTCTTGAGGTAGCCCTTCATCACGACGTTGCCGCGGAACATGACCTCGCCGATCGTCTCGCCGTCCGGCGGCACGAACTGCATCGTGTCCGGATCGATGACGGCGAGGCCGTCGAGCGCCTGGTAGGGGACGCCCTGGCGGGCCTTCCGGCGCGTGCGTTCGGGTGCGGGAAGCGCATCCCACTCCGACTTCCACTCGTTGATCACGGCGGGGCCGTAGGTCTCGGTGAGACCGTAGAGATGGGTGACGCCGAAGCCGTTGTCGGCCATGGCGGCGAGCACCGCCTCGGGTGGAGGCGCGGCGGCGGTGAGGAACTCGACCTTCTGCTTCAGCGGGCGCTTCAGCTCGGCGGGCGTTCCGAGGATCGTCGACATGACGATGGGGGCGCCGCAGAGATGGGTGACCGCGTGGTCGGCGAGGGCGTCCCAGATCGGCTTCTGGCGCACCCAGCGGAGGCACACATGGGTGCCGGCGAGAACCGACATGGTCCAGGTGAAGCACCAGCCGTTGCAGTGGAACATGGGCAGCGTCCACAGGAAGACGGCGTGGCGCGGCATGAAATTGGCGAGCGCGTTGCCCTGGGCGAGGAGGGCGGCGCCGCGGTGGTGGTAGACCACGCCCTTGGGGTTGCCGGTGGTTCCGGACGTGTAGTTGAGGCTGATCGCGTCCCACTCGTCTTCGGGCATCAGCCAGGAGAAGCCGGGGTCGCCGGACTGGACGAACGCTTCGTAGTCGAGCGTGCCGAGGCGTTCGCCGGTCTGCGGGAAGTCGGGGTCGTCGTAGTCGATGACGAGCGGCTTCACCGTGGCGCGGGCGAGGGCCTCCTTCACCACCGGCGCGAACTCCCGGTCGGTGATCAACACCTTGGTCTCGGCGTGGTCGAGGGTGAAGGCGACGATGGCGGCGTCGAGGCGGGTGTTGACGGTGTTGAGGACGGCGCGCGTCATCGGCACGCCGTGGTGGACCTCGAGCATCGCCGGGGAGTTGGCCAGCATCACCGAGACGGTGTCGCCGCGGCCGATCCCGAGACGGGTCAGGGCCGAGGCGAGGCTGCGGGAGCGGGCGTAGAACTCGGCGTAGGAGACGCGGCGGGCGCCGTGGATGATCGCGGTATGGTCGGGGAAGACTGCGGCCGAGCGGGCGAGAAAGGTCGTCGGGGTCAGCGGCTGGAAATTGGCCGGGTTCCTGTCGAGATCGCGATCGTAGATCGAAGAGGTCACGGCTTCCCCCGGCACCCGGCTGCTTGCGCCGGTCGTCGCATTCCGTTCGCTCCGGAACGTCGCGAAGTCCAGCCCATTCGGTAGCCAGCGTGGCCATGCAAGCGAAGCGAGCGGCACGGGTTCCCCCACCAGCTGCGCCAGGGCCTCTGGGCCAAGCTCCGCTACCTCCCCCGCAAGCGGGAGAGGGGAGAGGTCCGTCGCGGCGGAGCGGAGCGACCGCAGGGCTAGTTCGGGCTGTAGGTGCCAAAACTCCAGAGGACGCCCTCGGGGTCGCGGGCGGCGTATTCGCGCGAGCCATAGGAGGTGTCGCCGAGCGGGATGACGATCTCCGCGCCCGCTGCCTTGGCCTTGTCGTGGTGGGCGTCGATGTCCTCGACCACGACGTAGATCCAGGCGGTGACGGTGCCGCCTTTGCCGGGCGCGCGGAAGTTGAACTTGTCCTCGCGGTCGGTGCCGATCATCACCATGCCGGTGCCGTGAAAGAGCTGGGCGTGGAGGACGCCGCCGTTCTCGCCGGGAACGACCATGTGCTTGCGGAAGCCGAAGGCTGCGACCAGCCAGTCGATGGCCTTCAGCGGATCGCGATAGCGAAGCGTCGGGATGACCGAGCCGAACTCGCCGTGCTCGTGATGCTCTTCCATTCAAGAGTCCTCCTCGTTGGCGGCCGACGTTAGCGGCAGCGTCGAAGACGTCAAGAACAAAGCAAGAACTTCTTCTGCGATCCTACGGGCCAGCCTTTATCTTTTCGCGGGCCGCGGCCGCGAGAAAAGCAGAACGCGTGACCCCCAAACGTCGTGCCGTCTCGTCGATATCCGCAAGGAGCCCGGCGTCCAGCGAGATGTTGGCGCGAGCAGGACGGCCGGTCTCGCGGAGAAGCGGGACCGACGCGAGGATCGCACCAGCGGCCAGGACACCCCGAATCTCCGGGTCATCGAGGAGGTCCCCAGCAGACCGAGGCATGGGCGCAGGGCGGCCTTCTGCCGCCTCATCTGCCACCCACTCGGCGAGAGCGTCGGCGGCGGCGGCGAGCGCCTCTTCCTGGGTCGACGCCTGCGCGACGCATCCCGGTGCATCCGGGAAAGCCACGCCGTAGGCGTCGTCGGCGTAATCGATCAGCGCGATGTAGCGGGACAGCAGGCCTCTCCTTCCATCATGTCGACCACCCCGCCGCCTTGGCGATCGACCGCAGCCGGCCTACTCCTCGTCGTCCGGCTCGGCCGACTTCATCGACTTCAGCTTGGCGAAGACCGCGTCGGCGTCGAGGTCGTCGTTCTGCTTGGTGGTACGGCGGGCGGCGGCGGCGAGCGCCTCGGCGGCCGTGGTCTGCTCGGCCGGGAGAAGGGTCGAACCCTCGGCGGTCGGCGGCGCCTGCGGCGAGAGCTTGGCCGCGCGCTCGACCTCCATGTCGAGGTCGATCTGCGAGCAGAGGCCGAGGGTCACCGGGTCCAGCGGAGTCAGGTTCGCGGCGTTCCAGTGGCTGCGGCTCTTGATCGAGAGGATGGTCGGCTTGGTGGTGCCGACGAGCCGCATGATTTGGGCGTCCTTCAGCTCCGGATGATTGCGGAGCAGCCAGAGGATCGCGTTGGGGCGGTCCTGGCGGCGCGAGACCGGGGTGTAGCGCGGGCCGCGGCGCTTCTGGGTGGGAATGCGGACCTTCGACTCCTGAACCTTGAGGCGATGGGTCGGGTCGGCCTCGGCGGAAGCGAGCTCCTCGCGGGTGAGCTGGCCGGTGGTGAGCGGGTCGAGCCCCTTGATGGTGGTCGCCGATTCGCCGTCGGCGATGGCCTTCACCTCGAGCGGGTGCAATTTGCAGTAGTCGGCGATCTGCTCGAAGGTGAGCGAGGTGTTTTGGACCAGCCAGACGGCGGTCGCCTTGGGCATCAACGGGATTGCGGTCATAAGGGCCTCCTGTTGGCTCCGCCGGTGGTCGGCCGGCAAAGCCGCAGTCCAATCAAATTGAAAGGGGATGGCGCTTATATAGTCGCGGTCGCTTGCGGAAGCAAACGCCCGCCCTGCGTTCAGAGCACCGAAGCCGGCCCGGTTCCGGCCGCCGCGGCGACCGGCTCGGCCGGCCGCGCTCCAGTCCGGTTGCGCGCCCAGGCAAGGATCGGCTGCTCGACAAAGCGCCAGGAGAGCCCGCACAGCGCGAACGTCACCGCGAGGGAGAGCGGCCCGAGAACGACCTTCGGTTGCGGTCCGATCAGGCGCTCGAGGATGTCGGGCATCCAGTTGTGGAGGAGATAGAGGCCGTAGCTGATCGTGCCCACCCATTGCAGGGCGGGATGGTCGAGGAGCCGGCCGACCGGGCCCTTGAAGCCGATCGCAGCGTTGAGGATCAGCCAGACGAAAAAGATCCCGCAGAGGAGGCTGTTGGTGAAGTAGCGGACGAGGCTGCTCTCGCCGAGGACCGCCCACGAGGCGAGGGCAAGGCCGAGGCACGCCCACGCGGCGAGCGTAAAGATTTGCGCGGTGCGGCCGGCGTACCAGGCGAACTGGTTGGGGCGGCCGTTGCGGTAGCTCGCGATGGCGAGGAGGCAGCCGAGGGCGAGGAGTTCGAAATTGAGGGGGAGGAGGCTCCTGAGGCCTTCGCGAGGCAGGTCGAAGAGGACGATCAGCGTCTTGAGGACAAGCGTGGCAAGGATCAGGCCGAGGGCCGCGGCGGGAAGATGGCGGCGCGGGGCGAAGGCGATGACGAAGGGCCAGAACAAATAGAACTGCTCCTCAACGGCCAGACTCCAGAAGACGTTCGAGGGGTTGCCGAGCGCGATCCAAACATTGGTCAGATAGGCCGCGTGCCACGGCCAAGAACTCGCGATCGGCTCGATCGCCAAGACCACGAGCGCAAAAAGGACGAGGAAGTAAGCCGGCACGAGGCGCGCGGCTCGGCGAAGGTAAAAGGTGCGCCAGGCCTCCGCTTTGTTGGCGGCGTGGCGGTCGAACGACTCGAGGAGAATTCCGGTGATGAGGAATCCGCTGAGGGCGAAGAAGCAGCCGACGCCCAGCGACCCCGCGCTGATCGGGAAGTGGGTGTTCACCAACGCGCCGCCAAAGTGCTCGACCATGACGAGCGCAACGGCAATGGCGCGCAGGGCATCGAGTTGCCGCATGCGCATGAGGGGTAGGTCCGCATCCTCTCCCTCAGCCCCGTGGCGGCTCTCGCAAGAAGCGCGCCGACGGCGTCAATCGGCGTGAGTTGGGTCGCTCGCGCAGCGTTGTACGATCACATTACGTGATTGTTTCCTTGCCACATCGATCTCTATTTGATATTCCCTCCTCGTGAAGCAGGTGCTTTGGACCCTCTCCGCGCGCCGCCAGTTCCGAAAGCTCCCGGAGAAGGTTCAGGCGTCGGTCACAGCCAAGCTGGCTCGGTACGCCGAGACTGGCGCCGGCGATGTGAAGCACCTCGTAGGGCGTCCAGGTGCGCGGCTTCGGGTCGGCGATTTCCGCGTCATCTTCGTCGAGAGCACCACCAACATCGAAGTTCGGGAAGTCGATGATCGA
>CAYOET010000170.1:0-5543 GCA_964402985.1 uncultured Bauldia sp. | reverse complement strand
CGTCCTTGATCCTGCCGGCAGCGCGCTGCGCCACGGCAATGCCGGCGTGCAGCGTCTCGCCACTGGTTTCAACTTCACCGAGGGCCCGGTGTGGTTCGGCGATTTCGAGTCGCTGGTGTTCAGCGACCTCATGGACAATCGACTCTATGTCTGGGACGACATGGCGCGCGAAATTCGCGTGTTCCGTGACCCCTCCTTCCACGTCAACGGCAACACCAAGGACCGCGAGAACCGGCTCATCAGCTGCGAGCAGATGAACCGGCGGGTCACCCGCACCGAGCATGACGGGTCGATCACCGTCATCGCCGACAGCTTCGAGGGCAAGAAGCTGAACTCGCCCAACGACGCCTGCGTGCGCTCGGACGGCACGATCTGGTTCTCCGATCCGCCCAACGGCATTGGCAACGACTACGAGGGACGGCGTGCCGAGCGCGAGCAGGCCAACACCAACGTCTTCCGCGTCGATCCCGAGACCGGCGACATCACCGCAATGGTCACCGACATCCGTCCCAACGGCATCTGCTTCAGCCCGGACGAGACCAAGCTCTACGTCTCCAACTTCTCGACCAACCCTCGCGACATCAAGGTCTACGACGTCGTCAACGACGGCAAGGAACTCGCCAACGGGCGGACCTTCGTCACCAACGAGGCGAGCTTCGCCGACGGCATCCGCTGCGACTGGAACGGCAATCTCTGGGCCAGCTGGGGCAGCGCCCCTGGCGAGATGGGCGTGCGCGCGTTCTCGCCCGAGGGCGTGCCGCTCCTGCAGATCGAGCTGCCGGAGCGGGCGGCCAATGTCTGCTTCGGCGGTCCGGTCGGCAACCGGCTCTTCATCACCGCCCAGCAGTCGCTCTACTCGCTCTATGTCGCTACCCGCGGCGCCGTCTACTAGACGGAAGCGGGCGAGCAACCAGGAAAGGGCGAGCGCGGCTCGCCCTTTCATGTTTGCACGTGCCGACAGGGTCAGGCACCCGGTCGAGCGCGCTGTAGCCCAGGTTCGGCTTCACTGTGAAGGACGCAGAGGATCGATATCGCGCCCGCGGCCACCTGCTACCTCACGGTCGAGGGCGTCGAGTGCGAGGTAGAGGGAGATGGCGGGGACTTCCGCCTCAGGGGCGACGACCGGGGACTCCTCCTCCTTGTTGGCAATCGGCTGGAGATCGAGGGCTCGCGATCCTTTAGCCCCGACCGCGCCCAGGGCGGCGACGACCCTCGCTCGTCTTTCCCCGACCGGCGACGACGTGCGCGTGGTAGCGATCCCGAGTGGCGGGCGGCCCTGACGAGCCGCCCCTGGACGCTTCCCCGCTAACCGATCGGGTCGCTTTCCCCGAACATCCAGCTCTGGAAGCCGAGTCCGGCGAGGTCGGGTCTGAGGCGCCTTTGCTCGTCGGGCGAGACGCAGGACCCAGGCGTCGAGGACATGCTTGCGCCAGTCCTCGTATGACCAGTGCCCGAACCCTTCGGCGCCCCAGCCGCGGCCCCACGAGTTCATGACCCAGAAGCCCTCCGCGTCATAGCCGACAATGGCGAAGGCGTGGGCGCCTTCGAGCACTGCAGTGTCGTCCATCCTGATTTTGCCCGATGCCTCTGCCGGGTCGCCCTTGGCATCGCGCGGGCGCGCCCGCCCCAGTCGGTGTTGCGCCATATCCAGGGGAGGCGCACGGAGACGTCGCCCTCCCAAGTTGGCCGGGTTTGGGAGGACTCCGCGAGGCTTACCCGGAGATCGTAGGCGTTGGCTCGGCCCGCGCCATTTCGCTCTCTCGGTTCGATCGACCTTGCGAAGGCATCGGGGCCGTGCGCCCTCCGCGTGAGTCCCGGCCGCGAGGCAGCGAGGGGCACGCGACACCACCTCGCGCGGCGCCACGCGCGAGGGTGATGCCCGACAGCCGGCGACGGAGATGCCGCCCGCGCCGTCCTACTCGACGATGAAGGAGCCCTTCACCTCGACGTTCGGAGTCACCGTGTCGTCGAGGACGACGAACTCGAAGGTTCCCTTGCGCATCGGGAAGAAGCTGAACCGCGCCGCGGCCCCCATCCCCTCGCAGTCGATCATCCGCAGCTGCAGGCCCTGGAGATGGAAGTTGATCTCCGGGACCTCCTGGAAACCGCTCGCCGGGTCGCTGACGCTGATGATGCGGATATGCGAATTGGTCCATAGGTCCGGCGCCGAGAAGCTGATCCCCGCCTCGTTGGCGACGCCCGGTGCCGGGCATTCGAGGTTGAAGCGATAGTAGCCGCCCCAGGCGAGACGGAACTCGGTCTGCGACAGCGTGATGCCCGCCCCGCCGGTCCCCAGCGTCACCTCGAGGAAGATGTCCTCGGGCGGACCCGAGCCGACCTGCCCCGACACCTGCTGCGCGAACGCCGAGCCTGAAAGTGCGAGCGACGCAAGCGCGCCCGCAATGAGCCCAAACATCTTGTTCATAGGCAAAATCCTCCCTCCAACCCCCGATGGGTTTGGCGGGGGAACATCGCCCAGCCGCAGCGCGGCATCACTCGATGGGTCCGATCAGCGTTGCCAATGGCCCTTTGTGCGCTGCCGCATTGTCCAAAGGGGAGGCGCGGAGGATGGCGCCCGCGCCGGAACCTATGTCGGTCGCATTCTCAACGGCGAACGCCCGGGCGATCTCCCTGTTGCGGGCGCCAGTGTCTTTTTCCTCGCCATCAACCGCCGCCTCGCGGCGGAGCTCGGCCTGGTCGTCCCGCTTCATCTCCTAGCCCGTGCCGACCGGATCATCGACTAGGATCGCGGCCGACGCCGCGTTGGCGTAGCGGCCGCCCTTTGAGATTTCCGCGCCGATCGCCACATGATGCGTGCCGGCGGTCAGTCGCCGGCGGGCGTTCCTGGAGGACACCCTGTCCGACGCGACATTGACATTGCCGGTAGAATCCGCGGATCGCACTCTGGTGCCGGCCGCCGCGCGATATGTGCTGAAGGCGGGCGCGTTCGTGGCTCTTCTGTGGGCCGCCTCGCGCCTCGGCGATAGCGTCGGCGCGCTCGGAGCGGCGTTCCTGTTCCTGCTCGTCGCGGCGCCCATCCTCGCCGTGTCGGCCTACCGGAGTGCACTCCGCCGCATCCATTTCCTGTCCGCGGTCAGCTCGACCGGGCGCATCGCCGGGCTCCTGTCGGGCCCCTATCTCCGCATCCTCCTCGCCCTGCCGCTGGCCTTGTGGAGCGCAGCCTCGCTGGTCGTCGGCGCGGAGCTTCGCCCGGCCCAGCTGTGGGGCGGCGTGGTCCTCCTCGCCGTCCTCGTCGGCCTCTGCTTCGCTCTCGTCTCGCCGACGGTGAGCCGCGAGGTCCGCCCCTGGTTCCGCTTCATCCCGGCCTCGCGGATCGCCGTCACCCTCGCCGTCGCGGTCGCCGTCACCTCGCTTCTCCTCCTCCACGCCGGCGCCGAGCGTGTGTCTTTCTCGTCCCTGGCCGAAGCGATCGCCGCCCAGCCGGACTATGTCGGGTCGAGCCACCTCATGGCGACGCTCTTCGAGGTCATGGCGATCTTCCACGGCCTCGGCGGCGACGCGCACGGGGCCGCGGGGGAGGGGGTCGGGGCCGGGGCGGCGTTGTTGTTAACCGCCGGGCTTTTCGTCACCCTCTTCGGCCTCGCCCAGGCCTTCGCGGCCTTCGTCGTTCCGGCGCGCGAATACGCACGCATCCTCGCCCCGCCCGAGCCGACCGAAACGCCGCGCACGCCCTCGCCAGGCCGCATCGCCATCGCCGCGGCGCTCCTCACCTTCCTCGTCGGCTTCATCTACTTCCCTGGAATCGCCTACCTCGAACGCGCGCTCACCCCGGCCGAACCCGCGACCGCGGGCGCTCCGCCCACCGTCGCCGAGCCGGTGGCCCGGGCCCGCGAGGTGATGGAGCAGATCGACGAAATCTTCGTCCGCGCCGGCACCATCGAACGGGTCGAAGCCTTGCGCGCCGAGTATCTCGGACGGATCGCCCTCCGGCAGACGACGCTCGAACCGCTCGCCCGCGACGGCTTTGCGGCGATGCGTGCCAACGTGCCGGCCTATCTCGACGCTTATTACGGGCTGCCGGCTGAATACGCCCGCCTCGGCCAGCTCCTCATCGGCGATTTCGAGACCTATGTCGCGAGCGAGCTCCGCGCCTATCTCGAGCGGAATGCGCCCTTCGCCGCCTTCGAGACCGACCTCGCCGCGGTCGCGGCCTACACTGCGGCCTCGGTCGCCGAATACGCCGAAGCGGCGAGCCGGCTTGTCGCCGAGAACGAGGTTGCCGGCATCGACGGTTTCCCCCCCGAGATCGCCGCGACCGCCACGGCGGCGGAGCTCCTCGGCGCCTTCCATTTCGACGATGCGATCGCCTTTCCGACCCGCGTCGGCGGAGGCCTCGCCGCGGGCGCGGTCACCGCGAGCGCCATTGTCGTCGCCAAGGCGATCACCAAGCTGACCGCCAAGGGCACGGTCCAGCTCGCGGCCGCGGCGTTGGCCAAGCTCGCCGGCGGCAAGCTTGCCGCGGGCGGCGCCGGCACGGTCGCCGGCGCCTTCATCGGCGGGGCGATCGGCTCGCTCGTTCCCGGCGCCGGCACGGCGGCGGGCGCCGTCATCGGCGGCGCCGCCGGCGGCATCCTCATGGGCGTCGGCGTCGACTATCTCCTCCTCAAGCTCGAGGAGGAATTGAGCCGCGAGCAATTCCAGGCCGAGATCGTCGCCGCCATCGACGAAGCCGAAACCGAGTTCATGGCCTCGCTCTCGGGTGAGCCGGCGCTTCCCCTCGAGCCGCTCGCCCCGACGCCGGTGGAATTGCCTGCGCCCTGAGTGGTCGAGCTGGCGCCTAGACTAGAGCGCCTCGCACGCCGTGCGGAGCGCTGCGAACGCGCGCGCCGAACCGCGCAGCGGCAGGCTGGCGCTCTCGCCGCTCGCGACATGCGTCACCCTGATCGGTCCGGCCTCCTCGCGGATCGCGCTGAACAGCGGGTGCTCGAATTCGGTGTAGGTCGCCCAGGCCGCGTCCAGCCCCTCGAAGCGGAGATACATGTCGATCGAGCGCTCGCCTGCCGTGAAGCGGAACTGCTGGTAGCCGGCATCCTCGCCGAGCGAGGAAGGCGGCCCGTAGTAGCGGAGCCCGGCGATGAAATCGCCCAGCACGCACACCACGATGAACCCGAGACTGTCGGCGCAAGCGAGTTCCACGGCGGGCTCCGGCCCCTCTTCGATCACCAGATCGGGGTGGAACACCCAGTTCCCGCAGCCGCGCAAGAGGTCGCCTGGGACCTGGGCGAGTGACGGACCGGCCGGCGGCATCGAAAGCACCGCCGCGGCCATGATCGCCGCGCTCCACCGGACTGCCTGCATTGTCTCCCCCCAACTTGCCGCGACCGCTTGGGCACGTGCCCCGGTCTCTCGGGCGATCAGCCTACCAGTCCGAACCGGAGCTGTCTCAGGCTTGGCGGGCGACCGCTCGGCGCACCAACAGGAAGGGCGGCCCGTGGGCCGCCCCTCTGTCGTTCTCCCGGACGAGCGTTTGTGTCGGGCTATGGCCCCTTCTCGAGGGTCTGCTCGAGGCCGATCTGCTTGGC
>CAYOET010000169.1:0-3959 GCA_964402985.1 uncultured Bauldia sp. | reverse complement strand
TCGGCGGTGAATGCCTGGCTCTGCCGGGCCAGCCAGAAATGGTAGCCGGTCAGCAGGATCACGAAGACGAGCTTGGCGCTGAGCCACCCGTCCGACCAGAATCCTCCGGCGGTCGCGACCCCGATTCCGCCGATCCAGGTGAGGACCATCGAGGGAAACATGATCCCGCGGAGGAGCCGCCGCTCCATCACCTTGAAGGTCTCGGACTGCGGCGTCCCGGGTCCCGCCTCGGCGTGATAGACGAACAGCCGCGGCAGATAGAATATCCCCGCCATCCAGGCGATCACCGCCACGATGTGGATGACCTTGAAGGTCAGGTACCAGTTCATCGAATGCCCCTCCGGACTCGTGCCACCATCCGCTCGACATGCGCGATCGGCGTCTGCGGCACGATCCCATGGCCGAGATTGAAGATATGGCGGCCGCCACCGAGCCCCGCCAGAATCGCATCGACCGACCGGTCGAGTGCTTCGCCGCCGGCGAGGAGCACCAGCGGATCGAGATTGCCCTGCACCGCCGCGAGCGGCTGCAACCGTTTCGCCGCAACCTCGACCGGGATCGTCCAGTCGACCCCGATCCCGTCCACCCCTGTCGCCCGGACGTAGCGCTCGGCCATCGCCCCCGCGCCCTTCGGAAAGCCAATGATCGCGGCGTCGGGAATCGCCGTCCGAATGCGCTTCACCATCCGCGCAGCCGGCGCGATCGACCAGCGCTCGAACTCCGCCTCCGGCAGCACGCCCGCCCAGCTGTCGAAGATCTGCACGACGTCAGCACCGGCGCGCAGCTGAGCCACCAGATAGTCCGCCGAGAGGTCGGCGAGAAGATCGATCAGCGCCGCGAACGCCGTCGGGTTCGTGTACGCCGCGAGTCGCGCCGGCGCCTGGTCAGGCGTCGCCTCGCCGGCGATCATGTAGGTCGCCACCGTGAACGGCGCCCCGCAGAACCCGATCAGCGACTTCTCCGGCGCGAGGATCGCCCGTAGCCGTCGCACCGCCTCGAGCACCGCCTCGAGCTTCCCGATCACGCCCTCTGCCGAGAGCCGCCCGACCTCGTCCAGCGCCAGCGGATCGAGCTTGGGTCCTTCGCCCTCGACGAAGCGGAGGTTCCTGCCCAACGCATGCGGGATGAGGAGGATATCCGAGAACAGAATCGCCGCGTCGAAGTCGAACCGGCGGATCGGCTGAAGCGTGACCTCGACCGCCAGCTCCGGATCGAAACAGAGGTTCAGGAACGAGCCGGCCCTCGCCCGCGTTTCCCGATACTCCGGCAGATAGCGTCCGGCCTGACGCATCATCCAGAGCGGCGGTGGCGATCTTTCCTGGCTGCCTTTCAGAACCGATTGGAGGCCCTGAATAGCCTCTCCGGCGCTGTTCTTCAAACCAAACATTAAGGAAATCTTAACCTTCTGTTTTAGTTAGGCCGTGGCCTGGCCCAGTGACGAGTCCCGCACAGTCTCGGCCGCTTCTGTCCACCCCGCGACCGGTCGGGGATATCTCGCTCACCTCCCGATCGCACGCGAGCGGGACAAACCCCGCAAGCCGAACTTCCACAACGCCTTAGCCGTTTCGATGGGCTGTCGCCACCTGTGGGAAAGTGGCGCATCGTTCGCGAACCGATTTGGATTCGCGCATTTGGCCGAAACGCCGATTTTCGTTGTCCAACGGCGATCGCCTGTTGATGGATTTACCCGTCTGCGGGAGAGTCGGCCCGCGGGGAGCCGGCGAGCGGCTTTTTCGCTCTCCGACAAGGGATTGGGGATGGATGTGTGGCTAACCGCGCCTCCGCCTTGACCCGCGTCATTGCAGCAACACCCTTGAGATCGGCGACATGAGGATCCTCCTCGCTTCCACCAGCCCGACTCGCCGCCGCCTCCTCGAGCGGGCGGGCGTCGCCTTCACTGCCGTGGCGCCGAAAGTCGACGAGCGCGCCGCCGAACTCCCGCTCCTCGATGACGAAGCGTCGCCGGCCGAGATCGCCGCGGCGCTGGCCCTCGCCAAGGCCAAGGCGGTGAGCCAGCACCACCCCGACGCCCTCGTCATCGGTGCCGACCAGACGCTCGACTTCGGCGGCGTCCCGCTTTCCAAACCCGAATCACTTGAGAGCGCCCGCCGCCAGTTGATCGCCCTCGCCGGTGGCACCCATTGGCTCCGCTCCGCCGTGACCTGCGTGAAAGGCGACGCCGTCCTCTGGGAGCACGTCGCCGACGCCGAAATGGTGATGCGCCCGCTCACCCCCGAACAAGTCGGCCACTACCTCGCCGAGATCGGCGACCGCGCCACCGCCTCGGTCGGCGCCTATCAGATCGAAGGCCCGGGCATCCGCCTCTTCGAGCGGATCGACGGCGACTATTTCGCGATCCTCGGCCTCCCGCTCCTTCCGCTCCTCACCTTCCTCCGCGGCGCCGGAGCCATTTCATGAGTCCATCGACCGGCCCCAGAACCGGCCCGGGGCGTGCTGGGGTGATCGGCTGGCCGATCGCCCATTCGCGCTCGCCGACCATCCATCGCTACTGGCTGCACCAATACGGGATCGAGGGGAGCTACGACCCGATCCCCGTCGAGCCCGAGCGCATCGCCGGCTTCCTCGCCGGGTTTGCGTCGAGCGGCCTCATCGGCGCCAACGTCACCATACCCCACAAGGAAGCCGCGCTCGCCGCGGTCGCCGTCGCCACCCCGACCGCCGCCGCGATCGGCGCGGTCAACACGCTCTGGCTGGAGGACGGAAGACTCCACGGCACCAACACCGACGCCGAGGGCTTCCTCGCCAACCTCGATGATCTCGCGCCGGGCTGGGCCACCAGTGGCATGGCCACCAGTGGCGGGGCCGCCAGCGGTGCGGCCACCAGTGGCGGAACGACGAGGGCAGGGGGCCCGGCCGTCGTCCTCGGCGCCGGCGGCGCGGCGCGCGCGATCGTCGTCGCGCTCCGCGACCGCGGCGTCTTCCCGATCGCCATCGTCAACCGCACCCGCGACCGCGCGTCCGCCCTCGCCGCGCGTTTCGGCGCGAATATCACCGCCCACGCCTGGAGCGAGCTCCCCTCGCTCCTCTGGTCGGCGCAAATCCTCGTCAACACCACCTCGCTCGGCATGACCGGCCAGCCCCCGCTCGAGATCGACCTCGCCCCCCTGCCGGCCGACGCGCTCGTCACCGACATCGTCTACGCGCCACTCGAAACCCCGCTCCTCGCCGCCGCGAAAGCGCGCGGTCTCCGCACCGTCGACGGCCTCGGCATGCTCCTCCACCAGGCGGTGCCCGGCTTCGAGCGCTGGTTCGGCGTCCGCCCGGTGGTGACCCCCGAGCTCCGCGCTGCAATCATCGCCACGCTCGGCGCGCACAAGTAATGTGCGCGCCATGCTGATCCTCGGCCTCACCGGCGCCATCGCCTCGGGCAAATCGACGACCGCCTCGCTCTTCGCGGCCCGCGGCGTCCCCACGTTCAGCGCCGACGAGGCCGTCCACCGCCTCTATGACGGCGCGGCGGCCCCGCATGTCGAGGCCGCCTTCCCCGGCACGACGCGCGAGGGCAAGGTCGACCGCAAGGCGCTGAGCGCCGCGCTCAAGAACGCCTCCGCCCACGGCGACCCCGGCGCCCTCGAGCGGCTCGAGACTCTCGTCCACCCGCTGGTCCGCGAGGCCGAGGCCGAGTTCCTCGCCCGTCAGCGCACTCTTGGCCGCCGCCTCGTCCTCCTCGAGATCCCGCTCCTCTTCGAGACCGGCGCGGACGCTAGAGTCGCCATGATCCTCGTCACGGTCGCCGACGAGGAGATCCGCCGCTCGCGCGCCCTTGCCCGCCCCGGCATGGACACGGCGAAACTCGCCCTCCTCGAGGCCCGCCGCCTCCCCGAGCCCGAACAGCGCCGGCGCGCCCATTTCGTCATCGACACCGGCGCCGGCCTCGACGCCGCCGCGACCGCCGTCGACGGCCTCCTTCGCGTTCTCGTCGCCGTCGCCAACGCCAG
>CAYOET010000168.1:0-3453 GCA_964402985.1 uncultured Bauldia sp. | reverse complement strand
GCCTGGGGGGTGTGCGCCGGCACCTCCTCCTTTCGTCTTGTTGGGGCGGGAGATCGTCGCGAGCGAGCGCGAGGCTCAGCGGTCGCCTTCCGCCTCGAGCGCGGCGATCACCCGCCGGAGAAGCGACAAATATTGTTGCCGTTCGGCCGCCAAAAGCGGCGCCATCGCCGTCTCGTTGACCGAATGCCCGGCGGCCTGCACCGCCCGCAGCCTCCCCCGCGCCAATCCGGTGAGCGAGACGAGCGCGCTCCGCCGGTCGGCCGGATCGGGGGTTCGGACGATGAGGCCGTCGCGCTCCATGCGCTTGAGGGTCGCCGCCATCGTCGGCTGCTCGACCGAAGCGCGCCGCGCGAGCGCGGTCTGCGACAAGGCTTCGCCGCCGGCCAGCGCGAAGAACACCGGCATATAGGCCGAGCTCAGCCCATGCGGCGCGAGCCGCCGGTCGATGGCGCGCGCAAATAGCCGCGCCGCCCAGTTGGTGAGATAGCCCGAGGATTCCTCGCGAACGAATTTCATCTGTATAGCTTGCTATGTAAATGCATAGTAGGCTATGCATAACCGGATCGGAGACGTCGATCAAGGAGTGAAGCCATGTCGATGAGGAGCACCGCAGATCGCTACGGCGGCGTCGCCATCGCCCTGCACTGGACGAGCGCCGTCGCCATCCTCGGCGCGCTGGCCGGTGGCCTCATCATGGCCAGCGCGGCCGACTCGGCGACCGTTCGGGCCATCCTGCCCATCCACATCGTGCTCAGCTCGACCGCGCTGGTGCTGACGCTGGTCAGGATCGGCTGGTGGATCTGGGGCGACCGCCGCCCGCAGCCCGTTCCCGGCCAGCCGCCGGCGCAGGAACGCGCGGCGCGCCTCGTCCACGCGCTCCTCTACGCGGCGATCCTCATCCTCGCCTCGAGCGGCGTGGCGACAGTGGTTCTCTCGGGCGCGATCCCGGCCCTTCTCAGCGGCGCGCCGCTGCCGGACTTCGACACGTTCGTTCCGCGCGTCGTGCATGGGCTGGCGAGCAAGGCGCTCCTCCTCCTTCTCTCCGCGCATGTCGCGGCCGCGCTGTGGCACCAGCTCGTCCGCCGCGACCATCTTCTGTCCCGCATGGGCATTGGCGCGTGAGATCGAGCTGGGGCGAGATGACCGGGGCGGCGTGAACGCCTCTCACCTGCGATCCGACATCGCCATCATGGCGTGAGGAGCAATCGCTCTTGCGCCCAACCCACGGCCAGACTTCAGCGCGATTTCGGCCGGCGACGCGGGATCAAGCCGGAACGTAGCTCAACCTCACCACGTCCTCGCCGATCCGATCATGAGACCTGAGGTGGAGCGGCGGGCGGGGGCCGGCGAAGTAGGGCTGGCCATGGCCCAGCACGACGGGGTGCAGGTAGATCCGATACTCGTCGATGAGGCCGAGTTCGGTGAGGCGGTGCGCGAGGTTCGGGCCAGCAACCTCGATCACCCCGTCGCGCCCGGCCTTCAGCTCGCGGATCGCGCCTTCGAGATCGCCCTCGACGAGCCGCGCGTTGGGGCCGACCGATTTCAACGAGCGCGAGACGACCCATTTCGGAAGGTTCCGCCACGCGGCCGCGAAGGCCTGTTCCGGCGCATCCCATTCGGGATGATCCTCGTCCCAGTAGCGCATGATCTCATACATGCGGCGACCGTAGAGACTGCCCGCCAGCCCGGCCGTCTGCTCGATGAAGTAGCGGAAGAGCGTGGGGCCGGGCCTGAACGCCGTGTGGTCGACGTAGCCGTCGAGGGACTGGTTCATCCCGAACATGATCCTCGCCATACCAGCCTCGTTTCCCTGCCCGGCCAACGATCTTACGAGCGTCGTACGCTCCCGCCCAGGGAGAGGAGAAGCTCGTCCAGCTGGTCGAACTGCTCGGGCAGCGCCTCCATCCCTCCTTGCGAAGCGTCGAGAGCTTCCTTCGAGGGATAGATCTCGTGGACGACGAGCAGTGTCTTGCCGGCCTTTTCCTCGAAGGTCACGGTGGTGACGGCGCCGTCGGCGCTCTCCTCGTTGGTCCAAGAGAGGCGCGAGGGCGGCGTCACCTCGATGTAGCGGCCGAAGAAGGCGACGGGCTCCGGCGCAGCGGGGTGGCGGAACACGAAACGGTAGCGGCCGCCGACGCGGGCATCGACCTCGCAGGAAACGAGGGTCATGCCGATCGATTTCGGGACCCACCACCGCTTGAGAAGCTCGGGCGTGGTCCACGCCTCGAACACGATACGCGCGGGGCCATTGAAAGTCCGCGTCGCGACGAGCTCTCGCTCGGATTTCCGGTCAACCGTCGTGCGGTCCTTCATCGGGCCGGCCATGAGCTCACTTTCCCGTCTTGCGTCCATCGACCTTTTCCTTCCGTTTGAGTTCTTCAACAATCTTGTCGAGTTCATCGAAGCGGGCGTCCCAGATCTGGCGATACGCCTCGATCCACGCCGCCTCTTCCTCGAGCCCCCGGACGCCGAGCTTGCAGGTGCGCACGCGCCCGACCTTCTCCGTGGTGACGAGCCCCGCCTGCTCCAGGACGCCGACATGCTTCTTCATGCCCGTGAGGGTCATGTGGAACTTCTCGGCGAGCTCCGTGATCGAAGCGTTGGCCCGTCCGAGTTGCTCCAGAACGCCGCGTCTTGTGGCGTCCGAGAGGGCGGCGAACGAGGCGTCGAGGTGGGGTCGCATATACTGAACCATGTGGTTCAGTATCTAGCGGACTGCTTGGCGACATGCAAGGGGGTTCGCCGGCATCCTCCTGCTCGCCGTGCTCATCCTCGCGCCTTCGGCCGCGCCGGTCGCCTCGCCGGCCTCGCCTTCGCGCCTACCTCGCCCGGGTCAGTTTCGCGACCGCCCCAACCGCCAACCGCTGCAGCGTCTCCACCGCCCCGTGCGCGTTGGGCCCGATCCAGCCGGTCTTGGATGTCCTTGATCGGCATCGAGTTGAGATGGTTCCAGCGCTTGCGCCCTTCGCGCCGCGCGATCACCAGCTCGGCGTCCTCGAGCCCCTTGAGATGCTGCATCGCCGTGCAGCGGTCGAGCGCCGGAACGTCTCGATCGAGGAGCTGAGGCGACACAAAATCGAGGCCGGCCCGGGCGTCTCAAAGCCCCGGCACGACGTCCTTGTACTCGTACCCGTCGCGAACATCGCCGACCCACGTCAGCCGCCCGCCTTGTTTGGCAAAGAGGCTGGCGTCGAGCCGCGTCCCGACCCGCTGCGTCCGCCCCAGCGCCAGCAGCCCGCCTTCGGCGATCGTCGCCGCCACCCCAGCCAACGCCTGCCGTACGCTATCCGGATCGTAGCGCTGAAGGCTGAGGAAGCTCAGGAGCTTAACGATCTCGAATGGCCCGGCGGGCGGCTCGAACACGTTCTCCCGCGCGAGCCGGAAACGCTCATCGCGTTCGGCGAGCGCGAGCGCCTCGGGATGGAAGAGCGCGATCCGCTCCGCCTTCCCCTC
>CAYOET010000167.1:0-8333 GCA_964402985.1 uncultured Bauldia sp. | reverse complement strand
AGAGAAGGATTCTCGTCGGGGCGAATGCCCTTATAACCTCCCCCTCGAGGGGAGGTCGAAACCGCGTAGCGGGTTCGGGAGGTGGGAGCCGGCATTCCGCAATGGGGGACGCCGCGGGGACCCCCTCCCGAAGCTGCTCG
This sequence comes from uncultured Bauldia sp., assembly GCA_964402985.1. Classification (GTDB taxonomy): domain Bacteria; phylum Pseudomonadota; class Alphaproteobacteria; order Rhizobiales; family Kaistiaceae; genus JADYYB01. The sequence goes on along the minus strand of CAYOET010000167.1, from coordinate 8,193 downwards.
GCCATAGGCCTCGCACCTTCGACCTCCCCTCGAGGGGGAGGTTGGGTGAAGAACCTGGCCTGGACCCAGCAACATTGCTTCCTAGGGCGTCGCCGGCGGGGCGGCGCCCGGGATGAACGTGCCGCGGATGCGTTCGCCGCCGCCTTGCTCGACCCGCGCGGTGCTGTTGGCGAGGTCGATCACGAGGCGCTCGCCGGTGATGATGTTGCCGCCCTGCGCGAGCCGGACATTGCCGGAGAGCGTGATCATCTGGGTGATCATGTTGAAGCTCGCCGTGCTGCCGGTGGCGCTCTGGTCGCTCGAGGTGACGACCACGCCGCCGCTCGCTTCGATGCGCTTGAACACCTGGTTGGGCGGGATGGTCTCCTCGGCCGGCGCCGCGTTGGCGACCGCGAATTCCGCTGCCGGTACCGTCGGGGCGGCGCCCGCCACCGCCGGCGCCGGACCGCCCGCCGCCGGGGCAGCGCCTGCCGGGGCAGCGCCCGCCGCCGCGGGATCGGCCGGAGGGTCGGGCCGCTCGATGTCAGAGAAGAGCACGATGGTCGCCGCGCGGATCGCGGTAGCGCCGCGCGTCACCACCACCCCGCCGGTGAAGGTGACGATGCGCTCGGTCTCCGTTTCGGCGACTTCGAGCGAAGCCGCCTCGACCTCGATCGGGAGGTCAGAGCCGCCCCCGCCGAGGCCGGGGAAGAGCGTCGCCATCTGCGCCGCAGCCGGGCTGACGGCAAATCCGAAGAGGAGGGAGGCGGCGAAAGCGGAGCGGGCAAATCTCATGGTGCGGTCGGGGTCCTGCTGGCGTCGGCGACGTCGGTCCCGCGGAGGGTAGGCATGCCCTCCGGGTAGAGCACCAGCTTCACGCTTCCAGTTACCAAGATTCGCTTACCGCCGTCCGCAATCTCGATCGCGTCCCCGCTGATCGTTCCGTCAGGGGTGACGAGGACGATCGGGTTGTCGGAGCGCATCGTCTCGGCGTTGAAGTCGATCCTCGCGTCCTCGAGATGCGCCTGGTGGCCCTGCGTGGTGGTGACGTCGATCCCACCGGAAAGCTCGAGGATCTCGGCCCTGGTGTCGTAGAGCCCGGCTCCCGCCGTGACCGTCGCGCTGTTCTCGTCCTTCATCGCGATCGTGCCGACGATGCTCTCGAGTTGCACCTTGCTCATGTCGTCGAGCCGCTGCACGAGGCGCTCCGCGCTGACCTCGTAGGCGAGCTCGTCGCCGTGGAAGCCCGAGATGCGCGGCGTCTGCATCACCACCGAGTTCTCCTCGATGCCGATCGCCCCGATCGTGACCGGCCCGATCTTCTTCGGCGCATAGAGGAAGGCGATGAACGCGCCGGCGGCGATGACCACGATCAGCGGCAGCAGCCAGCGCAGGACGCGCACCACGCGCCCATGCCGGCGCGCGGCCTCGAACGCCTTCGTGCTCCGCACCGCGGTGACGTCGAGCCGGTCGCGACGGTCAAGTCTCAGCTGGTCTTGCACGCTGCTCATGGTCCGCGCGCTTTCCGCCGCTTCCGGCTCAAGCATAGTGTCACCCGGTTCCCAGGCAAGTGACGGTGCGTAATCTTTCGTGAACACGAAGTGTCGATAGGCCACGAAAGTGGCCGCAATCCGGCCCCGCACCGTGCCGGCGCGGATAGCTGTCCGTCAGGAATGCGCGAAAATGTCGTCCTCGGCCCAGCCCATAAGGTCGAGCCGCGCGCGATGCGGCAGGAACCGGAAGCACGCCTCGGCGAGGGTGGCCCGCCCTTCGCGCATAAGCATCCCGTCGAGCTTGTCGCGGAGCGCATGGAGGTGGAGGACGTCGCTCGCGGCGTAGGCGAGCTGCGCCTCGGAGAGCTCTGTCGCGCCCCAGTCCGAGCTCTGCACCGTCTTGTTGAGGTCGATGCCGAGGAGCTCGCGGACGAGGTCCTTGAGCCCGTGCCGGTCGGTATAGGTGCGCACCAGCCGCGAGGCGATCTTGGTGCAATAGATCGGTTCGGCCATCACCCCGAGCGCGTTGTCGAGGACGGCGATGTCGAACCGCGCGTAGTGGAAGATCTTGCCGATCATCGGGTCGGCGAGGAGGCGCTTGAGGTTCGGCGCCGGACGCGGCTCGGGCGCGATCTGCACGACGTCGGCGGTGCCGTCGCCGGGCGAGAGCTGCACCAGGCACAGCCGGTCACGATGCGGGTTCAGCCCCATCGTCTCAGTATCGATGGCGACCGACCGGCCGTAGCGCGAGAGGTCGGGGAGGTCGTGCTTGTGGAAGCGGATCGTCACGGGCGGGGTGGGGGCGGCTTGATCGGTCGAGGCGTTCATGGCCGACCTCCTAGCATTTCCGGGCTTAACAATTCAGCCCCCGAGTTGGGGCCGGCGCGGGGAAACAGGGTGGTGCCCACCTCCCGAACTCCGGCTGGGCTGAGGCCCTACAACCGCGCTTCAATCCGCGATTGCAATGCGTGGTATAGGCCGTGGCGAATCTGCAACCCCCGAATCAAAGTGGCCGCCACCCGGCACCGGCAGCGCCTTCGTCCCCGCCGCCGCGAGCAGCCCCGCCAGCTCGTCCGGCACGATCACATGCGGATTGATGCCAATGATCTCGATCGTGGCGGTGAAGCGGAGGGTCGATTTGGCCAAGGGAGGGGCGACGCCGCTACCGCCTCCCGAAGAGCCGCGCGACCAGCTGCACCGGCCAGGTCGAGACGAAACTCCGCCAGATGAGGTGGGGGGCGACCAGGAGCACGAAGAGGAAGCCGAGGACGGCGAGTCCGGCGACGATCGTGAACGCCGTGCTCATCGGCCAGTAGTCGATGCTCTTGTAGTAGTAGAACATGCCGCTCCTCAGTCCGCTTGCGCCGGGCAGCTGTCGCAGGTCTCGTCGATCTCGCACACCATGTAGCTCGGCGAATACTCGTTGGTCGGGCTGGAGAGGGCGGCAAACGGATAGTCGGCCTGGATGGGCCGGTCGATGAGATGCGACTGCCGGCTCAGCCGCTCGGGAGCGCCCGGCGGGAAGGCCACGCACAGCTCGAGGAGCACCGGCTTCAGGCAGTTGTTGGTCACGCTCGCGGTCACCCGCCAGGTCGGTGGCGCGCCCTCGCGCGGCGCGGCGACCGGAAAATCGTCGGCCCAGCGTACGGCCACGCAACCCGGCGCGACGCGCGGCAGATCGGCGACCATCGCCGGCGCCTCGACGGCCGGGCCGAGCAGGTCCTCGAGATAGGCGGTGATCTCCGCCCGGCAGGCGAGGAGCGCCTCGCGTGCAGCCGGCCCGCGCTGCACGCCGAGCAACGCCTCGAACGGCGGCTCGCCGGTCTCGCGACGCGCCATGAACGACGCCGTCGCCTCGGCGCTGCCGAACACCGCCATCGCCTGTTCCTGCGCAGCCGCGCAGGAGGATTGCGCGCGCACCTCGCCGGGCGACGCGGCCGCCGCCAGCCAGCCAATAACGGCGGCCGCGGCGACGGCGATACGATCGCCCGCCGTGCTTTGCCGGCGGTCAGCCCGTCTCGCTGGTCTTCCAAAATCGATCATCGCGGTCAGTTTGCACCAACCCCCGGCCCCGCGCCACAAACCCGCCAAGCACCGTTAAGCGCCGATTGCCCGCGTGCTAGGCTGAGTCGCTCCCCATCCCGGAGGCCCGACCGATGACTGCCCCGCTCCCGCATGCGATCGCCAGCCTCGTCCATGAGCTGGGCGCCCTTGGCGGCCGGCTCGGCCGCCGCCTGGTCTTCATGGTCGCCGCCGCCGCGACCGCCGCGCTCGCCGCGGGCTTCCTCCTCGCCGCCCTCTACACCGCCCTTTCCGGCTGGATCGGCGCGCTTCCGGCGCAGCTCGCGATGGGTGCTCTCTTCGCACTCGCGACGGCGCTCCTCCTCATCCTCTCGGCGCGGGGGAGCGCCCGGCGCCGCCAGGCCCTCGCCGCCGTCCGCGACGGCACCCGGCCCGACGACTGGGCCGGCCGCCTTGCCGGTTCCCTCGCCTACGGCATCGCCGAGGGCTTTGCCCACCGCCACGACGGCCCGCCTCCGCCCCCGACACCACCTCCGGCGTGAGGGCGACCCTCCGCCAACGGCGCTCCGTGACACACACCCGCTTCAGCGGCTAAACTGCCCTCGGAACAAGAACTTGCGGGAGTCACCGTGGACGCCGGCCTCGTTGTCGACCTCGACGACCTCGCCCTCGCGCGCCTGATGTCGGCCGCGCAGGGCGGCGACCAGGCCGCCTATAAGCGCGTCCTCTCGGCGAGCGTCCCACTCATCCGCCGCACCGCGCGGCGCTCGGGCGTCCCGCCCGCGAGCGTCGACGACGTCGTCCAGGAAGTCCTTCTCTCCATCCACCGCATGCTCGCCACGTTCGACCCCTCGCGCTCATACGGCGCCTGGCTGGGCGCGATCGCGAAGCGCCGCTGCATCGATCTCCTCCGCTCGCATGGCCGGCGCAACTCCCGCGAGATCCACGAGCCCGACGCCTACGAGAACCACCCCGACGACCTCGACATCGAGGCCGGCGCGGATCGGAACCGCGAAAAGGAGCGCCTCGGCGCCGCGATCCTCACCTTGCCGGCCGGGCAGCGCGAGGCGGTGCAGGTCCTTGCCCTGAGCGGCCGCAGCCTCGAGGAGGGCGCCGAGCTGACCGGCCGCAGCAAGACGGCGCTCAAGGTCAATTTCCACCGCGCGATCCAGGGCCTTCGCGCACGCCTGACAGGAACGGAATTGCGCGATGGCTGACGCAAGCGTTGACGACCTCATCGACGGCTTGGCCTCCGGCCTCCAGCCCGTCCGCCGCCTCCGTCCGCCGCTCCTCCGCGCCGCGCTCTGGCTGGGTGCCGCGGCCGCCCTCGCCGCGGTCCTTTACCTCGGCCTCGGCGGCCAGTTCGCGACGATCGGTTCGCGCGCCTATCTCCTCCCCGCCTTCCTCGCCGCTGCCGCGACGGCGGTGCTGGCGGGCGTCGCCGCCTTCGAGATCAGCCTCCCGGACCGCTCCGATTCGTGGGCGCTCCTGCCGCTCCCGGTGCTCGCCCTGTGGCTCGCCTTCTCGGGCCTGGGCTGCCTCGCCGACCTCGGCCAACCGAGCTCTTGGGGCGTCACCTGGGCGGAAACGCGCGAATGTCTCCTCGTCATCCTCGGTTCCTCGATCGTCCTCTCGCCGCTCCTCGTCGTGATGCTGCGCCGGTCGCACCCCGACCGGACCGTCCGAGTTGCGGTCCTCGCCGGTCTTGCGAGTGCCGCGGGAGCGGGAGCCATCCTGATGCTTGTCCACCCCCACAACTCGACCGTGCTCGACCTCGTCGTCCACGCCCTCTGCATCGCCGCGGTAGTCGGCCTGAACACGCTCCTTGGAGGGCGGCTCCTCCGCCGAACACAAGCGCGCGAGGTGGGGTAACCGCGAGCAGGGCGGCAGCGAAATCGGAAATGTGGCGGCCATGAGCTGCCGCTTCATTTCGGAGGGACTCCCCCATGACTACCGTTCGCAGCCTTTCCCTGACCGTTTCCGCTCTCGTCCTCGCCGTGGCCTCCGGCTCGGCGCTTGCCCAGATGGCGCCCGCGCCGATGGCCCCCGCGCCGATGTCTCCCGCGCCGATGTCTCCCGACCCGATGGGCGGCGGCATGGCCGCCTCGCCGATGGGGATGGGCGCCGCCCACGCCGACACGCGCCTCATCCAGGTGACCATCGAGAACCTCACCACCGGCCAGAATTTCTCGCCGAGCTTCTTCGCCAGCCACGCCGCCTCGCGCACCCCGATCTTCGCGCTCGGCGGGACCGCGAGCGAGGCGCTGTGGAGCGTCGCCGAGGGCGGCAATATCGGCCCCTTCAGCTCCGGCGCCGCCGGTTCGCTCGCCTCGGGCGAGCTCGGTGACGCAGTGGTCCCGGTCCACACCCCGACCGGCTCCACCCGCACCTTCTACATCACGGTCGACGCCGCCCATCCGCTCCTCTCGGGCGTGTGGATGCTCGGCATGACCAATGACGGCTTCGGCGGCTTCGCCGGCTACGACGCCTACGGCCTCCGCGGCCCGGTGACCCTCGATATCCAGGGCTACGACGCCGGCTCGGAGAAGAATAACGAAGCCCGCGGCTTCCTCGGCGCGCTCGGCGACGGCAACATGCGCGACCCTGAGAACGGCGTGATCGCCCTCCACGCCGGCATCCGCGGCGACAAGGACGCCCCGGCGACCTGGAATTTCGACCCGCACCTCGTCGCCCGCGTCACCCTCGCCCCGGTCGAAATCGGCGCGTAGTCCGGTCGATCGCAACGTAGTCCGGTCGATCGCAACAAAGAGGCCGCGGCTCCTCCCGCGGCCTCTCCTTTCGGCCGAGCGTTGATCCGGCGCGACGACCCGTCAAGGTAGAATACTGCGCCGCAGATATGACAATCTGGAGTTGCTATTGCAAGTTTCTCTGGCGAGTATTCAGTAAAGCTTTGGAAGAAGATCAGCTCGATGTTGAGTACTGGCGCCGGTCAAACTTTTTTATATTCTCATCACCCGTGCAGGGGATGTCTTTATCTATAGGACCATTCAGCCTGAGCGCGTAGAGGCTCCCGACCCCTGAATCGGGATCCTCGAGCGGTGTGTCGATTCACCGTAACCGGATCCCGGCACGTCCTCCCTCCTGGGGCCGTGTCGGGATTTCGCCTCCGCTCCTCGATGCCGGCCCGCCGGAACCGAAGGGAGCGAACGGGAGCGGTCGCTCCTTCACCCTCACCGCTACGCTCATGTCGACGGCGCGTCCCTGGGGTCCGCGTGCACCTCTCTGTCGAGCATGTCGAGGAGGTGCCTCGAGCGCCTTTCGTCGAACTTCCGTGCGAACAGCGCGTCCGAGGCGAGGAGAGCGTCGAAGTCCCGCGTCTCGAGGACGAGCTTTCTTCGATTGAAGTTCGGCCAGTCGATGAAGTGGTTGGCGTGGTGGGTATGGTCGGGGTGCACGCCGTCCGAGAAGTCCTGACTGATCGCTCCGGCGAACGGGGACCGCTTGAGAAGGCTGTGAAAGAACACCTCGTCGGGCGCGACCACGTGTCCGTGGATGTCGAGATACGCTGGATTGGCGTCGACGAAGTCCAGCACGAAGCGCACGCACGCGGCGGACAACGACCAGAACATGCTTCCGTGAAACGCGGAGAAGTCAGCGAAGTAGCGGCCGTCGGGCAGATCCCTCAGGACGCGTCGATGCGTGTCCTCGGGCGCGAGAGTGAGCTTCCTGTCGATGCGCAGGAACTCGCCGCCCGCTTCCGTCAGCCGCTTGTGGATCAGGCTCTTGTGCTTGATCGGGTAGTCGCTGCCACTGAGGAGCGTGTACCGGCTGAAAATGCGTCCGGAGTCGGCGGCCTCTCGTATCGCCTCTAGAGTCGCCTGAACGACGCCGAGTTTCGCCCACTCGACCTCGACTCGCTCCGGCATGAAGACGACGTTTCGCAGTTCCCCGACCGCCGCCCGGAAGGGCTCGAGCGCGACCTTGCGATCGATGTGGACGAAGAAGAAATGCCGCGGATCGTCGAGCGCCCGTATCAGCCGGCCCAGATGTGCCGGCTGATGATGGGCGATGATCAGGAAAGCCAGATCGGCCGGCATGGCGTTCGTGCCCGAAGTGTCGGAGGGCTCCACGACGGCTAGACTAGGACGCCGCCACCATCGCAAACGCCAGCGTCACGAAGCCGAGCGCCGTGTTCCATCGCCATCCCGCCGGCGAGGCGTTGCAGAGGGTGAGCCAGGCGCTCATCCCGCCGACCGCGCCGCACAAAGCTGCGACGCCGACCACCTTCAGCCAGATCAGGACATCTGCCCAGTCGGCGCTCACCCCTGATATCGAAACGGTGAGAAGGCCGACGGGCAGTCCGCCAATCGCGAAGCCGGCGGCGATTGCTGTGAAGACGTTCGCTCGTCCCGCACGCTCGAGGAAGCGGATGGCCGGAAGGCCGAGTACCAGCGCGTGCAGGAACGCGACCACAAGGGCGAAGAAGGAGACGGCGACGACCCCCGGCAGCGCCTGGACGACCGGAAGGCCCGACCCGAAATTCAAGCCGATCTGCGCGATCAGGAAGAGGCCGGTGAGAACCGCTGGCGCGACCGCCGCGCTCAGGATCGCATCTCCGTACCGGGAATTCCTGGTCATCTCCGAGTTCAGATCCACTTTGCTCCTCGCTGTCTTTTGCGCGACCCGACAAATGCACGGACCCAAAGATCAGGGCTGGAGCAAGTGCGGCTCCGACGAG
>CAYOET010000166.1:0-10790 GCA_964402985.1 uncultured Bauldia sp. | reverse complement strand
CCGGCCTCGGTCTGGATGAGGGCCTGGAGCACGAGCTGGTTGACGCTGGCATCGTTGAGGACCTTGCCCTCGGGCGACATCAGGCCGTCATGGCCATGGCTGGTGTAGGGGTCGAGCGCGACGTCGGCGATGACGCCGACTTCCGGTACCGCTGATTTGATCGCGCGGATGGCGCGGCAGACGAGGTTGTCGGGGTTGAGGGCTTCGGAGCCGAGGTCGTCGCGGCGCGCCGGGTCGGTGTAGGGGAAGATCGCGATGGCGGGGATGCCGAGCGTGGCGGCGCGCTCGGCGGCGCGGACAGCCTCATCGACCGAGAGGCGTTCGATCTCGGGCATCGAGGCGACAGGGACGCGCTTCCGGTCGCCCTCAACCACGAAGATAGGCCAGATGAGGTCGTTCGCGGTGAGCGTGTTCTCCCGGACGAGGTTCCTTACCCATTCCGACTGACGGGCGCGGCGGGGTCGGCGCCCGCCGAGAATGTCGCCGAGATCGAAAAGGGTCGTCGGATCGGCGCTGGGCCGGCCACGGTCGCTGCTCATGCCTCACTCCACTGTCGCGCGGACCTTAGGCAGGCGGCCGGCCGCGGGCAAGAAATGCCTCGGCCACGCATGGTGAATCGCGCGGCAACTAATCCTAACAGATTGTCTCAGTCGTTCTCACTATATGTAAACCATCGCGATTGAAAGAGCGACGTAAGTGCCTGTTAATCCTGCGGCTTAAACCAATTTTCAGTCGCAGCATTTAACTATTGTTCGCATAGAGTACACCAGAAATCGGGTACGGATTAAGAGGCGTAAGATGATCACCGCGCGAAAAGTACAGAGCCCGTTTGAAAAGCCGGTAGAGAAGACCGATCTTCGGTCGCTTTACCTTGAGACGCTGACTCTGGTCGAGCGGCTGCATCGTCGCCTCCTCGACGTCATCAAGGATGAGTTCGACCGTTCGGGCCGGTCGGACGTCAACAGCGTCCAGGCGCTGCTCCTGTTCAACGTCGGCGACTCCGAGCTGACCGCCGGCGAGCTCCGCACCCGGGGTTACTATCTCGGGTCCAACGTTTCCTACAACCTCAAGAAGCTGGTCGAGATGGGCTACCTCCATCACCAGCGCTCGCGCATGGACCGCCGCTCGGTTCGTGTCAGCCTCACCGAGAAGGGCCGCGAGATCGCAGACATCGTGAGCAAGCTCTACGAGCGCCATGTCCGCTCGATCGACCAGGTCGGCGGCATCAACCCGGACGATTTCAAGACCCTGAACCGCTCGCTGCAGCGTCTTGAGCGCTTTTGGACCGACCAGATCCTGTATCGCCTCTAAGCTTCTGCACACCGAAGGAAAACTGGGCTCCGCCGTCGCGCGGAGCCCTTTTTCGTTCACAGGCGGAACGATCAAAAGTCGGTCATCATTAAAGAGCCACATTGGAGCGCGCCCTTTCGGTGCTATTCCTCTCGGCTGGGCTTTTTTGAAATCGGCGATGATGCAGATGAGACAGATGCTTACGCGCGCGGCGGAGGCCATCGGCGGCGCGGCTTTGGTGGTCGTTCTGGGGATGGGGTCGGCGAACGCGCAGCTCGGGGCGGCCGAGTGGCGTGACGGCTTCGACGTCGGCGCGGCCGCGGCGGGGCACAGCCTGCAGGCGACCCCAATCATGTCGCCGGAGACGATCTACGCGACCGAACTCGCGATCCAGCGCTATTCGGCTATCCTCGCCAATGGCGGGTGGCCGGTGGTGCCGGACGAATACGTCCTGCGGCTGGGGGATCGTCACGCCAACGTCGTGGCGCTGCGCCAGCGGCTGATCGCGTCCGGCGATCTCGGGGTCGGGGCGGGGATTTCGGACATCTTCGACACCTATGTCGACGCGGCCGTGAAGGCCTTCCAGGTGCGCCACGGCATTCCGGCCGACGGCGTGGTGGGCGAGAACACCTTCAACGCGCTCAACATCCCGGCGTCGGATCGGCTCAGCCAATTGCAGCGCAACCTCACGCGCATTCGCGAGCTGGCGGTGGCGCCAGCGGACCGGTTCGTGATGGTGAACATTCCGGGCGCCGAGATCGAGGTGGTCCAGATGGGCCGCGTCGTGTCGCGGCATACGGCGATCGTGGGCAAGGTCGACCGGCCCTCGCCGATCATCAATTCACGCATCTACGAGGTGAACTTCAACCCGTTCTGGACGGTGCCGGCGAGCATTATCCGCCGCGATCTCATCCCGCTGATGCAGACGGATCCCGAATACCTGACCCGGATGCGCATCCGCGCCTATAATGGTCAGGGCACCGAAGTTCCGCCGCAGAACATCAACTGGAGCACCGACGAGGCGACCCGCTACATGTTCCGGCAGGACCCGGGCGACTTCAATTCGCTCGGCTCGGTGCGGATCAATTTCTACAATCCGTTCTCGGTCTTCATGCACGACACGCCGCTGAAGACGCTGTTCGGCAACGACTATCGCTTCGATTCGTCGGGCTGCGTGCGGGTGCAGAATGTCCGCGACCTCATCACGTGGCTGCTCCGCGATACGCCGGGGTGGAGCCGTGAGCGGGTGGACGAGATGTTCCGAAACGGGGAGCGCCTCGACGTGCAACTGGCGCAGCCGGTCAACGTCTATTTCGCCTATGTCAGCGCCTGGGCGACCGCGGACGGCATCGTCCATTTCCGCAACGACATCTACGGCCAGGACGGTATCGGGCAGGTCGCCGCGGCGCTTTAGCCGGGGCGCTGCCGCCCAGGCTTTCTGTGGCATCGGGGAAATCGGCCGGGGAGCGTGATTGGCCCGGCCGTTGAGTCGTGTTAAGGCGGCGCCTCGGGGCGGCCGAAACGGACGGCCGGCCCCCTCCGATTCATACGAGGAACCCGCCATGGGAGTAGCCGACCGCGCGCTGTCCGGTTCTCGGCACGAGAGCATGTTCGAACGGCCGCTTGCCGAGGTCGATCCCGAGATCGCCGACGCGATCCGGAAGGAGCAGCATCGCCAGTCGGGCGACATCGAGCTGATCGCTTCCGAGAACTTCGTCTCGCGGGCGGTGCTCGACGCGCAGGGGTCGGTTCTCACCAACAAATATGCCGAGGGCTATCCGGGGCGCCGGTACTACGGCGGCTGCGAGTTCGTCGACATCGCCGAGACTCTCGCCATCGAGCGGGTGAAGAAGCTCTTCGCCTGCGAGTTCGCCAACGTCCAGCCGCACTCGGGCAGCCAGGCCAATCAGAGCGCGTTCATGTCGCTGATCGCGCCGGGCGACACGATCCTCGGGATGAGCCTTGCGGCCGGTGGGCACCTCACCCACGGGGCGGCGCCCAATATCTCGGGGAAGTGGTTCAAGGCGGTGCAGTATGGCGTCCGGCGCGAGGATGCGCGGATCGATTTCGAGGAGGTCGAGCGGCTCGCCAAGGAGCATCGGCCGAAGCTGATCATCGCCGGCGGGTCGGCCTATTCGCGGATCATCGACTTCGCCAAGTTCCGGGCGATCGCGGATGAGGTCGGCGCGTATTTCATGGTCGACATGGCGCACTTCGCGGGGCTTGTCGCGGGCGGGGCGCATCCGACGCCGCTGCCACATGCGCATATCGTGACCTCGACCACGCACAAGACGTTGCGCGGGCCGCGCGGCGGGCTCGTGCTCACCAACGATGCCGAGATCGCCAAGAAGGTGAACTCGGCGATGTTCCCGGGGCTGCAGGGCGGGCCGCTGATGCATGTCATCGCCGCGAAGGCGGTGGCCTTCGGCGAGGCGCTGCGACCGGAGTTCAAGGTCTACGCGAAGAACGTCGTGGAGAACGCGCGCGTGCTTGCGGGGGCGATGATCGATGCCGGGTTCGACATTGTGTCGGGCGGCACCGACAACCATCTGATGCTCGTCGATCTGCGGCCCAAGAAGCTTACCGGCAAGGGCGCCGAGGCGTCGCTGGGCCGGGCGAAGATCACCTGCAACAAGAACGGCATTCCGTTCGACACCGAGAAGCCGACGATCACATCCGGCATTCGACTGGGCAGTCCGGCGACGACGACGCGGGGTTTCGGACCCAAGGAATTCCGCGAGGTCGGGGCGCTGATCCGCGAGGTCCTCGACGGGCTCGCGCGGAACGGCGAAGATGGCAACGCCGCCGTCGAAGCGTCGGTGAAGGCGCGGGTCGAGGAGCTCACGGGCCGCTTCCCGATCTATCCGGAATAGAGGCCCGCGAAGGCGGAAGATGCGCTGCCCCTATTGCGGCCACGACGACACGCAGGTCAAAGACTCGCGGCCGTCCGACGACAACATGGCGATCCGCCGGCGGCGGCATTGCCCGAATTGCGGCGGACGCTTCACGACCTTCGAGCGCATCCAGCTGCGCGAGCTGACGGTGGTGAAGCGGAGCGGGCGGCGCGTGCCGTTCGACCGCGACAAGCTGCTCCGCTCGGTCGAGGTGGCGCTGCGCAAGCGGCCGGTCGACCCGGAGCGCATCGACCGAATGGTGAGCGCGATCGTGCGGAAGCTCGAGAGCTCGAGCGAGGGCGACGTCGCCTCGGAGGAAATCGGCCGGCTGGTGATGGAGGGGCTGAAGAGCCTCGATGATGTCGCCTATGTGCGGTTCGCGTCGGTGTACAAGAACTTCCGCGAGGCCAAGGATTTCGAGGACCTGATCGACGAGCTGACCGGCGAACCCGAGGGTGGCCCGGCGCGGCCGGCCAAGCTGCATGGCTGAGAGCGGCGTGAAGGGCGCGGTCGATCCGGATCTCGATCGCCGGTTCATGGCGGCGGCGCTGCGGCTCGGCCGGCGCAATCTCGGGCGGACGCATCCCAACCCCGCGGTCGGCGCGCTGGTGGTGCGCTTCGACGGCGGCGAGCCGCGCGTGGTCGGACGCGGCTGGACCGGCGTCGGCGGGCGGCCGCATGCCGAGGCGTTCGCGCTGGCGATGGCCGGGGGGGAGGCTCGGGGCGCCACGGTCTACGTGACGCTCGAGCCGTGCGCCCACCAGGGGCGGGGCGAGCCGTGCGCGCATATGCTCGTCGAGGCGGGGGTGAAACGCGTCGTCAGCGCGATGGCTGATCCCGACCCGCGCACGACGGGGGAGGGGCACGCGATCCTGACGGGCGGCGGGGTCGAGGTTCAGACCGGGGTGCTGGAGCGCGAGGCGAAGGTCGCGCATGCGGGGCATCTCAGCCGCATCGCGTGCGGTCGGCCGGCGGTCACCTTGAAGCTGGGTATCTCGGCGGACGGGATGATCGGCAAGGCCGGGGGCGATCGGATGATGATCACTGGTAAGGCGGCGTTCGACCGGGTGCAGGCGCTGCGCGCCGAGTCGGACGTGGTGATGATCGGGATCGGAACGGCTCTGGTCGACGATCCGCGGCTTACGGTCCGGCACCCGGGTCTCGAAGACCGCTCGCCGATCCGCGTGATCCTCGACACGAACGCGCGGCTGCCGATCGCTTCCAAGCTCGTTCAGTCGGCGGGCGAGAAGCCGCTGTGGCTGATCGTGTCGCCGGGCGCGCCGGCGGAGAAGCGGAACGCGCTGGCGGCGGCGGGGGTGGAGGTTATCGAGGTGGGGACAGGATCAGGGGGGCTCGCGATCGCCGACGCGCTGACGGCGCTTTCCGAACGCGGGATCACTCGGGTGCTCGCGGAGGGCGGGGCGAAGGTCGCCGCTTCGCTCGTTTCCAACGACCTCGCGCAGGAGGTCATCCTGATCCGCGCGCCGGTGATCGTCGGGCCGGACGGCATCCGCGCGCTCGCGGGGCTGGCGCTGTCCGCCGTCGACCGAAGCCCGCGCTATCGACTCGCCGAGGATTCGATGATCGGCGAAGATCATTTCCGCCGTTACCTGAGAGCCTGAGTGTTCACCGGTTTGGTCGATGCGGTGGGTAAGGTTCGCAGCCGGCGCCAGTGGGGGCCGGTCGTAGCGTTCGGCATCTCCTCTCCCTACCACGCCGAGAGCATTTCGATCGGTGCGTCGATCTCCTGCGCCGGGGTATGCCTGACGGCGGTGAAGCGCGAGGCGGACGGGATCGGGTCGGTGTTCACGATCCAGGCCGGGCCGGAGACGCTCGACGTCACCAACGTGGGAGAGTGGGACGTCGGGACCCGCGTCAATCTCGAGCGGCCGCTCAAGGCGGGGGACGAACTCGGCGGGCATATCGTCCAGGGGCATGTCGATGGGGTCGCGCGCATCCTGTCGCGGCAGGATATCGGCGAAACGGTGAAGTTCGGCTTCGAGGCGCCGGAGGCGCTCGCCCGCTTCATTGCCGCCAAGGGCTCGGTTGCGCTGGACGGGACCTCGCTGACCGTCAATCACGTGGACGGTAACCGGTTCGATTGCCACCTCATTCCCCACACATTGGCGGTCACCACGTGGGGCGAGCGGCAGGTGGGCGACAGCGTGAATCTTGAAGTCGATCTCCTCGCCCGCTATCTGGCGCGCCTGGCCGCGACCGCCTGACCAGCCGAACGCTGGACTTCGGCCGTCCGGAGTGATGTTGTCCGCGCAAATTTCGGGACGTTGAAAGCAGCGATGGGCGATCGGAAGCCGCACCTCCTCCTCGTCGAGGCGAGGTTCTACGACGACATTACGGACGAACTCGTGCGCGGCGCGCTCGCCGCGATCGAGCGCGCGGGTGCGACGTATGAACTGGTGACGGTGCCGGGCGCGTTAGAGATTCCGGGCGCGGTCGCGATCGCGGCCAGGGGGAACGGCGCCGGCGCGCGGTTCGACGGGTATGTCGCGCTCGGCTGCGTCATCCGCGGCGAGACCGGGCACTACGATATCGTCGCCCGGGAGTCCGCCCGCGGCCTCATGGACCTCGCTATCGAGCAGGGGCTTGCGATAGGGAATGGCATCCTGACCACGGAAACACACGCCCAGGCCTGGGAACGGGCGCGGGTCGATGGCGGCAACAAGGGCGGCGGCGCGGTGGACGCGGCGCTCGCGCTCGTCGAACTCGCCAAGAGGTTCAATCGCGTCAATGCCTGAGGAAGCCTCCACCGAGAAAGCCGTCCGGCCGGGCAACCAGCGCAGCTCCGCGCGTCTCGCCGCCGTGCAGGCGCTCTACCAGATGGACATCGCCGGGACGCCGGTCGAGGAAGTGCTGGCTGAGTTCGAGACCTTCCGGCTTGGGCACGAGCTGGACGGGATCCAGTATCGCGACGCCGATTCAGCCTTCTTCCGCGACATCGTCACGGGGGTGGTGCGCACCCAGCTCGAACTCGATCCCGCGATCCACGAGACGCTGCTCGCCGGGTGGCCGCTGGCGCGCATCGACGTGACGCTGCGGGCGATCCTGAGGTCCGCCGCGCACGAGCTGCGGAGCCGGAAGGACGTGCCTGCGCCGGTGGTGATCAGCGAATATGTCGACGTCGCCAAGGCGTTCTTCGCGGGCGAGGAGCCGCGGCTGGTGAACGGCGTCCTCGACGCGCTCGCCAAGCGGATACGTCCGGCGGCGCCGACTTCCCGCGCGGCGGACGCCTGATCTTGGCGAAGGAACCTCAGCGGCCGAGCGAGATGGCGGCGATCGCGCGCTATTTCCGGCCGTTGGCCACTGCGCCGGGCGCGCTCGGGCTGTTCGACGACGCCGCGATCCTGCGCCAGCTGGCGGGGGAGGACCTTGTCCTCAGCACCGACATGCTGGTCGAGGGGGTCCATTTCTTCGCGAACGATCCGCCCGACCTTGTCGCGGCCAAAGCGCTACGGGTGAATCTCTCCGACCTCGCCGCCAAAGGAGCCGAGCCGCTCCACTATCTCCTCTCGCTCGCGCTCCGGAGCGATTGGACGGAGAACTGGCTGTCGGGGTTCTCCGAAGGACTGCGGCGCGAGCAGCAGCAGTTCCGGATCACGCTTGCCGGCGGGGATACCGTGCGGGCGAGCGGGGGGACGACGATCAACGTGTCGGTGATCGGGCGGCAGCCTTCGGGCTCGTTCGTGCATCGCACCGGGGCCAAGGTCGGCGACTTCGTGGCGGTGACGGGGACGATCGGGGATGCGGCCTTGGGGCTGCTGGTGCGGCAAGGGCGCATGACGCTGCCGCGCGAGGAGAGCGAATACCTCGTCAACCGGTATCTCCTGCCGCAGCCGCGCGTGGCGCTGGCGGGGGCGCTTCGGAGGCATGCTTCGGCAGCGCTCGACGTCTCGGATGGCCTGGTCGGGGATTTCGTGAAGCTGTGCGCGGCGTCGGGCGTCTCGGGGGAGCTTGCGCGGCCTGCGATACCGCTGTCGCCGGCCGCCAAGCGGGCCATCGCCACCTATGCGCCGGCGTTCGACACGGCGCTGACCGGGGGCGACGATTACGAGATCCTCGCCACGGTCGCGGAGAGCGAGGCGGACGCGTTCGCGCTGGCGGCGAGCGAGGCGGGCGTGCCAGTCACCTTCATCGGCCGGATCGTCAGCGGCGACGAAGAGCCGAAGGTGTTTGACGAGAGCGGGCAGGCGTTAAGCTTCAGCGCTGCATCCTTCTCGCACTTCTGATCCGCGCGGAGACCGTGGCGACCGCCGCGGCCTTGGACTATGGATAGTGCAGGGGGAACGAGGCGATGTCAGCGGCCGAGAGTTCAGCGGGTCAGACGCCGGCCGAACGGGCGCGGCGCAATGCCTTCATCCTGGCGACGGCGAGCGCTTTTGCCGGCGCGGCGGCCCCGATCGTCATCACGCTCGGCGCGCTCGCCGCCCTGCCGCTGCTCGATTCGGAGCATCATTGGATGGCGACGCTGCCGGTGACGGGGTTCAGCGTCGGGGTCGCGATCGCGGCGGCGCCGGTGGCGCTCCTCCTCGCCAAGCTCGGGCGGCGTTTCGGGTTTCTCGTCGGGGCGCTGATCGGCGCGTTGGGTGGCCTCGTGGGCGGCCTCGCGATCCTTGGCGCAAGCTTCGCCGGGTTGATCGCGGGCGCGATGCTCATCGGCGTGTCGGGCACGTTCATGCAGCAGTACCGGTTCGCGGCGGCGGACGGGGCGCCGGACGCAGCGACCAAGGCCAAGGCGATTTCGTGGGTGATGATCGGCGGGGTTGCGGCGGCGGTGATCGGGCCGCAGGTCCTGCTCCTCTCCGACGGGCTGTTCGCGGGCAATGAGTTCGCGGGACCGTTCATCGCCATCATTGGGTTGATGGCGGTCGCGGCGGTAGCTTTGTGGTGGCTCGAGGACACCTCCCCGGCGCGGAGGGGCGCTGGTGCTGGCGGCGTTGGTCGATCGCTGTCGGAGATCGCGCGGCAGCCGCGGTTCGTTGTGGCGGTGGCCTGTGCGATCGCCTCGTTTGCGATGATGAGCCTGGTGATGACGGCCGCGCCGCTGGCGATGATCGCGGTCGGACACAGCCACTCGCAGGCGACGCTGGGGATCCAGTGGCACGTGATCGCGATGTTTGCTCCGAGCTTCTTCACCGGCAATCTGATCGCGCGGTTCGGGAAAGAGAGGGTGGTGGCGACGGGCCTCGCGCTCCTCGTCGCATGTTCGGTGGTTGCGCTGACGGGAGCGGACGTCGCGCATTTCTGGGTGACGCTGATTCTCCTCGGGGTGGGCTGGAATTTCGGGTTCGTGGGGGCGACGGCGATGCTCACCGACACCTACCGGCCGGAGGAGGCGTCGAAGGCGCAGGGACTCAACGATCTCCTGGTGTTCGGTTTCGTCGCGGTGGCCTCGGCGGGATCGGGGGGCGTGTTCGCGCTCGCCGGCTGGAACGCGGTCAATCTGGTCGTCTTCCCCGTGGTTGCGCTGGCGCTCGGGGCGCTCGCCTGGCTGACCTTGGGTGCGGGAGGGCGTTCGTTGCCGGAGCCGCCGTCGCCTCCTTGACGGATCGGAGGGGTCACGCCATACCCTCGCCGGCTTGAAAGGGGGCGCGACAACGCGCCCTCCTTTTAATGTGCGAAGCAGCGCTGCGCCGTGGGGACGGCGCGTCTGGTGGGAGGCACCGTGACTATAGCAGTGACGTATCTCGTTGTTCTGTGTGGCCTGATATCGGTCGGTTACGGCGTCTGGGCGGCAAGGCTGGTTCTGGCGGCCGATGCGGGCACTGCCCGGATGCAGGAGATCGCGGCGGCGATCCAGGAGGGCGCTCAGGCCTACCTGACCAGGCAGTACACCACGATCGCCATCGTCGGCGTGGTGATCTTCTCCCTCCTATGGTGGCTGCTCTCCATCCCCGTCGCGATCGGGTTCCTGATCGGCTCGGTCCTCTCGGGAGCGGCCGGTTTTGTCGGCATGCTGGTCTCGGTGCGGGCCAATGTGCGTACGGCGCAGGCCTCGAGCGTGAGCCTTGCGGCGGGCCTCGAGATCGCGTTCCGGTCGGGGGCGATCACTGGCATGCTGGTCGCGGGTCTCGCGCTCCTCGGGGTCGTGATCTACTACATCATCCTCACCCAGTTCGCCGGCTTTGCGCCGAATGACCGTGTCGTGGTCGATGCGCTGGTCGCGCTCGGCTTCGGCGCCTCGCTGATCTCGATCTTCGCCCGTCTCGGCGGCGGCATCTTCACCAAGGGCGCCGACGTCGGCGGCGACCTCGTCGGCAAGGTCGAAGCCGGCATTCCGGAGGACGATCCGCGCAACCCGGCGACCATCGCCGACAACGTGGGCGACAATGTTGGCGACTGCGCCGGCATGGCGGCCGACCTCTTCGAGACCTACGCCGTGACGGTCGTCGCCACGATGGTGCTGAGCTCGATCTATTTCGTCGGCAGCGACATCCTCGGCAGCGCCATGATCTATCCACTGGCCATCGCCGGCGTCTGCGCGCTGACCTCGATCGCCGGGACCTTCTTCGTGAAGCTCGGGGCCAACAACTCGATCATGGGCGCGCTCTACAAGGGCTTCATCGTCAGCGCGCTGCTGTCGGTGGTCGG
>CAYOET010000165.1:0-32124 GCA_964402985.1 uncultured Bauldia sp. | reverse complement strand
GGCGCTTCGCGCCACCTCCCCCTTTCAGGGGGAGGGAATGGCGGGGGCGAAGAGGCCTGGGAAGGCCAACAATCCGTCGAGCGCGAACTGCACGGCGAGCGCGGCGAGGAGGATGCCGAGGAGGCGGCTCGTCACGATGCGGCCGATGCGGCCGAGCGCGCTCTCGATCTGGTCGGCCAGAAGGAAGATCGCGCCGCACGCCGCGACGAGGACGAGGATGATCGCCACCAGGCCGGCGATGTCGATCCAGCCGGTGGCGTTCGAAGCGGTGAGGATCGTGGCGGAGATGGCGCCCGGGCCGGCGGTCAACGGCACCGCCAGCGGAAATACCGCGACGTTGCCCGCGTCGTCCTCGCCTCCAGCGGCCGCGGCTTCCGAGCGGCGGATGTTGCGGCGGTCGAAGACCATCTCGAAGGCGATCCAGAAGAGGAGCACGCCCCCGGCGATACGGAAGGCGGGCAGCGAGATGCCGAGGAAGCCTATCAGCTGGGCGCCGACAAGCGCGAAGGCGACCAGGACGCCGGCGGCGACGCTGGCGGCGAGGAGGGCGACCCGTCGCCGCTGCCAACCGCGCATCCCCGAGGTGACGACCACGAAAATCGGGGCGAGGCCGATCGGGTCGAGGGTCACGAAAAGGGTGATGAAGGCGTTGAGGAAGTATTCGCGCGTCACCTTGCGGAGCCCCCATTTGGCGTCGGCGCGGGCAGTCTAGCTTGAGCGGATTCCGGTAGGAACGACGCCCCCCGACGGGGACGCAGTGGAAAGCTTATCGCGCAACCTTTAACTCGTTGATCCGATAAGCGTTTCGAGGCGCTGAAATATTGCCGCTGAGCTTGCCCGGGGAGTCCGGAAAACCTATATCTCATAGGCGTTTCCCAAGCTGATTCCTAAGGACTGGCCTTTGGCTGATTTGACGCCGCCGCCCAAGCGGCCCGACGACCCCCAGCGCACACCCGACATCGAGACCATCTCGATCACCGACGAGATGCGCCGCTCCTATCTCGACTACGCGATGAGCGTGATCGTGAGCCGGGCGCTGCCGGACGTGCGCGACGGCCTCAAGCCGGTGCACCGCCGCATCCTCCATTCGATGAACGAGAGCGGGTTCGACTGGAACAAGGCCTACCGCAAGTCGGCGCGCGTGGTCGGCGACGTCATCGGTAAATACCATCCGCACGGCGACCAGCCGGTCTACGACGCCCTCGTGCGCATGGCGCAAGATTTTTCGATGCGCGACATGCTCATCGACGGCCAGGGCAATTTCGGCTCGGTCGACGGCGATCCGCCGGCCGCAATGCGCTACACCGAGGCGCGGCTCGCCAAGATCGCGCATTCGCTGCTCGAGGACATCGACAAGGGCACGGTCGATTTCCAGGACAACTACGACAATTCCGAGCGCGAGCCTGTCGTCCTGCCCGCCCGCTTCCCTAACCTTCTCGTCAACGGCGCGGGTGGCATCGCGGTCGCGATGGCGACCAACATTCCGCCGCACAATCTCGGCGAGATCATCGACGGGTGTTTCGCGGTCATCGACAATCCGCTGATCAGCGCCGAGCAGCTGATGGAGATCATCCCAGGTCCGGATTTCCCGACGGCCGGCACGATCCTCGGGCGCACCGGCATCCGGCTCGCCTACGAGACCGGCCGCGGGTCGGTGGTGATGCGCGGCCGGGTGGGCATCGAGCAGCTTCGCAAGGACCGCGAGGCGCTGATCATCACCGAGATTCCATACCAGGTGAACAAGGCCTCGATGGTCGAGCGCATTGCCGACCTCGTCCGCGAGAAGCGGATCGAGGGCATCGCCGACCTCCGCGACGAGTCCAATCGCCATGGCACGCGCGTCGTCGTCGAGCTGAAGCGCGACGCGGTAGCCGACGTGGTGCTCAACCAGCTCTACCGGTTCTCGCCGCTGCAATCGACGTTCGGCTGCAACTTCGTCGCCCTGAACGGCGGCCGGCCGGAGACGCTGAGCCTTCGCGACATGCTGCAGGCGTTCATCGCCTTCCGCGAGGAGGTGATCGGCAAGCGCACCAAGTTCCTGCTCGGGCGGGCACGCGACCGCGCGCACGTGTTGGTCGGCCTCGCCATCGCGGTCGCCAATATCGACGAGGTCATCGCCCTTATCCGCAGCGCGCCCGATCCGTCGGCGGCGCGCGAGGGCCTGATGGCGCGGGCGTGGCCGGCGGCCGACGTCGAGCCGCTGATCGCTCTCATCGCGGACCCGGCGCAGGTCGCGTCGGGGGCGGGCACCTACCGCCTCTCCGACGCGCAGGCGCGGGCGATCCTCGATCTTCGTCTGCAGCGTCTCACTGGCCTCGGCCGCGACGAGATCGCGAAGGAACTCGAGGAACTCGCGGCGTCGATCCGGGACTATCTCGACATCCTGCGCTCGCGGGCGCGCATCCTCGCCATCGTCAAGGACGAGCTGTCGGCGATCAAGCTCGAGTTCGCGACGCCGCGCCGCACCGAGATCCTCGAGGCGGAAGGCGACTTCGAGGACGAGGACCTCATCCAGCGAGAGGACATGGTCGTCACCGTCACCCATGCCGGGTATGTGAAGCGCGTGCCGGTCGGGGCCTACCGCGCGCAGCGGCGCGGCGGCAAGGGCCGCTCGGGCATGGCGACGCGCGAGGAGGATTTCGTCACCCGCGTGTTCGTCGCCAACACGCATACGCCGGTGCTGTTCTTCACCTCGCGGGGCCTGGTCTACAAGCTCAAGGTCTGGCGGCTGCCGCTCGCCGCGCCGAACGCGCGCGGCAAGGCGCTCGTCAACCTCCTGCCGATCCAGGAGAACGAGCGCATCAACACGATCATGCCGCTGCCCGAGGACGAGGCGCAGTGGGCGACGCTCGACGTGATGTTCGCCACCACGGGTGGCACCGTCCGGCGCAACAAGCTCAGCGATTTCATCCAGGTCAACCGCGCCGGCAAGATCGCGATGAAGCTCGAGGAGAACGAGGGCATCGTCGGGGTCTATACCTGCACGGAGAACGACGACGTGCTCCTGACCACCGCGCAGGGGCAATGCATTCGCTTCCCGGTGCCGGAGGTGCGCGTGTTCAAGGGCCGCGACTCGACCGGCGTTCGCGGCATCAACCTCGGCGCGGACGACAAGCTCATCTCGATGTCGATCCTCCGCCACTTCGACGCCGCGGCCGACGAACGCATCGCCTATCTCAAGATGAGCCGCGCGGTACGTGGCGAGACCGAGGGCGAGGAGACGGTAACCGAGGAGGGCGCGGAGGAGGCAGGGGCCGGCGACCTCAGCCAGGAGCGCTATGCCGAAATGAGCGCCGCGGAGCAGTTCGTGCTGACGCTCTCGCAGCGCGGCTACGGCAAGCGCACCTCGTCCTACGAGTACCGGACCACCGGTCGCGGCGGCAAAGGCATCGGCGCGATGGTGGTGAACGAGCGCAACGGGCCGCTGGTCGCGTCCTTCCCGGTCGAGGACAGCGACGACATCATGCTGGTGAGCGATGCGGGACAGGTGATCCGCGTGCCGGTTGACGGCGGGGAAAAGAACCGCGTGCGCATCGTCGGGCGCAATTCGCAGGGCGTGCGCATCTTCGACACGGCCGCCGACGAAAAGGTGGTCAGCGTCGAGCGCCTCCTCGATACCGGGGAGGAAATCCCCGACGGCGAGGAGCCGATGGCTCCCCCGGGGTAGGATCGAAAATGCCGGCCTCGGGCCGGCATTTTTCGTTTCGGAGGGACGGAGGCTACGGGGTTGCGATCTTCGTCAAGACCGATACGCCAGGTCCACGCTGCTCGATGGTCACGTATTCGACGGGCGCGGGAGCCGAAGACATCGCCAGACGATCGCTCTTGCCGCCGACCGTATCGTTGATCGTGTAGTACGCCGCAGCGCTTGCCACGCCCGCGGCAGTCAAAGCGGTGGCGAAGATCACGGAATGAAGCCAAAGAGTCATGGTGGTTCTCATCAAAAGGCTGCGTCGAGGAACTCAAACCAACTACGGTCGAACCGAAATCTCGGTTCTGCTTGGCCTGCAAACACACTCACCTATCGTCGGGTTCCCTCAGGGCTGTGCTTGCGGGCGGGGGAGGGAGGCGATAGTGAAGCGTTCCCGCCACTTCCGGGCTGAACCATGAAGCGGACTGCGCTCTACCCGGGGACCTTCGATCCGGTCACCAACGGTCACCTCGACATCCTCGCCGCCGCGCTCGGCATCGCCGACGAGGTGGTCGTCGCGATCGGCATCAACGCCGCCAAGTCGCCGCGCTTCAGCGTGAGCGAACGGAAGGCGATGATCGAGAAGTCGCTCGCCAAGTCGAAGGACGCCGACCGGGTCACCGTCATTTCGTTCGACGGCCTCGTTGTCGACGCGGCCAAGGAAGTCGGCGCCAGCATCCTCATCCGCGGCCTTCGCGACGGCACCGACCTCGACTACGAGATGCAGATGGCGGGGATCAATGCCGCGCTTGCACCGGCGCTGCGCACCGTGTTCCTGCCGTCGAGCCCGCTGGTCCGCCACATTACGACCAGTCTTGTCCGGCAGGTGGCTGCCCTCGGCGGCGACGTGTCGGCCTTCGTCCCCGCGCATGTCGCCAAGAAACTCAGAGAAAAGCGCAGCTGACGGACCCCGTCGGCGGCCCCATTAGGAGAACCCCATGCAACGAATTTTCGCCATCCTGGCGACTCTCACCGCAATCTTGATCGGAGCGCCCGCGATGGCTCAGCCTACCCTCGAACCTGAGAACACCCTCTATCTCGACCTCGAGCAGGGCCGCGTGGTGATCCAGCTCCGCCCAGACCTCGCGCCGCTGCACGTGGCGCAGATCAAGAAGCTGGTCCGCGCCGGCTTCTATGACGGGATCGTCTTCCACCGCGTGATTCCCGGCTTCATGGCGCAGACCGGCGACCCGACCGGCACCGGCCGCGGCGGCTCGCAGGAGCCGAACGTCCGAGCCGAATTCACGTCGACCCCGTTCGTGCGCGGCACGATCGGCGCCGCGCGTACCAACGACCCGAACTCGGCCAACTCGCAATTCTTCATCATGTTCGCCGAGGGCTCGTTCCTGAACGGCCAGTACACTGTGTGGGGCCAGGTCGTTTCGGGCATGGAGTTCGTCGACCAGATCCCAGTCGGCGAGCCGCCGCGCACCCCGGGCCGCATCGTCAAGGCGCAGATCGCGGCCGACGTGCCGGCGTAAGTCTTGGGCGGCTGGCGAGCGTGAGCCATTGGCGAAAGCCGAGAAATATGGAAAGCGAGCGGGCCCCGGATCATCTCCGGGGCCCGTTCATTCTTCAGGATGGCCATGTGAATCTCGACCTCTTCGACTTCGAGCTCCCCGAAGAGCGGATCGCCCTCCGGCCGGCCCGGCCGCGCGATTCCGCGCGGCTTCTCGAGGTCGGGCCGGGCGGGGAGCTGCGCGACCGGCGGGTATGCGACCTGCCGGTGTTGCTGCAGCCGGGCGATGCGCTGGTGCTCAATGACACGCGGGTCGTTCCGGCGGAGCTATCCGGAACGCGGACCCGCGAAGGGGCGCCGGACGTGGCGGTCTCGGTCACGCTGTTCCACCGCGAGGCGCGCAATTCGTTCCGCGCCTTCGCCCGGCCGGCCCGGCGACTGAGACCAGGCGACGATATTCACTTCGCGAGCCCTCTCGACCCCGGCTCGACGCTCGAGGCCATGGTCGACGAGCGCAGCGAGGGTGAGGTCGTGCTCCGCTTCCCGGTCGAGGGCTCGATGCTTGACGCAGCGATCGCCGAGGTGGGCGTGCCGCCGTTGCCCCCGTACATCTCCGGCAAGCGCGCGACCGACGCCGCCGACCTCGAGGACTATCAGACCGTGTTCGCGCGGGAGGAGGGGGCGGTTGCGGCGCCCACCGCCGGTCTTCATTTCACCGACGAGCTGCTGGCCCGTCTCGCGGCCCGCGGCGTCGAGCGGCACCAGGTCACGCTCCATGTCGGGCCGGGCACCTTCCTGCCGGTGAAGACCGAGCGGCTCGAAGAGCACGTGATGCACGCCGAGTTCGGGCGGGTGACGGCCGAGACGGCCGCGGCGCTCAACGCCGTGCGGGCGCGCGGCGGCCGCATCGTCGCCGTCGGCACGACCTCGCTCCGGCTGCTCGAGAGCGCGGTCGACGAGGCGGGGCGGATCGGGCCGTTCAGCGGCGAGACCAGCATCTTCATCAAGCCTGGGCATCGTTTCCGGGCGGTCGACCTCCTCCTCACCAATTTCCATCTGCCACGGTCGACGCTCTTCGTGCTGGTCTCCGCGCTCAGCGGCCGCGAGAGGATGCTCGCCGCCTACAGCCACGCGATCGAGGCCGGCTACCGGTTCTATTCCTACGGGGACGCCAGCCTCCTCCATCCGGCCGCGATCTCCGACGTGGCCGGCCGATGAGCGATCCGTTCTCGTTCCGGGTGCTCGCCACCGACGGCGCGGCGCGACGCGGGGAGATCGCGATGGCGCGCGGCACGATCCGCACGCCGGCCTTCATGCCGGTGGGGACGGCCGGCACGGTCAAGGCGATGTATCTGGATCAGGTGCGGGCGCTCGGCACCGACATCATCCTCGGCAACACCTATCATCTGATGCTGCGGCCGGGCGCGGAACGCGTGGCGCGGCTCGGCGGGCTGCATGGCTTCGCGCGCTGGCCGCACCCAATCCTCACCGACTCGGGCGGCTATCAGGTGATGTCGCTGTCGGCGCTGCGGAAGATCGACGAGCGCGGGGTGGTGTTCCAGTCGCATATCGACGGCTCGACGCACGAGCTCACACCGGAGCGGTCAATGGAGATCCAGGCGCTCCTCGGCGCCGACATCCGGATGCAACTCGATCATCTCGTGAAGCTGCCGAGCAGCGAAAAGGAGATCGAGGCGGCGATGCAGCTCTCCCTCCGCTGGGCGGAGCGCTCGCTCGCGGCCTTCGCCAAGGACGAGACGGGCGCCGCGTTCGGCATCGTGCAGGGCGGTGACGTTCCGCGTCTTCGTGTGGCATCGGCCCAGGCGCTGCGCGGCATGGAGTTCAACGGATATGCCGTCGGCGGGCTCGCGGTGGGCGAGCCGCAGGCGACGATGCTGGCGATGCTCGAGGTCACCGTGCCGGAGCTGCCGGCGGAGAAGCCGCGCTACCTCATGGGCGTCGGCACACCGGACGACATTCTCGCGGCGGTCGCGCGCGGGATAGACATGTTCGACTGCGTGCTGCCGACCCGCGCCGGAAGGCACGGACTCGCCTACACGCGGTTCGGGAAGATCAACCTCAAGAACGCGCGCCACGCGGACGACCCGCGGCCGCTCGACCCCGAGTCCGACTGTCCCGCCTCACGCGACTATTCGCGCGCCTATCTCCACCACCTCGTGCGCGCGAACGAGATGCTCGGCGCAATGCTGCTCACCTGGAGCAACCTTGCCTACTACCAGTCGCTGATGGGAGGCATCCGAGCGGCGATCGAAGCGGGGCGCTATGCGGATTTTCAGGCCGGGACGAGGGCGGGGTGGGCTCGCGGGGACATGGCCGCCAACGGCGCCTGACCCTAGGCCAGGGGATGGTCAACTTGGTGAGCGCGCTGGGACTCGAACCCAGGACCTGCAGATTTGCTATCTGCCATTCTATTCTTATCGCGTTGCAGCAATGGACAAAAATGGAGCGTGTTGCACTCGTGTCACGGGCAGCCCAGACTGAAACTCATTCTTCTGCCATCGCGAAGCAGGCTGCCAAGCCGCCCGCCAAAACGGTCAACGCCCGTGATCTGGCAACATTGCCGGGTACGTTGCGTGCTGTGGGAGGGTCCAAATTCTTGCCAGCCAGGCCCTCCAGGCGCTTGGTTACGCTCGGCCGAGGGTTCCCCTGAGAGACTGCAAACGCAGCCATTCCCGTGCTACGAAGGGCCGTTCCAAGGGGGGTCATGATCGCTCGGAAGGAGCGCACTAGGGCCCTGGGAGGAGAAGATAATGACCAAAGAAAGAACAGGAATCTCCAGGCGAACGGCACTCGGGTCGATCGCCATCGGAGCGCTTGCCGCGCCCTACGTCGCCAAGGCACAAATTGCCGCGAGAAGGGGCCGCATTATGGATGCCTCTGAATTCACCGTCACTCGCCTGGTGAACACCGATGAGGCCCGGACTCGGGGACCCATGTACGAACTCGTCACCGGCATGCACTTCACCGAGGGACCGGTTTGGTATGGCGATCAGCGCCAGCTGATCTTCAGCGACATCGCCGACAATAGGCTCTACCGCTGGGACGCCGCGAACGAGGAACTGGAGGTGTTTCGGGATCCGTCCGGTCACGTCAACGGCAACACCCTCGACTTCCAAGGCCGCCTGATCAGCTGTCAGCAGCAGTTTCGCCGTGTCATCCGCACTGAGCACAGCGGCGAAATCACTGTGATCGCTGATAGTTGGGACGGCAAGAAGCTCAACACGCCCAACGACGTCGTCGTCAGGAAGACGGACGGCTCGATCTGGTTCACCGATCCGACCAATGGTCTGTTCAACGACTGGGAAGGAAGGCGCGGCGAACAGGAGCAGGACGGCACCTACGTCTACCGGGTCGACGACGAGACGGGCGAAATCCACCCCGTCATCAGGGACGTCCGGCCGAACGGGCTGTGCTTCAACGAAGACTCGACGAAGCTCTACGTCGTCAACAATGCCCCCACCCCGCGCGAAATCCGCGTCTATGACATCACCGCCGATGGACAGAACGTCGAAAATGGGCGGCTGTTCGCGGAAGGCGGTGCGGACGGGATGAAGTGCGATTTCGTCGGCAATGTCTGGGCGGCGTCGGGCGGCGTGAAGGTCTTCTCGCCGGCAGGCGAACAACTGCTGCAGATCGTCCTGCCCGAAAATCCGGCCAATCTTTGCTTCGGTGGACCGATCGGCAACATCCTGTACATGACGGCGCGGACCCACCTCTACTCGACGTTCACCAATACACGTGGCGCCAACATGATTTGAGCCAGCGCGCTTAGATGAAGGCTTCGGCCGCCCGGCGCACCAGCGCCGGGCGGTCTCTTTTACGGCGCGCGGCGGACCAGGGCGGCCCTCCGCGGGATTTTGGATCCGATTGGTTTTGCTCCCGGAGCGTCGGGGCTTTCTCGTACACGGCGCGGACATCCGTTGGCGCGGTCCGAGAATTCACGCCTCTATCCTGTAATCAATTGATTTCTTTGATTTCATTTGGTGAGCGCGCTGGGACTCGAACCCAGGACCTGCAGATTAAAAGTCCGCTGCTCTACCACCTGAGCTACGCGCTCGAACCGGGGGTTCGGTAGCAGGTTTCCAGGGGGCGCGACAGTCTGAGATCGTCGCAAGCGCGGGCGGGGGATGGGGCCCGCTATCGTCCGGAACCTGACCGGGAGCAGCGAAGGCCGCACGAGGGCGGCCTTCGATTTAGGTTCGAGTCTTGAGCGGCTCGCGAGGATGCGCGCTTCAGCTCGCGGAAGCGGCGACTAGCCATCGCAGGAGGGGTTGCGCCAATCGAGGACGTACAGAATGCGGCAGCCGAGATCGTCGTCCGGCTCTTCTTCGACCAGAACCTTCGCACGCTCTGCCATATCGTCGGCTTCGTACGTGGGTGCAGTCATTTCCTTCGATTCGGTCACGCGGCCGATGATCTCCCTCACCCGATCGAGAAGAGAGGGCTCCTCCGTGGGCTGGGCAAAGACCGGCGAAGAGAAGCCAAGCACAGCGACGCCAGCGATCAATGCAAGTTTCATGATGATGCCTCCGATTTGTCGGCCGACCCGACCGACCACTGCGCCGTTAAACCAGAGTGGTCCTTGTTCTTTGCTAAGCCGTTCTAGCCAATTGGCTCTACCTCGCTGAGAAGTACTTAAGATGCGGCCACGCCTTAGCTCCGGCCGGTTTCGCTCTTGAAAGCGCAGTCTTTGCCGAGGCCGGGTTTGGGCGGCGGAGATGGATGGTGTATGGCTCCGCGCCGATGACCGCGCCCCTTTCCACACTCGTCGCAAGACTTGCCCAGCCGCTGGCGATCGGGCCGCTGATCGTGCCCAACCGCGTCTTTCTCGCGCCGATGTCGGGGGTGAGCGACCGGCCGTTCCGGACGCTCGCGCAGCGCTTCGGCGCTGGGCTGGTGGTGTCGGAGATGATCGCCAGCGAGCACCTCGCGGGCGGTGACAGCGAGAGCCAGATGCGCGCCGAGCGGGCGGGGAGCGGGCCGCACGTGATCCAACTCGCGGGGCGCGAGGCGCATTGGATGGCGGAGGGCGCGCGGGCCGCGACCGCCGCCGGGGCCGACATCATCGACATCAACATGGGCTGCCCGGCCAAGAAGGTGACGGGCGGCTATTCGGGGTCGGCGCTGATGCGCGACCTCGATCACGCCGAGCGATTGATCGAAGCGGTGATCGGCGCGACCGACCTACCGGTGACTCTCAAGATGCGGCTCGGCTGGGATGACCGGACGCGGAACGCGCCCGAGCTCGCGCAGCGGGCCGAGCGGTCCGGCGTGCGGATGGTGACGGTGCACGGGCGGACGCGTTGCCAGTTCTACGGCGGGAACGCCGACTGGGCGGCGATCCGGCGCGTCAAGGAGGCGGTGTCGATCCCGCTCATCGCCAATGGCGATCTCGCGGACGTATCAGCAGTCGGGACGATGCTGCTGCTGTCCGGCGCGGACGGCGTCATGATCGGACGCGGCGCGTATGGACGGCCGTGGCTGCCGGGGCGTTTTGCGGGGTTTGCGTCCACCGGACGGCTGGACTCGCCCCCGACCGGCGAGGCGCTCTTCGCGCTGATCGCGGAGCACTACGAGGCGATGCTGGGGCTCTACGGCCCGTTCGTCGGGCCGAAGGCGGCGCGGAAGCATCTCGGCTGGTATCTCGAGGCTCTCGGCCGGCCGGTGGATGCGGTGACGCGGACGGCGCTCCTTACCGAGACGCGGCCGGCCGCGGTGATCGAACAGCTCGAGCGTCTTCTCCTCGATGCGGAGACGGAGCGGCAGGCGGCCTGAGCCAGCCTCCCAAAAAAAAGCCCCGGCGCGGGGGGTGCGCCGGGGCATTGCAGCCTGCTGAGGGATGGAGGTCAGTAGGCGAAGGAGAGCGTGCCGACCACCTTGGCGTCGCAGGAGTCGGCCGCGATACCCGGGCAGGTGCCCGGGGTGAGGGTCGAGTCCCAGTAGCGGACGTCGACGGTGACCTTGTCGTTCCAGGTCCAGAACGCGCCGATGTTCCAGACCGTCCAGTCGGTGCCGCCGTCGACGAAGCCGACCGCGCCCGAAATCCCGAAATTCTTGGGGAGGGCGATCGAGGCGTTGGCTTCGACATAGGTCGCCGAGCTGTCGGGATCGATGAAGAACGAACCGCCGATGTGGATCATCTCGCTGAGATCGGCGCCGGCCTTGATGTAGGCCTCGCCCAGGCTCAGCCCGGAGTCGGGGTAGAAGTAGCGCACATAGCCGAGGTCGAGGGTGACGGGCCCCAAGGTCGGGCGCCAGCCGACCGCAAGGTCGATCTCGATGTTGTCGGGCGGGATGTCGACGTTCGACGCCCAGACGTTGACGTAGAGGTCGCTGAGGCCGAGCTCGACCCAGCCCTGGACGGCGATCCCGTGGTCGGTCTGGGTGATGCCGCGGCTGATATAGTCGGTGGTCAGCGCCGCGCCGAAGGCCCAGCTGAACGGCGAGGTGCTCTCCTCGTCCTGCGCCATCGCGAGGGAAGGAGCGGTGACGGCCATCGAGGCGATGGCGAGAGCCTTGAGCAGAGATTTCGTTTTCATGATGTCGGTTCAAAGTCCCCAGCGGAAACGCGAGGGAAAGTTGCAGCCGACTCAATGGGTTGGGCAAGCCGATAGAAGTGGCACTTCGCCTACGGAATATGCAGGCGGCTAATAGAAGCGCCCGGCGAGTAGCCGGGCGCGAGGTTGGATGCAGGTTTTGTAGGAGCTGTTGCTTGGCTGCATCAGCGAACGACGAATGTCCCAGCCACATCACCGACGGTGAACTCGTATTCGCCCGGCCGAATCGGTACGAAGGTGAACGAGGCGGTACCGCCCTCGTCAAACTCGATGCCGCGGAACAGCATGTTCTGCATGTGCAGCTCGATGCCCGAGATGACCACCAGACGGATGTGGATGTTCGCGAGGAAGTCTTCGGCGCGGAACATAAACTCCGCCGCGCCGTCGCTGGTCAGGTTCAGGCGGTAATAGTCGCCGGTCTCGATCTCGAAGCGCAGAGGCTCGAGGGTCGGCGCGGTGCCGGAGATCTTGAGATCGAGATCGATCGCCGGCGGAGCGGCGAGGTTGCCGGCCGCGTGGGCGGTCAGCGGAATGAGTGCAAGAGCGAGGGCTGCGGCGCCCCCCAAGAATGACTTCATTTTTCCCTCCCAGGAACGTGTCTACCGCCCCCAATCAATATTCAACTTTCCAATACTGATCAATAGAACTTTGCAATAATCGGGCACTGAGAGAAGCTACGTGAGCGGTCGCGTTCCGCCTGGAATCGCAGCAACGCGCCATTTCTGTGCCAATGAATGGTGCTGGGGATAGGGGCGCCCCCCAATGCCCGGCGCGCCTGAGCGGTCAGAGGCCGGCGAGGCGCGAGGCAGCGGCGATCAGCATGCCGGCGCCGACCGCGACCAGCTCGCGGCGTACGGTCAGCATCGTGCCGGCCGCAGCGGCGATGGCGAGGATGCCGGGGAGGCCGGTGCGGGCGACGATCGGCAGGACGATGGCGACCACGATCGAGCCGGGCATCGCCTCGAGGATGCGGCGCACGCGGGGGGTGAGCGGCACGCGGCCCATGATCCAGAAGCCGCCTGCGCGCATCAGGAACGTCGCGAGGCCCATCGCGGCGATCGCGGCGAGGTTGAGGACGAGGCCGTCAGTCATCGATGAAACCGGCCAAGAGGCTGCCGGCGAGGGCGCCGGCCACGATGAACCACCAGCCCTCGATGAGGAAAGAGACCGTGAGCGCGACCGCGCCGGCGATCACCCAGGGGATCGCCCGGCGGGTCCCACGCCACAGCGGGATGAGCATCGCGGTGAAGAAGCAGGGCATCACCAGGTCGAGCCCGAACTGGCGCGGGTCGGCGACGAGCGTGCCGATGACGTGACCGGGAATGGTGGCCGCGATCCACGCCACCCAGGTGACGAAGCCGATGCCGAGGAGGACGGCGATGTCGCTGCCGCCGGATGCACGGTAACGCGTCGACATCAGCCAGCCGGGTTCGGTGATCAGCGAAAGCGCCGGATAGGTTTGCCGCGCCGGGGCCCCGCCGAGCCAGGGACGCAGCGAGGCGCTGATAAGGACGAAGCGAAGGTTCACCGTGGCGGTCACGACGGTGAGCGTCACGATGCCGGCCAGCGTCATCGGCTCGGTCCAGATGTCCGCGGCGACGAATTGCGAGGCGCCGGCGAACATGAGGGCGCTCATCAGCACCGCCTCGTAGAGCGAGAGGTCATTCTGCGCCGCGACGACACCGAAGGCCGCCGCGAACACCGCCAGAACCGGAAGGGCGGGGAGGGCGAGGCGAGCGCCCTCGAGGAGGCCGGCGCTCGACCAATATGCGGTGGAGGCGTCCCTCGGTTCGGCGATGGTCATGTCGGGAATTCCTTGCCCCTCGGCTCGTAAGGCGAAGCGTGGGCGGGCGTCGCTCAGACGAGGCGAGCAAATGAGGAGACGGGTCGGGAGAGGCCGGCCGGTCGAGGCAGCGAGGACGTCGCGTCTCCAAGGAACCGAGCCGGACCAGAGCGCTGCGAGCGATGGCAGCCGTTCTGGTCCGCTCTCAGAATCGTCTGGTGCGGCTTCCGGGATGAAGCGGCGGGGGCGGCGCCCCCGCGCAGCGTGGTGCAGCCGCGCTTCGCCCTCTAGGGAAGCGCGGTCGACATGCGATCGAGAAGGGCCTTGTCAGTCGGCAGCGGCTCGGTGCCGGCGGTGTAACCGGAGTTCGCGAGGAAGGCAGCGATGATCGCGACGTAGGTTTCCGGCGGAAGGCTACCGGGGGCGTCCGCCGGCATGTTCTCTTTGATGAACCCGAAGAAGTTTCCGACGGTCGTGCGGTACGACGAGGGAAGAGCAGCCGGCCCCGGGCCATGGCATCCCGCGCAGCTTGCGGCGAAGGCGCCCCGGCCCGCGCTTACCTGCTCGCCGGTGAAGGTCACGGGAAGCGGGGATGTGTCGCCCGCCGCCGGAGCCGGTGCCTGGGCCGCGGCGAACCAGGCGGACCCGGACAATAGAAGGGCGGCGCCCAACCCCACGGTCACCGACTTGATGAGCATCGTCACACCTAACTCCTTGGGTTCGAAAACGAAGTCGGTAAAGCCATACATGCCGAACCGCGACAGCTCAACGCCCTCCGGGTCGCTTTGACGTGATGTCGCGAACGCGAGGATTCCGGCAGGCGGAGCCGCGCGTTGCCGGGATTCGGAAGAGGGCCTCGGAGGCACCGTTGCCCGGCAAGGGACGATGTGATGAAACGAGGGCCATGATCTGCACGGTCACCTCCCGAAATGACGCGAAGGCACGGCGCCAACCGGTTCGCCGCATCGTTGCCGCCGTGGCTTTGGTCCTCTTCGGCGTTCAGGAGGCGGCCGCCCAGGACGCCGAGGCGGTCTGCGCGATCTTCGAGCCGCCGCGGGCGATGGGGGTAACCGCTTTCGACCCTTCGGCGCCGCTTCCGGCCGGCGATGTCGCCGCCTTCCTGGCCGGCACGACCAACGACTGCCCAGGATGCGAGCTCACCGGCGCGCAGCTCCAGCGGCGCAACCTCACCGGGGCCGATCTCCGCGGCGCGATCCTCGCGGGCGCATCGCTGCATCGCGCGATCCTCGCGTCGGCGCGGCTCGACGGCGCGGACCTGTCGGGTGCCAATCTCAATCGCGCGGACCTCCGCCGGGCCAGCCTTGTCGCGGTCAAACTGCGCGAGGCGCTCCTCTACGAGGCCGATCTCAGCGGCGCCGATCTCAGCGCCGCCGACCTGACCGCGGCGCGGCTCCAGCACGCGCGCTTCACCCAAGCCAATCTGTCGTCGGCGATCCTGACGCGCGCGGTGGGGCAGGGCGCGACATTCGCGCGGGCGGATCTGTCGCGCGCCGATCTCCAGCTCGCGAATTTCCTCGATGCGAGGTTCCAGGCCGCCAACCTGCGCGGCGCCGCTCTCACCAATGGCGGCTTCATCCGCGCCGACTTCACCAATGCCGATTTGTCGCGCGTCGTCGGCTACAACGGCGACTTCCCCGCCGCTGACTTCACGCGCGCCCGCCTCAGCGGCGCGGACCTTCGCAACACCCGTATCGACGGGAGGACGGAATTCCTATGCGCCGACACCGGCGGCACGGTCTTCGGCCAGGTGGCACCGTAGCGGCCGCGGCTACGGAGTCCCGGCGGGCAGTGCCGCGAGAATCTCGAAGACGGTGATGCTCTCGAAGGCCTCCGGCACGACGAGGAGCGTCAGTCCGTCGAGGTAGGTCTGGCCGCGGCGGCGAAGGTGACGCTGCTCGACGCGATAGGACAGCCCGCCTTCGACCTTGGTGCAGTTGGTCTTCATCAGGAAGGAGCCGATCGGCTCCTCGCCGGCCTGGAGCGGGAGGTCGGCGCACTCCCAGCCATCGGCTCCGAAGCGGGCGCGGAGCAGCGTGCCGAGAGTCCAGAAATCGTTTCGCACTTCGGGCACCACGCCGCGCGGGTCGGTGACGACGCGGATGCCGCTAAGCACACCGGCGGCGGTGAACAGGGCCGACGCGACCACGGGGTAGCCGTAGGCCTTTGTCCCCCCGAACTCCTCGATCAGCAGAGGCTGTTCGAGCGCACGGGCGCGGTACTCCATCTCATCGTCGTAACGGAAATACACTTCGTGCAGTCCGCCGGCGTCGGCCGGGCAGGTCGCGTAGGCCGAGAAATGCGGCAGCGGCCGCGACGGCGGTCCGCCGCGCGTGCCGCAGGCGAAGTCGACGAAGCGGTGGGGCAGCTCGACGGCAAGGCTGCCGAGGGGAAGATCCCATACTTCCAGCCGCGCGGGCGCCTCCTCGGCCCTGGTGGGGCCGAGAGCCAGAGCGGCGGCCGCGAAGGCGAGCGCGGTCAGCTTCGAAGGCGGGCGCATCAGTCGAGCCCCACGACGACGAGGACAAGGAGCGACTGCCGCTCGGTCATTTCTGCCGGCTGATAGCTTAGACGGCTGACGAATGAATTGCCGCCGAGGAGCACTGCCACGCGCTGACGTCCATCGACCGAGAAGGTGATCGGCGGCGCGGGACTGAGGGTTGGGAAGCGGTAGGTCCACAGCGTTTCGAGCGTGCGGTCGTCGAGGGCGTAGAGAGTCCCGTCGGCGCTGGTCGTCCAGACCAGACCGCCGGCGGTGGCGACCGCGCCCGCATGCAGCGGGTAGCCGAGCCTGACTTCGGCGCCGATCGTGCCGGTCGCCACATCAAGCGCAGCGAGGCTGCCGATCACGTTGGCCGCATCGACGTAGTAGGCCCCGAGCCAGCCCGAGTTCTCCTCGGTGCGGATCGGCTGGGGTTCGAGGTCACATCCGCCGTCCGCTGCGCCATAGGCGAGGCCGGTCAGGGGGCTGTAGGCGGCCGCGAAGGTAGGCGTCGCCAGGACGTTAGGGCAACCCGCGGGCGCGGCGGAGGGGTCGAGCGGGCGATAGGTCTGCACGGTCGCCGTCGGGTCGTACTCGACCGGCTTGCCGGTCGCGAGGTCGATGCCGGCGGTCCAGTCGAGCGCCGGGACGTAGGGGGTGGCCGTGCGGATCGCGCCGGTCGCGGCATCGAGGACGTAGGCGAACCCATTGCTGGTGAAGTCGGCGACCGCGCCAAGGTCGGAAACGACGAGGGGCGTGCCCGCGCCGGAGAAGCCGCGTGGGCCGCCCGGAGAGTGCTGGAAGTACCAGCCGATTTCGCCGGTCGCGGCCTCGAGCGCCAGAATGCTGTTGGTGAAGAGGTTGTCGCCGGGCCGGGCCTCGGGATAGAAGCGCGGCTGCGGCCCGCCCGTCGACCAGAAGGTCAGCCCTGAGTCGAGGTCGTAGGACCCCGTCTGCTCGAAGGCCCCGCCACCGACCATCCAGCCGTCGTCCCAGCCTTGCCAGGTGTCGCTGCCGGCTTCGCCTGGAGCGGGAATCGAATAGGTCCGCCAGACAAGATCGCCGGTTGTGGCGTCAAGCGCGGCGACCTGGCCTCGGGTGGCGCGCGACTGGCCGCCGCCGCCGATAAGGACGCGGTCGCCGACCACAAGGGGGGGCGCGACGATGGCATAGCCGGAGGCGGGGTCGTCGACGCTAACCGAACGCACCAGCTCGCCGCTGTCGCTGTCGAGCCAATGGACGCGGCCGTCGGACGAGGTGACGATCACGAAGTTCCTGTAGAGCGCGATGCCGCGGCTGCTCCGCAGCCATGAATCGATGTCCTCGTAAACGGGGACGGAACGCCAGACGACGCGGGTCTGGATGCGGGCGTGCAGATCGACCTTGTAGGCGAAACCCCATCCGTCGACGACGTAGAGGAAGCCGTCCTCGACCAGCGGATTGACCGGACGCATCGAGATGAAGCTGCCGGCACCCTGAGCGGTCCCGCCTAGGGGGACAGGGAACTGCACCCTGACCCCGGCGACGTTGTCGCGGTTGATTTCGGTCAGCGCGGAGAAACGATTGGCGTCGTAGGTGCCGTGCGGCAGCAGCCAGTTCTGCGGTTCGGCCGCCGCTGCCAGGAGGCGTTCGGGCCCTATCTCGAACGCAAACGCGCTGATCGGGGAGAGGGCGGCCAGAACCGCGCTCGCAGCGAGGCTGCGGAAAACACTGCGATACATTCCGTCCTCGATCGACGCGACGATCCACCCTAACGAAGGGGGCACCGCCGCGTCGCGGACGGTGCCCCCGGCATTACTTGCTCGCGGGCCGGGTTGCGGCCCGCGAATGCGCTAGTCCTTGAGCGCGAACGTCCAGATCACACCACCGACCGGCTGAATTGCATTCGGGGTGTAGAGGTCCGGCAGGAGACCGGCGAGACGGCCCTGCATGCCGGCGGCGTCGATGCCCCAGCCCGACTGGACCGACACGTACTGCTTGCCATCGACCTCGAACGAGGACGGAACGCCGATGATGCCGGAGCTCGTCACGATCTCCCAGAGGAGGTCGCCCGTGGTGGCGTTGAACGCGCGGAACTTGCGATCGTTCGTACCGCCGGCGAACACCAGGTTGCCGCCGGTGCTGAGGATCGGGCCCCAGTTCGGGGAGGCCGCGAACTCATGCGTCCAGACGCGCTCGAAGGTGGCCATATCCCAGGCCGAAACCTCGCCGACGTGGTCGTTGGCGCGCCCCTCGCGGAGATGCGAGGTGCTGAGCGAGCCCGATGCCGTCGTGCCACGGGTGAAGTTCTGGCCAGGGACGTACTCGACCACCGTGCCACCCGACATGCGGCCGCAGAGATTCTCGTTGGCCGGGATGTAGAGGTAGTTGGTGTCCGGGCTGTAGGCCAGCGACGGCCAGTCGACGCCACCCGCGAAGGACGGGCAGAACTCGCCGACGAAGCCCGAGCCGGGCTTGGAAGCCGCCTTCGGGGTGAAGTAGCCGTCCTCGCTTACGCTCTCGTACCAGTCGGCGTAGACGAAGTCGCGGTGGTCGATGAAGTCGAGCTGGCCATCCGCGGTGCGTTCGATGAAGTAGAGAACGCCGTTGCGGCCGGCATGGACGAGACCCGGCACCGTCTGGCCGCCGCGCGGCAGATCGATGAGGAGCGGTCCGTTGACCTCATCCCAGTCCCACGACTCGTTCGGGGTGTACTGGTAGTGGTTCTCGATCACGCCGGTCTCGAGGTCCATGCCGATGACCGAAGCGACGTAGAGGTTGTCGCCCGGACGGCGATCGCCCATCCACGGACCGCCGTTGCCGACGCCCCAGTAGACGATTTCCGCTTCCGGATCATAAACGCCGGTGATCCAGGTCGAGCCACCGCCGGTCTTCCAGGCGTCCGCGAACTCGGAGCCCGGCTGCGGCCAGGTTTCGAATCCAGGCTCGCCCGGACCCGGAACGGTGAAGGTACGCCACAGCTCTTCGCCGCTCTCCGCGTCGAAGGCCGCGACATAGCCGCGGATGCCGCGCTCGCCGCCCGAGGAGCCGACGAGGACCTTGCCGTCCACGACGAGCGGGGCAAGGTTCGAGTAGTAGCCGGCCTTGTAGTCGGCGAAGACGGTTTCCCAGACCACGGCGCCGCTGGCCGCGTCGAGCGCGACGAGCGTGTTGTCACGCGAGATCCAGTACACCTTGTCATCGAGGAGGCCGACGCCGCGGTTGGTCGGGTGCGAGGTCAGCATGTCCTCGGGAACCGGGCGGAGGTAGCGCCAGCGAAGGTCGCCGGAAGCCGCGTCGATGCCGAGAACCTGGTTGCCGGCGGTGGCGGCGAACATCACGCCGTCACGAACGGTCGGCGGGGCTTCGTGGCCGGTGGTCTGGCCAGTGGCCATCGTCCACACCGGGACGAGGTCGCCGACGTTGTCGGCGTTGATCTGGGTCAGCGGGCTGTGGCCCCAGCCGTTGTAGGTGCGGCGGTACATCAGCCAGTCACCATCGGGCGGGTTCACGAGGTCTTCTGCCGTCACCGGGCTGTAGTCCGGGATCATGATCGGCGGCGGGGCCGGCGGGGTCTGGGCCTGCGCGGCCACTGCCAGCACAAGCGTCGAGACGCCTACGCTAGCCAACAAGGTCATACGACCAATACGCTTCATGCTTGGTAACCTCCCTTTGGTGTCCTTAAGGACGGTTCTTATGCCTCTTCGTGTCGCCTTCAATCAGGGTCGGCTTACGTTGAACCACCCGGCATCCCTCCGACGCTCGTCGGGAGATTGCCAGCGCTGTCCCTGTCTCTGATCGTCAGCCCGCGACTGAGAGCTACTGTTGTCGTTCCCTGAGAGTCCGACAACTGCGCGGGACTCTCAGGCAAAATGGCACAGCCTGTCAACATGTCGGGCCCCCCAACGGTTGCCATTTTCGAGCGAGCGACCGCCCAAAGACCTAGCAAATCCGCCAAATTCTCTTGGTTGTCACCCGAACGGGTTACGGGGTGCGCCGGGCCAACGCTGAGCGGTTGGCCACAAAAGCGTGGGAGTTCGCCCGTGGGAACGGCTCGCAGGCGGGAAGAACTCGTTAGGCGCGCGATCGACCTGCGAACGCCTGCCGACCGCCGCGCGTGCTGGTCCAAGAAATGTTGTGGCGAATGACTGTTATTCTAGTATGGCCGATCGATGGGCGGGGCCTCAGGTCAGTAGGCCGGCAAGCCGCCAGTCCTTGAGGAGCGTGCGCTCGAGGCTGGCGTCGGAGCGCACTTCGACGAAGCGACCGCGCATCCGGAAGAAGGCCTGGCGGATCAGCGTGCGCCGCTCGGCGAGCGCCTCGCGGTAGCGGCGCAGCGTATCGGGGTCGAGGGCGAGCTCTACCTCGCGGCCGGATTCGAGGTCGGAGAGCCGCGCCGCACCCTCGCCGAAGAGACCCGGGTCGAGTTCCTCGGCGGCGGCGACCTGGATGGCGAGTGTCTCGACGCCGGGCGAGGCGTTGAGCGGCATCAGCTCGGCGGCGATGTCGGGCAGCCACCAGTCGCTGATCATGATGAGGAGCCCGTTGCCGGGCAGTTGCGGGACGGCGGCGCGGATCGCGGCGCCGAAGGACGTGCTGCCGGCGGGATCGTGGCCGTCGAGCCAGCCGAACAGGAGTTCTGCGGCACGGCCGCCCTGGAGGCGCGACGACCAATGGAGCTTGCCGGCGGCGAACATGCCGAGCTGGACGCGGTCGCCGCCGGCAAGGCCCACGAAGCCAAGCGTGGCGGCGAGGCCTTTGGCGAGTGCAAATTTGGGCGGCGTGCCGAAGGCCATCGAGGCCGAGCCGTCGACGAGGATGGCGACGTCCAGCGGCTGGTCGGGATTGTACTGGCGGATGAAATGCTCGCCGAGCCGGGCCTTGAGCTGAAGGTCGAGGCGACGAAGGTCGTCACCCGACTGGTAGGGCCGGTGATCGGCGAACTCCATGCCGCTGCCCTTGCTCTTCGAACGCCGCTCGCCGGTGCCGAAGCTGGGCGCGGCGTGGCCGACGAGGAGGCGGGAGCGCGAGAGTTCCTGGAGAAGGGCCGGCGTGGGCCTCACGCGGCGTCCCGCACCGCGCGGTCGAAGAGGGTGAGGAGCAGGCTCTCGCCCGAGACGCCGTCGGCCTGACCCTCGAAGTTGATCTGGAAACGGTGGCGGAGAGCAGGTTTCAACACCGAGCGGAGATCGGAGAAGGCGACGTTGTAGCGGCCTTCGAGAAGGGCGTGGCCCTTGGCGGCGAGAACCAGCGCCTGAGCGCCGCGTGGGCTGACGCCGAAGCGCAGATAGCGGCGCACTTCGGCGGGCGAGTCGGGGCGATCGGGCTGGGTGCTGACCACGAACTCCGCGATCGCGCTCCGGACATGCGAGGCGATGGGCACGGCGCGGACGAGGCTCTGCAGTTCGAGGACGTCGGCGGCGGAGAGGGCCTGCGAGGCGACCGGCTGGGCGGTGCCGGTGGTCTGGTCGAGGATGGTGTCGAGGACGCCCTTGCTCGGGAAGCCGATCAGCGTCTTGAAAAGGAAGCGGTCGATCTGCGCCTCGGGCAGGCGGTAGGTGCCGTCCATCTCGATCGGGTTCTGGGTAGCGAGGACGAAGAACGGGCGCGGGAGGTCCATGCTGCGGCCCGCGTAGGTGACGCTGCCTTCCTGCATCGCCTCGAGGAGCGCGGACTGGGTCTTGGGCGTGGAGCGGTTGATCTCGTCGGCGAGGAGGATCTGCGTGAACACCGGGCCGGGCAGGAACTCGGTCCGCGTGGTGCCGCGCTCGGAGGGGACGAGGCTCATCGTGCCGGTGATGTCGGCCGGCATCAGGTCGGGGGTGAACTGGATGCGCGAGAAGGAGAGGCCCGTCGCCACCGCAAGGGTCTTGACGAGAAGCGTCTTGCCGACCCCGGGGGCGCCTTCGAGGAGCACATGGCCGCCGCAAACGAGGGCGATGAGCAGCTCGTCGATCGGCCCGTGCTGGCCGAGCACGACTTTGCCGACTTCGCCGCGCGCCTTGGCGAGCGCGGCGAGGAGGCGCTGAAGTTCCGCAGTGTCGTGCGGGCTCGCGCCGGCACCGGTGGCCGGCGCCTCCACGTTCCTGTTCATGCACACTCCTCCCCCTCCAGTGGTAGCCGATCGACAGCCGGGTGGCTATGCCGGCCGCAGCGCCGCTCCCCAGCGGCGGAAAAGTCCAGGCGCATAGCGAATGACGAGGTCGGTCAGGAAAAGGCCAAGCGCGAGCAGCGTGAGGGCCGGCCAGCCGGGGTGCCAGGTCCAGAAGCCGCGCTCGCCGATGGCGGTCCACGGAACGCCGCCTAGGTCGCGGCCCGAGCTGAGAAGGGCGAGCGCGGCAGGTCGGGCCGGGTCATAGGCGGTGTGATCGAGGAGCGCCGGGAAGGCGACGTGAAAGAGGCGGTCGCGGGACTCCTCGCCGCCGGCGACGTGGATCGTGTAGTCGCCGGGCGCCGGGGCCGGCAGGCGACCGACATAGCGGCCGGTTGCGACCTCGCGGAGGACCGTCTCGCCGGCGGGGAGCGTCGGCGCTCCGCCGGAGGCACGGGGCGCGATCGAGGCGATGAGCGTGAGGTTGCCGCGGAGGCCGCCGTCGCCGTCGCCGGCCAGGACCTCGAGCACCGCCTCGTCGCCGTCGCGGGCGAGGTCGACCGCGAGGTTGCCGCGCTCGCTCTCGGGCAGAAAGTGGCGCGCGATCTGCCCCCACAGGAGGGGGAACTCGGGCGTGGCCAGCCAGCCCGCGGTCCACACCCCGGCGCCGTGGCTGGTGAAGGCGGCGACGTGACCATTGCCGTAGCGCCACGAGGCGAGGAGAGGCATCTGCTCGCCGCTGGTGTCGGTCACGGTTAGATGCAGGTCGGCGTCGGGCTTGGCGGTGGTGAGGACGAAGCCGGTCACCGGCGGGAGCGTCTCGGGCAGGCCGGCGAGGAAGGGCTGGCTGCGGTCCTGCCAGACCGGCTGAGCGAGGCGCTGCTCGGTCGGCGCGCCGGACAGCATCATCGCCTCGAGCGAGAGGATGCTGGGGAGGGCCGCGAAGTCCTGCGTCTGGTGGAACGCGCCGCCGCCCATGCGGGCCAGCGCTTCGAGGAGGACGATGTCGGCGCCCTCGCTGATTGCGACGGTCGAGACGGTGATCCCCTCGGCGCCGATGGCCGTGATGATGCCCCCGAAATCGCCCGGCTCCGAGAGGCCGTCGGTCATGACGATCATGTGCCGCGCGGCGGCGTCGGAGCCCCTGAGCTCCTCGAAGGCAAGGGCCATGCCGGGGTAGATCGACGTGCCGCCGCCGGGGTCGAGCAGGGCGAGGGCCGCCGCGGTGCTGGGCAGATCGTTATTG
Source organism: uncultured Bauldia sp. (assembly GCA_964402985.1). Lineage (GTDB taxonomy): Bacteria > Pseudomonadota > Alphaproteobacteria > Rhizobiales > Kaistiaceae > JADYYB01. The sequence continues at coordinate 8,797 of CAYOET010000165.1, read as the reverse complement.
GGGCCGAGCGGGACAAGCGTGCGCGCTTCGGAATCGAAGACGACGATCGCGATCTCGCTCTCCTCGTGGAGGAGCTCGATGGCGGCCAAGGCCGCCTGCTTGGCGATGTCGAGACGGCTGACCTCGCCGATCCGCTGCTGCATGCTGCCCGAGCGATCGAGGACGAAGCCGAGCGCGACCTTGGGCGCGTCGCGCGGCACGCGGCTCGACAGCGGCGAGAGGCGTTCGAGCGGGGTCTGGTAGTAGCCGCCGGGCCCAAAGCTGTTCTCGCCGCCGAGAATGAGGAGGCCGCGGCCGTGCTCGCTCACCGCCGTCTCGATCTGCTCCATCTGGACGGTGTCGAGGTCGATGGCGGGCGTGTTGGCGAGGATCACCGCGTCGTAGGCGAGCCAGCCGCGCAGCGTCGAGGGGGCGGCCGACGGCGCGATGACCGTCCCCGTCAGACCCTGGAGCGCGAGCGCGTCGACCAGCCGCTTGCCGGCCTCGGGATCGGGCGAGAGGATGGCGATCGCGGGGTCCGACTCGACGTCGAGCCAAAGGCCGTTGCGGTTGTCGGCGGGCTGAGGGTCGCCGGATGCCGCTATCTCGACTTCGTAGAGCGCTTCGCCGGCCGGGGCTTCGCGGATCATGGTCTCGAGGCGGTTCCAGCCGGCGAGGAGATCGACCGGCTGTTCGGCGAGGCTTTCTCCGTCGCGGGTCACGCGCAGGGTGGCGGGCGCGTCGGTCGGGCTGAAGACGAGGGCGGCGAGCGGGAACGAGTCGCCGGCGAAGAGCGGCGACGCCGCGCTGACGGTCGAGACGACGATATCGGGAGCGGGCATCGGCGAAGCGATTACGTCGATGGGGCGCGTCGGCGCTGTCGCGAGCGCGGCCAGCATGTCGCCGCTTGTCTCTGCGCCGGCGGTGAAGAGGACGATGCGGCCCGGCCGGTCCGAGGGGAGGAGCGCGGCGGCGAGGGCGATCGCCCGCTCGATGTCGGCGCCTGGGGCTGCGGCGTCGTCCGCGGGGCGCGTGCGGCTGCCGATATCGGCGAGGAGCACGGGGTCGGCGCCGAGTTCGACCATGCCGACGCGCGCACCGGCCTCGCCGAGGCGAGTGGCGACCGCGTTTGCCTCCTCCGCGCTCGCGACCGCCACGACCTCCTCGCCGGTCGGCAGGATCGGGAGACGAAGGTCGAGGAGCGCCGCGACGGTGAGCGCGATGGCTGCCACGCGGAGGCCGAGAAGGGCGCGGCGGCGACCGTGGAAGGGGGTCGACCTGGCGAGCGCTGCCCGATGCAGGAAGCGCTCCGTGCCGCGGCCCGAGATCCACGCCTCGACGAGGAGGACGAGGAGCATCAGCGCCAGCAGCCACCAGCGCAGCGGCGTGGGCGGTCCCGCTTCGGGCGGCAGGGTGGCGGTGGATGGGCCGGGGAGGCCGACCTCGGACGCAGGCGCGTTGACGGCGAGGATCTGCGAACGGCCGTCGCGCTCGATCCGGTAGATGCCGGCGTTGCGCGGAATGAAAGTCGGCTCGTAGCCGGACGGGAGAACGGTGGGCGCGGGAACGCCGGCCGGCCACAGCGTGGTGCGCGACCCGTCGGGGGCAACGACCGTTCCCAAGGCGAGGCGCGGATCGACCGGGCAGCGGATTGCGGCCTCGCAGATCGGGGTGAGCCGCCCGCCAAGCGAGAGGCCGAGCCAGCGCAGCACGTTGCCGACGAAGACCGGGAAGCCGGGCTGCTCGCTCCATGCGGCGCTGCGAAGGTCGAGCCCGACGCGGATCTCGCGGCCCTCGGGCGTGGTCCGGGCCTCGATCAACGGCGCGCCGGCCGCCTCGAGAAGGACGCTCGCGCCGGGCAGCGATGGGAGCCGGTAGCCGATGGCGGCCTCGAGCTCGGGCCAGGCAACGGAGTGGGCGAGCGGGTGATCGGTGCGCCAATGGCTCGGCACCGGGTTGGCGATACCGGCCGGCTCGGGCTCGCCGGTGATGCGCCCGCCGCCGAGAAAGAGAGTGTTGGTCGCGGGGTGCCGGCTGAGAGCGACGTTGTCGACGACGACGAGATCAAAGCTGTTGTCGTCCGCCGGCAGGGCGTCGGCGGCGAAGAGCTCCACCACCCCGCTCGCGAGAAGGGCGCGCTCGAGCGCGGGGTTGGGCGGGCCGAGATGGAGGACGCGCGCGATGGTCGGCTCACCCAACACGATGAAGCTCAGGCGATCGTCATGATTGGCGAGGTCGGCGGGCACCTCGATCGCGAGGATGCCGGCGCCCGGAAGGTCGAGGTCGAACTTGAAGGCGGCGGTGGAGGCCTCCCCCGGCGCAACCGCCTCCACGCTCGCCCAGTCCAGGAAGCCCTCGGTCCCTTCGGGCTGGAAGAGGACGCGGACGGTCGCGCTCCGCGTCTCGCCGGAGAAGGCGACCTTGCCCTCGGCGCGCCACGGCCTTCCCTCCTCTACGGGCGGGCGAAGCGTGGCGGTGAGCCCGGCATTGGCGGCCGGCTGCTCGCCCAGCACCGGGACGATCGCGGTCGTGGCCGCGGGGAGAAGCGCCGACATCGCCTGTGCCGCGACCTCGTCATCGGTGAGGATGGTGAGGCCGACGCTTTCGCCCGCGATCAAGGTCGAACGCGCGAGATCCCCGGCGGCGCGCCAGTCGGCCGGCCCGTCGGTGGGGGTGAGCGCGGAGAGACTCGCGGCGAGGCCGCGGTCGCCGGCGTAGCGGGCGGCAATGAGGCGCGGCTCGCCACCGGCAACGAGCACCGACACGCGGCTCGCGTCGGAGGGCGGGATCGACGCCAGCATGGCCCGCGCGCGCTCGACGGCGGCGGCGAAGCGGTCCTCCGGAAGGTCGGTCGCGCGCATGCTGCCCGATGCGTCGATGACGACGATGCGGTGATCGGGGAGCGACGCGCCGCCGATCAGCGGGCGCGCAAACGCCGCCGCGGCGAGGAGAACGACCGCGATTTGCAGGACAAGCGGCCAGCTGAAGGGCGGGGGGCGCAGCGAGGAGCGCGGACGCACCGGCGAAGCCAGCCTCTCCCAGATGAGGATGCTGGGGACGCCGATGGTCCGCCGCCGCTGCATGTGGAGGACCAGCACCAGCAGGGCCAGCGCACTCAGCAGCAGCCAGGCGGGACTTATCAGCGACATCAGGGAGCGGCTTCGTCGTGCGTGAAATAGCGCGCGACGATCGCGCGGTCCTCGGGACCGATCGCGTGGCGGCTTACCGCCTCCGCGGCCGTGCCTCGCCACTGGCCGGCGGCGGGAGCAATGCCGGGCGTTCCTGGCAGTGCCTGCGGCTCGACATCAATGCGGATGCGTCGTCCGGCTTCACCGGTCTCGAGGGGCAGCGCCATCGCTTCGAGGAGGTTGAAGGCATCGCGGCCGGCGAGCGCGTCGCCGGCGAGAGGCATCACGCCCCGGCCGATGGCGTCGCCTTCGCCCTTGCCGGCCTCGGCAGCGCCGCCCACCGGCACGGCCGCAATTGGCCGGGTGTTCTCGAACTTGAAATCAGAGGGCAGGCCGGCGAGGCCATCGTCTTCGTCATAGTCCGCTGTGCTCAGCCTCGCCATCTCGGCGGCGTAAGCGGCGTCGGTCGGGGGGGCAGGAGTAGGATTGACGCCGTCGGGGTTGTTTACGTCGCCACCCTCCCCGCCGCCAGGCCCCACCTCAGCGCTGGCGGTCGTGCCCGGCTCAGGGAGGCGCTCGGCGGCGGCTGATTGCGGCTCTGCCAGCTGATCGAGATGGGCGTTGAGGGCGGCTTCGATGAGCCTGGGGATATCTGCGGCCGGCGCTACGGTCGCGGTGGGCATCCGCTCGGCCGGATCGAGGCGCTGGGCGTGATCGAGGAGCTGGTACAGCTGCTGGGTGAGCTCGCCAAAGGTGGTCGTCCCGGCGAGGTACTCGCCAGCGGCGTCCTCGAGGGTGCGCGCGATCGCCGCGCGATAGCCGTCGGGGCGGGCGGCTTCCGCGCGGATCGTGTCCGCGATCTGCCTGAGGTTCGCGGCCGTCTCCTCGCGCTGTTGGCCGGTGGGCTCCAGCGCGACGACGCCCTGCGTCCCCACCGAAAGGGGTTGCGGAACAAGTATCAACGCGGCGAGAGCGAGGGCCAGCGCGAGAACCGCCCATAGGGCCGCGGGCGCCTTGAGGGGCGAAAGGCGCTTGGGGTCGATCGCGGAAGCGCGCTGCCCGGCCTCGGCGAGGGCAGCGGTGCGCAGCGTGGCAGCCCAGCCGCTGGTCCGCGCGGCGTCGATCTCGAGGGCGGTCGAGAGCCGTTCGTCGAAGGCGAAGAGGCGGTCGGCCCGTCGCGCAAGCGTGGCTTCGGCAGGGGGAAAGGCAAGCGCCCGCGCCGCGGCGGCAAGCGCCGATGCGCCAAACGCGGCGAGCCCGAGCGAGAGGGCGGCGCGCCACGGGTTGGCCGGGGCGAGCGTGCCGCCCAGCCGCTGCAGAAGGTAGGCCGCGCAGGCGACGCCGAGACCGGCGGCGAGGCTCCACGCAAGGCCCTCGAGGAGAAGGTCGATGCGGGCGCGCAGCCGGGCGTCGGCGAGTCGGGAGCGAATGCCGGCGAGGGGGGCCGGATCGGAAGTGTCCGCTCGATCAAAAATCGCTACGTCAGCCAAGGTCCACCACGCTGCGACAGGCGCCTAGCCGTGCACGAGAACGAACCGCTAATCAATATGTTGTGCGGTTTGCACCGGGGCTCGCCTTCGATAAAAAAACGTCACAAGCTCCGCCGCCACAGCGCCGCCATGGCGATTCTGCAGGCGGGCGGCGGTTGGGAGGAAGCAATGGCAAAAGGCCAGATGAGAAGCAGCAAGGAAGCCAAGAAGCCGAAGGCGGCCGACAAGAAGGACAAGAAGGTCCCGAGCTACATGGCCAACGACGTCTCGGTCTCGCGCCCCGCCCCGGGCAAAGCCGCGCCGAAGAAATAGAGCGCCGCGCTCAGGCAACCCTGAGATAGCCCATCATCCCGGTCTCCTGGTGCTCGAGCACGTGGCAGTGGAGCATCCAGTCGCCGGGGTTGTCGGCAACGAAGGCGACATCGAGCGTCTCTTCGGGGCGAAGGAGGACGGTGTCGGCGTAGTGAACCGGGACGCCGGGCTTGTCCGAGGCGAGCACCTTGAAGGTGTGGCCGTGGATGTGGACCGGGTGGTCGTAGAGCGTCTTGTTGGTGAGGGCGAGGCGATAGGTTCTGCCGAGGGCCAGCTCGGCAAGCGGCGGGGGCGGTGACTGGTGGCCGCCCTCGGGCCACATCCGACCGTTGATCGTCCAGAACGAGGCCTTGGAAAGGCACAGCGTGCCAAGGAAGCCGGGCGGCACGCCGGGCTCCGGCAGCGCGAGGCCGCTGTCGTCCGCAAAGGTGAAGGCGAGGCGCTCGGCGGTCGCGAGGTCGGGCTCGGGAATGCGCGCGGCACGGAGCGGGCGCGGGTCGAAGCCGCTGGCGCGGACGTCGATGCCGGCCGAAACCAGCTGGGCGAGTTCGGTGCGCTCGTCCCCGCCGAGATCGACCAGCGCCGCCCGGCCTCCGATCGGCGGCGAGCGCATCACGAGGTCGAGCCGCATGGCCGGCCCGAGGAGCCAGCCCGCGAAGGGGATCGGGGGAACGGCAACACCGTCGATGGCGAGGATCGCGGCCTCGGCGCCTTCGAGCCGGAGGTCCATGATGCGCGTGGGGTCGATGTTGATGATGCGAAGCCGGCAGTCGGCCGAGCCGGGGAGCGCGATCTCGGGATTGGTCGCGCCGTTGGCGCTGCGTACGGTTCCGTAGCTGCCGGCGCGGCCGGCGCCGCGGAGCGTCACCATCGGCCGGAACGCAGCGGCCTCGAGGTTCACGCGCCAGTCGCGGAGGAGGATCACCGTGTCGGCGTCGTAAGGGTCGACGACGTCGCCATCGACGATGAGGACGCCGACCATGCCGCGGCCGAGTTGTTCGGTGGTGTTGCAGTGGCTGTGGAAGAAATAGGTCCCGGTGTCAGGCGGGGTGAAGGCGTAGTCGAAGAGCTCGCCGGGGAGGACCGGCGGCTGGACGAGATAGGGCACGCCGTCCTGGTCGTTGGGGAGGCGTATGCCGTGCCAGTGGATCGAGGTGTGCTCGTCCGGGCGCGGCAGGCGGTTGAGGAGCCGGACCTCGAGACGGTCGCCCTGGGTGAGGCGGATGACCGGGACCGGCTTCAACGCGGCGTAGGTCCACATCGGCAGCGAGACGCCGCCGAAGCAGGGCAGAACCTGCGGCCGTTCGGCCGCGACAAGGGTGGTGCGCACCGTGCGGCCGGCGCGGCTCTCGGGAGGAAGGCCGAGCTCCTGCGCGTAGCCAGGGCGGTCGGCGAGACGGAGGCCGGCGGCGCCCGCCGTTGCGGCGATTCCAGCGAGGAGGGCGCGGCGGTTGATCATCGGTCGGGTGCGACGCCGACCGAGCCGGCGTCGCGCGAGCTTCCCTAGGGGAGCCAGTTGTTGCGTTCGACCTCGTTCACGACCGGCGGAATGGTGCGGACATAGGCGATGACCGCGCTGATGTCGTCCGCCGTCATGGTCTTGAAGAAGCCCGCGGGCATCACCGGGAAGAGCGGCTTGCCGTCGTGGTTCAGGCCCTCGGTCAGGGCGCGGCGGATCTCGGCGTCGGTCCAGTTGCCGAGGCCGGTCCGCGGATCCGACGTGATGTTGGCAGTGTAGATGGTCTTCCCCGACGGGGCGCCCGCGAAGCCGTTGCCGCCGGCGCCCATCCGGGCCATGTCCGGCGAGCCGTCCGGATTGCGCGGGGTGTGGCACTCGAAGCAATGTGCGATCGTGACGAGATAGCCGCCATACGCGACCGTGTCGCTCGGCGAGGGCGATGGCGCGTGGGTCGCCGGCGGGTACTCGGGGAGAGGAATGTTGAAGGTCGATTCCGGGATCTCGTTCCGCACCGCCGGGAGCGAGCGGAGATAGGCGACCACCGCCGCGGTGTCGTCATCGGAGAGGCCGGTGTAGTTGAAGACCGGCATGGGCGGGCCGATCTTCTCGCCCTCCGGTGTCTTGCCCTCGCGGATCGCAATGGCGATCTCCTCGTCGGACCAGCTGCCGATGCCGGTCTCGACGTCAGGCGTGAGGTTGCGGGCGTAGGCGTCGAACGCGGGAAGCTCGTTGAACCGGAAGCCGCCGGCGAGTTCCATGCCCGGGATGAAATTGCCGGTCGCATCGCGCGGTGTATGGCAGTTGCCGCAGTTGAGGATGCCGTTGACGAGATACGAGCCGCGGGCGACCAGATCCGCCTGGGCGGCCGCGGGCGCGGCGAAGGTTACGAACGAAGCGCCGATAGCCGCAACGGCCGCCACGACGCGGAAACGAGTGCTCATCGAAAAGTCCCCCGAACGCGAGCCGCTACCTCGGCTCCAGCTCTAGAATCCATACAAACTGGGCATGAACAAGAGGCGACGAAGTCAAACGCGCCGATGTGCTTCTCTTTGTAGGGAAACCGATCGGTCTGCATGGCTGCCGGTGGCGTCCTGCGCGGATGCGCGGTGGGGCGAGGATTGGTAGGCTGACCCCATGCAAGACAGTGATCGCCCGCGTCTCGAGATCGAATATTGCCGGCAATGCCGCTGGATGCTGCGCGCCGCGTGGCTGGCGCAGGAGCTCCTCACGACCTTCGAGGAAGAGCTCGGCGGCGTGACGCTGGTGCCGGGCCTCGGCGGGATATTCGTCGTACGGACGGCCGAGGGCGAGATCCTCTGGTCGCGGAAGGACGAGGGGCGGTTTCCCGAGGCGGCGGAGATCAAGCAGCGCGTTCGCGACCGCATCGCCCCCGACCGGCCGCTCGGCCATTCGGATAAGAAGGCGCAAACCGCGCCCTGAAACGGCGAAAGGCCCCTTCTTTCGGAGGGGCCTTTCTCCGTCCCGATTCAGCTTGCCTTTCGGCTTGCTTTCCTCAGGACAGTCCGGTCAGGACATCGAGACAACACGTCGCCGAAAGGTTGGTTCCGGGAGACGGTGCGCTTTTTTCGGACGACCTCCGAGGAGGCGACTCAGGAACCAAACCTGAGCGCTGCCGTTGGCCGACATGACCGCGGAATGCGTTGGCGCTCCTCTACACCTTGGAACGGAGGGTCAATCCGGTGCAGCTCACAGAACGAAATGGTGGTCCCATGGAAACTCGCATCGACCCCCTTACCGGCAGGACCGTCGAGGTTCGCCCGACCGTTGGCGACGCCGACGCGCCGACGGAGATCGTCACGCCGGCTGAGGCGCGTCAGGGCGGTCTCGGCCGCCCCGTGCTGATGGTGCTGGTGGCGGCTCTCATTCTCGGCGCGATCTATGTGCTCGCAACGACCCTGTGGGCGGTCGACGAACAATTGCCGCCGAGCGGGGAGGTTGCCCCGGTCAGCGAGCCGCCGACTCCGCCGGCGCCGACCAATCTCGCTCCAACGCCGGCTCCGTCGCCAACGCCGGCTGCCGTGACGCCTCCGGCCGCCGGTGCCACACCGGCTCCGCCGCCGCCCGCTCCGGCGCCGTAGCCGCGGGACGGATCGCAGCGAAAGGCCGCCGCTTCGGCGGCCTTTCTCGTGGTGCGCCCGAATGCGACTTTGGCCGGCCGGCGGTTCTGGCCTATAAGGCCTTCGAAAATCAGGACCTTACCCGGCGGACAGCGGTGGAAATTACCTACTGGGGCGCAATTCTGGGCGGCCTTCTGTCGTTCGTGTCGCCTTGCGTGCTGCCGCTCGTCCCACCCTATCTGTGCTTTCTCGCGGGGGTGACTCTCGACGAGTTCACCGGCGAGGAGGACGGCTCCCAGCGCGCCCGGATCGTCGGCCTCTCCGCGTCGTTCGTGCTCGGCTTCTCGCTGG
>CAYOET010000164.1:0-16842 GCA_964402985.1 uncultured Bauldia sp. | reverse complement strand
TGCGGACGCCTTCTAGCTCCGCCCCTCACGTGTCATTGCCGGATTCATTCCGGCAATCCTGTCCGACGCTCGCTCGACGATCCGTGATCGAGCGATCCCGGTGGGGCGAGGTTGAACCCTGGATCGCCGGAGTGAATCCGGCGATGACAAACCTGAGGCGGGACATCAGTCCCCGCTTGGGTCGCACCTTGGATAGCCTCCAAGGAATGCCGTTCCCCTGAATCGCCGCACGGCGACACGCCCTGCGTGGCGGATCGGGAAATTGGCAACCCCTGCTACTTGTGACCCCACCCCCGCCAGCATAGTTTCCCGGCTTCAAACGCTAGCGCTGTCAATGATTTCTGGTCCTTCTCATCTTCGCCGGCTCGAGGCCGAGTCGATCTTCATCATGCGTGAGGTGGTCGCCACCTTTGCGAAGCCCGTGATGATGTATTCGATCGGGAAGGATTCGGCCGTCATGCTGCATCTGGCGATGAAGGCCTTCTATCCGGCCAAGCCGCCGTTCCCGCTCCTCCACATCGACACCACCTGGAAGTTCCGGGACATGATCCGCTTCCGCGACGCGACGGCGCGGAAACTCGGCCTCGACCTCATCGTGCATACCAACGAGGAAGGCCTTCGCCAGGGCATCAACCCCTTCGACCACGGCTCCTCGCTCTACACGCAGGTGATGAAGACCGACGCGCTCAAGCAGGCGCTCACCAAGCATGGCTTTGACGCGGCCTTCGGCGGCGCCCGCCGCGACGAGGAGAAGAGCAGAGCCAAGGAGCGCATCTTCTCCTTCCGCTCGGCCAGCCACGCCTGGGACCCCAAGAGCCAGCGCCCCGAGCTGTGGTCGCTCTACAACACGCGCGTGAAAGCCGGGGAGTCGATCCGTGTCTTCCCGCTCTCCAATTGGACGGAACTCGACATCTGGCAGTATATCGCCGCCGAGGGTATCGACATCGTGCCGCTCTATTTCGCGGCCGACCGCCCGACGGTGATGCGCAGCGGCCAGATCCTCATGGTCGATGACGACCGCATGCGCATGATGCCCGGCGAGAAGCCGCAGACCCGCCGCATCCGCTTCCGCACCCTCGGCTGCTACCCGCTGACCGCCGCCATCGAATCGAACGCGACCACCCTCGACGAGATCGTCGACGAGATGTTCGCCGCCACCACGTCCGAGCGCCAGGGCCGCCTCATCGACCACGACGAGGTCGGCTCGATGGAGAAGAAGAAGCGCGAGGGCTACTTCTGATGAACGAATTCCGCGCCGAGGCCAAGCTCCTCGCGGCCGCCGAGCGGGAAGGGGAGAAGGGCCTCCTCCGCTTCCTGACCTGCGGCTCGGTGGACGACGGAAAGTCGACGCTGATCGGCCGCCTCCTCTACGACACCAAGCGCCTTTTCGACGACCAGATCTCCACGCTCGAGAAGGACTCGCGGAAATACGGCACGACCGGCGGCGACATGGATTTCGCCCTCCTCGTCGACGGCCTCGAGGCCGAGCGCGAGCAGGGCATCACCATCGACGTCGCCTACCGCTTCTTCGCCACCGAGAAGCGCCGCTTCATCGTCGCCGACACGCCCGGCCACGAGCAGTACACGCGCAACATGGCGACTGGCGCCTCGACCGCCGACCTCGCCATCCTCCTCGTCGACGCCCGCAAGGGCATCCTCATCCAGACCAGGCGCCACGCCTACATCGCCTCGCTCCTCGGCATCCGGCACGTGGTCCTCGCGATCAACAAGATCGATCTCGTCGGCTTCGACGAGGCGCGCTTCAACTCGATCGTCGCCGACTTCCAGACCTTCTCCGATCAGTTCAACTTCAAGACCATCGTGCCGATCCCGATGTCGGCCCGCTTCGGCGACAACGTCATCGGCCCGAGCGACAACACCCCCTGGCACAAAGGCCCGACCCTCCTCGACCACCTCGAGACGGTCGAGATCGTCCCCGCCGGCGCGACCGGCGCGTTCCGCTATCCGGTGCAATGGGTCAACCGCCCCGACCTCTCCTTCCGCGGCTATGCCGGCACGCTCGCCGGCGGCGCGGTCCGCCCCGGCGATCAGGTGATCGTCTCGCGCACCGGCCAGGAAGCCATCGTCGAGCGCATCGTCACCAAGGACGGCGACCGCAAGCTCGCCGTCGCCGGCGATGCCGTCACCCTGACGCTCGACCGCGAGGTCGACCTTTCCCGCGGCGACATCCTCTCCTCCGCGGATTCGCGCCCCGAGGTCGCCGACCAGCTCGCCGCGCACATCATCTGGATGGCCGAGGAGCCGCTCCTGCCCGGCCGCTCCTACCTCCTCAAGAGCGGCGCGGCTACCGTCGGCGCCGCGATCAGCGACCTCAAGCACCGCGTCGATATCGAAAGCTTCAAGCCGCTCGCGGCCGAGACGCTGAACCTCAACGACATCGGCTTCGCGAATTTCTCGCTCGCCGAGCCGATCGCCTTCGACCTCTACGACGAGAACCGCAACACCGGTTCCTTCATCCTCATCGACCGCTTCACCAACGCGACGGTCGCCGCCGGGATGATCCGCTTCGGCCTCCGCCGTGCGACCAACATCCACTGGCAGGCGCTCGACGTGAACAAGCGGGCGCGCTCGGAGGCCAAGAACCAGAAGCCGGCGATCCTCTGGTTCACCGGCCTCTCCGGCGCCGGCAAGTCGACCATCGCCAACATCGTCGAGAAGCGGCTCCACCTCCTCGGCCACCACACCTATCTCCTCGACGGCGACAACATCCGCCACGGCCTCAACCGCGACCTCGGCTTCACCGACGCCGACCGCGTCGAGAACATCCGCAGAGTCGCCGAGACGGCAAAACTCTTCGTCGACGCCGGCCTGATCGTGCTGGTCTCGTTCATCTCGCCCTTCCGCTCCGAGCGCGACATGGCGCGCGAGCTGGTCGAAGCGGGCGAGTTCCTGGAGATCTTTGTCGACACGCCCATCGAGGTCGCCGAGGAGCGCGACGTGAAGGGCCTCTACCGCAAGGCGCGTGCCGGCGAGATCAAGAACTTCACCGGCATCGACAGCCCCTACGAATCCCCGCTCAAGCCCGAGATCAGGCTCCCGGCCGCCGCGGGCGACCCGCACATCCACGCCGAGACCGTCCTCCGCTACCTCAAGGCCAACGGCTACATCTAGCGCCGGCCAAGGCGGCAAGCTAAGGCGCGAGAACCTCGATCTTGATCTCGCCGACGTCGACCGCCGTGCCGTCGCCGTCGAGCGGCTCGATGACGATGGCGTGGCCGTCGCGTCCCACCACGGGCACGCGCCAGATGAGGTCGCCGGCCACGAACTCGGGGCTGAGCAGCATCGGCTGCCACTGGCTCCGCTCGCCCGCCGCCTCGTAGGCGAAGCGGAGGAGGGCGGAGCCGCCGGTCGCCGAGGAGCGCGCCGCGACGCGGATCCGCACCGTCTTGCCGACGAGGTTCTGCGCGAGCCCCGGACCGATCTCGGCCCGCGCGCCCGGCGAGGCGATCGTCGAGATCACCCGCGCATAACCGTTCGTGCCGTCGCCCTCGAGGTGGATCGGATTGTCCGGGCTCGACTCGAACACGCTCGGGTCGCGGCCGTCGAAGAGCGTGATCTCTTCCGCGACGGTGAGCGCGGCTTCGGCCGGAGGCGGGAGCGCCGCGACCGTTTCCAGGGGCGGGGCGAGAAGGCTCGGCCCCGCGTCGAGCGGCTGCGCCTCGCCGACCAGCGCCGCCTCGCGCGACAGGCGCGGGTAGTAGGAGATGAACGCCCACGCCGACACGCCGACCGCGGCCGCGGCGATGAACCCGAAGATGGCCTGCCCGACTCCGATCCCGCGCCGTCGGCTGGTGTCCGGACGGACCTGGTCGTTCTCGTTGCCGACCTGCCGGAGATAGGCGTTGAGCCGTTCGACGTGGACCGGCGCCGGCTCCTCGGGCACGACCTCGGGTACTGCGCGCCGTCGTGCGCGGGCCGCGCCGAGCACCGGGGAGGGCGCCTCGGACGCCCCTCGCGCCGGCTGCGCCTTCGGCGGCGCTGCCCGCTGGGCTCGTTGCGGAGGCTCGCCGGGAGCAGCGGGCCGCGCCTGCCTGGGCGCGGGACCGCGTGGCGCGGCCGCAGCAGGCCGCGACGGCTGCGGATAGAAATCATCGCCGGCCGCGGCCTCGCGGGCGGCCGCCGGCGCGGCGGGCCGCGTCGCGGCGGGCGGGCGAACCTCCACCGGTCGCGTCTCGTAGGCGCGCCCCTGGCTGCGCGAGGGCGCCGCCTTGGCCGCTGCCGGAGGGCGAGCGGGGGCAGCTGGTTGCGCCGGACGTTCCGGCGGCAGGATCGTTGCGGTGGGTGCCGATCGCCCGTTCAGCGGCGAGCGAATCGCCGGCGGCATCGCGCTCCGCGCGGCGGGCTTGGCGGTATCGCCTGCGCCCGAACGGTTGGCGGCAGGCCGGCCGGCGCCCGAACGCTCCGCGCCCAAAGCGGCAGGCTGAGGCGCTTCCGCGCGCGGTGCCGCCGCTGGCGGCTGCTGCCGTGGCGGAACACGCGGCGGCTCGCGGCCCGCCGCCGGCTCGTCCCTTGCGACTAGCGCGGCCGCGCCGGCAGGCACGGCGCGATCGCCGGAGGCCTCCGAATCCTGCGAGCGCGCCGCGAATTCTGCCTCGAGCCGCGCGGCCGCCGAATCGAATTTGGCGACATTGGCCTCGATCTCGTTGGGCAGAAGGGGCGGCTGCAGCGACCACAGCTTCCGCAGCATCGCCATGCGCGCATGGGTGTAGACCCGCTGCCGCGCCACCGGATCCCACGGATCGCGCTTCTTCAAGGACTTCAACAAAACTGCAGAAATGTCTGTCATAACCGCCATTGAACGGCTGAAACCGGAGACATATCAGCCTTGTATCCCAGCCAAAAGGCCGGCCCGGACGTCATATGAACCCGCCCACAGCTCTGCGCCGCGACCCGTCGGCGCCTGATTCGCGTCGCTCTGTGGCGACTCTATGCCTGAAGCGGCCCCACCGGGGTGACGGCTTGAGGTTGCATGGCTGACGAGCAGCACAACCTCCCGCCGGGCTGGCAACGCTCCCTCGCTACTTGGCGCTTCGTCGAATGGCGCTGGCCTCTCGCCGGCTTCGCCCTTGCGCTTCTCCTTCTGTCGGCGGCCGGCGCCGTTGCGCTGTGGGCCGCGATCGTCATTTTCGCGGTCGTCGCGGTCCTGCTCGCGCTGCCCAAGACCGACGCGCATGCCGAGAGCGATGCGCCGGCGCCCGACGCGCGCCAGCTCAACGCGGATGTCACCCGCTTCGCCGAGGCGCTGCCCGAACCGTGCTTCCTCCTCGACGGCGCCGGCGTCATCCGCTTTGCCAACGCCCGCTCGCGCGCGACCTTCCCGCTCAAGCCGGGCGACCTCCTCACCTCGCGCCTCCGCGCCCCCGACTTCGTCACCGCGCTGCAGCGGGTGATCGCCGGCGAGGGGCCGGCGCGGGTTGAATTCTTCGAGCGCGTGCCGACCGAGCGCTGGTTCGTTGCCTGGTTCGCGCCCCTCGGCACGCCCGCCGGCCAGCGCCCCGACACGATAGTCCTCGTCATCGACGACCTCACCGAACAGCGCCGGGCCGAGCGCGCCCGCGCCGACTTCGTCGCCAACGCCAGCCACGAGCTGCGCACCCCGCTCGCCTCGCTCACCGGCTTCATCGAAACGCTGCAGGGCCCGGCCCGGGACGATCCGGCGGCCCGCGAGCGCTTCCTCGGCATCATGCACGGCCAGTCGCAGCGCATGAGCCGGCTCATCGACGACCTCCTCTCGCTCAACCGCATCGAGATGAAGGCGCATATGCGTCCGCAGGATAGCGTCGACATCGTCTCCGTGGTCCAGCACGTCCTCGACGCCTTCGAGCCGCTCGCCGCAGAGCTTGGGGTGACCGTCGACGCCGAGCTCCCAGACGCCTCCATCACCATCGCCGGCGACCGCGACGAGCTCGTCCAGGTCTTCTCCAACCTCCTCGAGAACGGCCTCAAATACGGCCGCAGCGGCAAGCGCGTGTTGGTTTCGCTGATCCGCCCCTCGGGCGCGCGCAGCGCCTGCCTCGTCACGGTCCGCGACTTCGGCCCCGGGATCGGGGCGGAGCACCTGCCGCGCCTCACCGAGCGCTTCTACCGCGTCGACGACGACCGTCAGAACCGTGGCACGGGGCTCGGCCTCGCCATCGTCAAGCACATCCTCAACCGCCATCGCGCGCGACTGACGATCGAAAGCGAACCGGGGCAGGGGGCGCTCTTCAGCGTCCGCTTCGACGAATCGAGTCTGATCCCATCGATCGCCGCCGACGACAGAAAATCAGCGTAAAATCAGCGTCTTACGCTGTCACATAACCGCAATCTATCTGTCATAGAAGCATCACCCAAGCTCACTAGGGTCCGCCCCGAAACACCCGACCAGGCGGCTTTTTGGGCCGTTCGGCGGCTTTCGCACCCAAGAGGGAGACATCCTGTGAAATTGACGCTTCTCGGCGGCATCGCCGCCACTGCCCTGGTGCTCGCCACCCTGCCGGCCGCCGCGCAGAACCGCGACCAGATCCGCATCGTCGGCTCCTCGACGGTGTTCCCGTACACCCAGGCGGTGTCCGAGCAGTTCACCAACGCGACCGGCCTGCGGGCCCCGGTGGTCGAATCGACCGGCACCGGCGGTGGCATGCAGGCTTTCTGCGCCGGCGTCGGCCCGGCCACTCCGGACATCACCGGCGCCTCGCGCGCCATGACGCAGAACGAGTGGAACCTCTGCAAGCAGAACGGCGTCACCTCCGTGACCGAGGCGCTCATCGGTTATGACGGCCTCTCGATCGCCGTCTCGCGCGGCAACGCGGCCGCCCTCGATCTCACCAAGGCCCAGCTCTTCCAGGCGCTCGCCGCCGAGGTCGAGATCAACGGCCAGGTCGTCGCCAACCCCTACGGCAACTGGAGCGAGATCGATCCCTCGCTCCCCAACATCCCGATCACCGTGTTCGGCCCGCCGCCGACCTCGGGCACCCGTGACGCCTTTGTCGAGCTCGTGCTCGTTCCGGGCTGCCGCTCCTTCGCCGCTCTCGATGCTCTCGAGCCGGCGCGCCGCACCGAGGTTTGCGCCCGCATGCGCCAGGACGGCAAGTTCATCGAGGCGGGCGAGAACGACAACCTGATCGTTCAGCGCCTCAACCAGGACCACAACGCCTTTGGCATCTTCGGGTACTCGTTCCTTTACGAGAACATGGACACCCTGAAGCCGGTCTCGGTCGACGGCGTCGAGCCGAGCCCGGACACCATCCGTGACGGTTCCTACAAGGTCTCCCGCCCGCTCTTCTTCTACGTGAAGAACGCGCATCGTGGCGTGATCCCGGGCCTCCAGGAATTCGTCGAGGCCTACATGCAGGAAGACGCGATCGGCCCTGAGGGATACCTCAGCGAGCGTGGCCTCGTCCCGCTGCCGGATGACGTTCGCCCCGTCGACGCCGCTGCCGTCGTGGCCGGCGAGCAGTTCGACCGCTACCCGGCCTAAGCAAGGCCTTCTCGCTCCGGCCACGCGATCCTCAGGATCGCGTGGCTGCTTCTTCCAGTCCGTACCCGCCGCCCGCGCCGGCCAGTGCAGGGATGAGTCAGTGGCTTCCTACGCTTTCCTTCTGATCCTCGTTCTGTCGGCGATCGCCTTCTTCATCGGCCGTCGCTACGGCGTCGAAGCGGCCAACAACACCGCTGTAAAGGCCCACTCGGTCCCCGCCTATCACGGCGCCTATGTGGCGGTCTGGGTCGGCCTTCCGGCCCTCGTCCTCGTCCTCCTCTGGCTATTCCTGCAAGGTCCGGTCGTCGACCGGTTGATCCTCTCTTCGCTCCCCGACTCGGTCAGCAACGGGTTGAGCGGGCCGCAGCTCACCCTCATCCTCTCCGAGATCAAGAACGTCGCCGCCGGCAACGAGTTCACGCCGCCGACGGCCGAGATCTCCGCCGCCGCCGCCCGCTATGTCAGCTGGGCCGCGATAGCGCGCTGGGCGATGATCGTCGTGCTGTTGGCGATGATGCTGCTGGCCATGTTCTTCGCCCGCGCCCGTCTCGCGCCGCGCTTTCGCGCCCGCAACGGGGTCGAGATGGCGCTCAGCATCATCATGGTCGCCTCGGCCGTGACCGCGGTGCTGATCACCCTCGGCATCATCTTCTCGCTCCTTTTCGAAGCCGGCCGCTTCTTCCAGATGGTCCCGGTCTCGGAGTTCCTGTTCGGCACGCGCTGGGAGCCGCAGATCCCGATCCGCGAGGATCAGGTCGCGGGCCTCGGCGCCTTCGGCGCGGTTCCGGTCTTCACCGGCACCCTCCTCATCGCCGCCGTCGCCCTCGCCGTCGCCATTCCGGTAGGGCTCTTCACCGCGATGTATCTGGTCGAGTACGCCGACAGCCGCATCCGCACCGTGGTCAAGCCGGTCCTTGAGGTTCTCGCCGGCATTCCGACCGTGGTCTACGGCTTCTTCGCCGTCCTCGTCGTCGCTCCGGCGATTCGCAGCGGCGGCATCGCGCTCGGCCTCGCCACCTCGCCCAACTCCGCGCTCGCCGCCGGCGGCGTGATGGGCATCATGATCATCCCCTTCATCTCCTCGCTCGCCGACGACGCGCTGCGCGCCGTGCCGCGGGCGATGCGCGACGGCTCGCTCGCCCTCGGCGCCACCCGCGCCGAGACGATGATGCGCGTCCTCCTGCCGGCGGCCATTCCCGGCATCATGGGCGGCGTCCTCCTCGCCACCTCGCGCGCCATCGGCGAGACCATGATCGTGGTCATGGCGGCCGGCCTCATCGCCACCCTCACGCTCAACCCGCTCGACGGCGTCACCACCGTCACGGTGCAGATCGTGACCCTCCTCATCGGCGACACCGAATTCGACAGCCCGAAGACGCTTGCCGCCTTCGCGCTCGGCCTCGTCCTCTTCCTCGTCACGCTCGGCATCAACATCATCGCGTTGACGATCGTCCGCAGATACCGGGAGCAGTATGACTAGTCCCTCGGACGCAGCCATCAGCGCAGGCATCTGGAGCACCCCGCAGGCCAAGGCCTCGCGGCGGAAGCGCAAGCGCGGCGATCTCTGGCTCCAGGCCCTCGGCGTCGGGGCGATCAGCCTCGCCGTCGGTCTTCTCGGCCTCCTTCTCGTCTCGCTCGGCATTCTCGGCCACAAGGCCTTCGTGCAGACGATGGTGAAGCTCGAATTCCCGATCAAAGCCGAGTATGTCGACCCCGCCAACCCGGGCGCCGGCAACTACCGCTTCGTGCTTCGCGACGCCCTCGTTGCGGAGTTTCCCGAAGTCACCGAGACGGCGCAGGTCCGGGCGCTCGGCGCCATCCTCACCAACAACGCGCAGTTCATGGTGCGCGACGCGGTGGTGGCCAACCCTTCGGTGATCGGCGGCACGATCAGGCTGTCGATCCCGGCCTCCGACCAGTTCGACCAGCTCAACAAGAACAACATCTCGCGGGAAGGGCCCGAGAGCCAGCGCCGCATCAGCGACCAGCAGATCGCCTGGTTCGACACCCTCGCCGAGCGCGGCTTCGTCTCGACGCCCTTGAACTGGGGACTCCTCTTCAACGCCGACAGCCGCTTCCCCGAACTCGCCGGTCTCGCCGGCGCCATCGTCGGCACCTTCTTCGCGATCGTCGTGTGCTTCCTGATCAGCTTCCCGGTCGGCATCGCCGCCGCGATCTATCTCGAGGAATTCGCGCCGCGGAACCGCTTCACCGACATCATCGAGGTCAACATCAACAACCTCGCCGCGGTCCCCTCGGTGGTCTTCGGCCTCCTCGGCCTCGCCGTGTTCCTCGGCTTCTTCGGCCTCCCGCGCTCCGCCCCGCTGGTCGGCGGCATGGTGCTCGCGCTGATGACGCTGCCGACGATGATCATCGTCACCCGAGCCGCTCTGAAGGCAGTGCCGCCCTCGATTAGAGAGGCCGCCCTCGGCATGGGCGCCTCGAAACACCAGATGATCCTCCATCACGTCCTGCCGCTGTCGATGCCCGGCATCCTCACTGGCACGATCATCGGCCTCGCTCACGCCCTCGGCGAGACCGCGCCACTCCTTCTCATCGGCATGAACGCCTTCATCACCAGCCCGCCCGGCGGCCTTCTCGACGCCTCGACCACGCTGCCCACGCAGATCTTCATCTGGGCCGACAGCCCGGAGCGCGGCTTCCTCGCCCGCACCGCGGCCGGCATCCTCGTCCTTCTCGCGTTCCTCGTGATGATGAACGCCGTCGCGATTTTCCTTCGCCAACGCCTGGAGCGTAGGTGGTGAACGTCATCGGGAGTAGAACCGTGAACGACAGCAGCAAACCCACGGTGAGCATCAGCGTGGCCGCTCCAAAGGACGCCATGCCGGTTGCGCGTGAGCCGCGCATCCGGACTGACAAGGTCAACGTCTGGTACGGCGAGAAGCAGGCGCTGTTCGACGTGACGGTCGACATTCCGGATCGCTCGGTGACGGCCTTCATTGGCCCGTCCGGCTGCGGGAAGTCGACCTTCCTCCGCTGCATAAACCGGATGAACGACACGATCGACAGCGCGCGCGTGAAAGGGAAGATCACCCTCGACGGCCGCGACATCTACGATCCCGACCTCGACGTCGTGGAGCTAAGAGCCCGCGTCGGCATGGTCTTCCAGAAGCCGAACCCGTTCCCGAAATCGATCTTCGAGAACGTCGCCTACGGCCCGCGCATCCACGGCCTCGCCCGTACCAAGCCCGACATCGAGGAGATCGTCGTCAAGAGCCTCAAGAAGGCCGGCCTCTTCGAAGAGGTGAAGGACCGTCTCGACGAACCCGGCACCGGCCTTTCCGGCGGCCAGCAGCAGCGCCTCTGCATCGCCCGCACCATCGCCGTCAGCCCCGACGTCATCCTCATGGACGAGCCGTGCTCGGCCCTCGACCCGATCGCCACCGCGCGCGTCGAGGAACTCATCGACGAGCTGCGCGAGAACTACACCATCATCATCGTGACGCACTCGATGCAGCAGGCGGCCCGCGTGTCACAGCGCACCTCCTTCTTCCACCTCGGCGTCATGGTGGAGACCGGTCCCACCGACCAGATCTTCACCAACCCCAAGGATCAGCGCACGCAGGACTACATCACCGGGCGCTTCGGCTAAGCCACTCGCCGCACACGCTCGGCAGGAGAAGACAATGGCAGAGAACCATATCGTCAGCGCGTTCGACGACGAGCTGAAGGACATCACCGGCCGGGTCGCCGAGATCGGCGGCATCGCCGAGGAGCTCATCGACCTCTCGATGACGGCGCTCACAAGAGTCGACCCCGAGATCGCGCAGACCGTGATCACGCGCGACCGCAAGATCGACGCCCTCCAGCGCGAGCTCGAGGAGAAGGCGATCCTGATGATCGCCCGCCGCCAGCCGATGGCGAGAGACCTCCGCGAGATCATCGCCGCGATCCGCATCTCGAACGACCTCGAGCGGGTCGGCGACCTCGCCAAGAACATCGCCAAGCGCGTCGTCGCCCTCCAGGGCCAGATCCAGCCCAAGAAGCTCATCCACGGCGTCGAGCACATCGCCGAGCTCAGCCTCGCCCAGCTCAAGAACGTCATCGACGCCTACTCGGCCCGCGACCTCGAAGCCGCCCATTTGGTGTGGGCGCGCGACGACGAAATCGACGCTCTCTACACCTCGCTGTTCCGCGAACTCCTGACCTATATGATGGAGGACCCGCGCAACATAACCTTCTGTACGCACTTGCTTTTCTGCGCCAAGAACATCGAGCGCATCGGCGATCACGCGACCAACATCGCCGAGACCGTGCACTACCTCGTCACCGGGACGACGCTGGTCGACGAGCGGCCGAAGAAGGACCGCACGACGATGGCCGGGATCGAGATGCCGGAGCGCCGCACCTGATGGCACCCAAGGTGATGATCGTCGAGGACGAAGAGCCTCTCACCTTGCTGCTTCGCTACAATCTCGAGGCCGAGGGCTACGCGGTCGAGTCGGTCGGCCGCGGCGACGAGGCGGAGATCCGCCTCCGCGAAAACGTCCCCGACCTCCTTCTGCTCGACTGGATGCTGCCCGGCATCTCCGGCATCGAGCTCTGCCGGCGCCTTAGGAGCCGCGCCGAGACCCGCGCGCTCCCCATCCTCATCCTCACCGCGAGGGGCGAGGAGACCGAGCGCATCAGCGGCCTCGCCACCGGCGCCGACGATTATGTCGTAAAGCCCTTCTCGGTCCCCGAGTTGATGGCGCGGGTGCGCGCCATCCTCCGCCGCTCGCGCCCCGAGATCGTCGCCTCGCTCCTCCGCGCCGGCGACATGGAACTCGACCGCGAGGCGCACCGGGTCCGCAGAGCCGGCCGGGAGTTGCATCTCGGCCCGACCGAGTTCCGCCTCCTCGAATTCCTGATGCAGAGCCCCGGCCGCGTCTTCTCGCGCGAGCAGATGCTCGACGGCGTCTGGGGCCGCGACATCTACGTCGACGAGCGCACCGTCGACGTCCATGTCGGCCGCCTCCGCAAAGCGATCAACCGCGGCTCCCGCCAGGACCCGATCCGCACCGTCCGCGGCGTCGTCTACGCCTTCGACGAACAGTTCGGCGTTTAGCCGCCTACCGGCAGTCGCTACCCCAATTTTTCCCGGCCTTGAGCCGGGACCCATTGCCCTTCCCGTTTTGCTGCGGTCTGGTGGAATGGGCCCCGGTTCGAGCCCGCGGCACGATGCTGGCGGGCTGCCGGTCGGGAGCGGGGATGGACCGCCAATACTGGGTCTACATCCTGGCCAGTCGAATGCGCGGGACACTCTACATCGGCGTAACCAGCGACTTGTCCCGGCGCCTCGATCAGCATCGCTCCAGCGCGGTGCCCAGCTTCACCAAGCAGTACAAGGTGCATCGACTCGTTTATGCCGAGATCCACGCCACGCTCAATGATGCCCGCCAACGAGAGCATTCGGTGAAGCGATGGCTTCGCGCGTGGAAAATCCAACTGATCGAACGCGACAATCCAGACTGGCTCGATCTCGCCGAGCAACCCGGAATGGGCACCTAGCCCAAACCTCAACCGGTATTCCCCGGGCTTGACCCGGGGCCCATTCCACCCTGCTGCCCTCGACACGGAACGGGCAATGGGTCCCGGGTCAAGCCCGGGACATTCTCGTTGAGATGTGAGCGCTACTCCGCTAAGGCGGCCACCTGCTGCGGCCGCGGCCCCGCTCCCGCGTGTGACCTGAGCGGGATCTCCTTCAGGAACCACGCCAGCACGAACCCGACCGTGGTCAGCGAGGCGGCGATCAGGAACACCGGGTGGATCGCCGTCACGAACGCGCCCAGGAACTGCTCGTGCATCTCCGGCGGGAGAGTCGCGATCGCGGCGCGCGGATCGATGCCGCCCTCCGGGATCGCGGTCCCGGCCGGAAGGACCGCCACCAGCGCCGTGTTGAGCCGGTGCGCGAAGATCGCGCCGAACACCGCGAGGCCCACCGACCCCCCGATCCCGCGGAACACCGTCGCCGCCGCCGTGGCGACGCCGAGATGGCGATACTCGACCGCGTTCTGCACCACCAGGATCAGCACCTGCATCAGCATGCCGAGGCCGATCCCCATCAGCACCATGTAGACCGACACCAGCCACACGCTGCTCGCGACCGTGAGCTGCGAGAGGAGGAAGAGGCCCAGCGTCATTGCCGTGAAGCCGAGGATCGGGAAGACGCGGTAGCGGCCGAACCGGCTGATCACCTGCCCGGAGATGATCGAGGTGGTCAGCATGCCGGCCATCATCGGCGTCAGCTGCAGGCCCGAGAGGGTCGGCGACTGGCCCTTCACCACCTGCAGATAGAGCGGCAGGAAGGTCAGTGCCCCGAACATCCCCACCCCCACCACGAAGCCGAGCACGCTGGTCAGCGTGAACACGCTGTTGGTGAACAGGTGGAGCGGAATGATCGGCTCCTTCGCCCGCGTCTCGGCGAGGATGAAGGCCAGGAGCAGCACCACCGAGCCGACCATCAGCCCGAGGATGACGCTCGAGTTCCACGGATAGGTGTTGCCGCCGAGGCTGGTGAAGAGGACGATCGAGGTCAGCGCGCCGCCGAGGGTGAGGGCGCCGAGATAGTCGATCGACGGGTGGCCCTGCTTCTGGTGGGTGTGCAGCGCGACGGCGATCACCGCCAGCGCCACCGCTCCGATCGGGATGTTGATATAGAAGATCCAGCGCCAGGAAAGGCTCTCGACGAAGAACCCGCCGACCAGCGGCCCGATGATCGAAGCGCCGCCGAACACAGCGCCGAATAGGCCCTGATACTTGCCCCGCTCGCGCGCCGGCACGACGTCGGCGATGACCGCGATGGTGATGACGAAGAGCCCGCCCGCGCCGAGCCCCTGGATCGCGCGGAACACGATCAGCTGCGTCATCGATTGCGAAAGGCCGCACAGCGCCGAGCCGAGCAGGAAGAGGACGATCGCGGACTGGAGGATCACCTTGCGGCCGAAGAGGTCGCCGAGCTTGCCGTAGATCGGGCTCGAGACGGTGCTGGCGAGAAGATAGGCCGTCACCACCCAGGAGAGATGGTTGAGGCCGCCGAGGTCCTGCACGATCGTCGGCAGCGCGGTCGAGACGATCGTCTGGTCGAGCGCGGCGAGAAGGAGCCCGAGCATCAGCGCGCCGATGATCAGCCCGACCCGCGGCGCCGGGGCCTCCGGAGGCGCCGGCGCGTCCGGAGGAGCGGTGACGGAGCCGCTAGCCGGGCTCGCCGGACGATCGTTCATGAAATGCGTCCTGGATCGAGAGTGACAAACCAAACGCGCCGTCCGGAGGGGCGGCGGGGGCGAGGGGCAATCAATGCAATCGCCGCCCGAGGCTGGGGCGATGTATCGTGCGATATATAGAGGGACAATCTTCTTTCAAGTTATATCTTTCGATATATCGTGGGCTGGCATGGTCGGTGTGGAATGGCGCCTGGCCTGTCGACCCAACGTCTTACTACCGCGATTCCGGCGATTCGAGTGATGCGGCCGAAGGCGGCTCCGGCCCGCCATTCTTCTGCCCGGCGGTCGATATAGGCGTGGACTCGTGGGCGGACGCTGGACGGAGTTTGCCTCCGCCCGCTATCGAAGGCCGCATGGAACTCGGCCTCTACACCTTCGTGGAAACCACCCCCGACCCGCGCACCGGCGCCGTGATGAGCGCGGAGCACCGCCTCCGCGACCTCATGGAGGAGGTCGAGCTGGCTGACCAGGTCGGCCTCGACGTCTTCGGCGTCGGCGAGCACCACCGCCCCGACTTTGTCGCCTCCGCGCCGGCCGTTGTCCTCGCCGCCGCGGCGGCGCGCACCAAGCGCATCCGCCTCACCAGCGCGGTGTCCATCATCAGCTCCGACGACCCGGTCCGAATCTTTCAGCAATTCGCGACCCTCGACCTTCTCTCCGGCGGGCGTGCCGAGATCATGGCGGGTCGCGGCTCGTTCATCGAGTCCTTCCCGCTCTTCGGCTACGACCTTCACGACTACGACGAGCTCTTCGCCGAGAAGCTCGAGCTCCTGCTGAACCTCCGCGCGACGACCAAAATCACCTGGTCCGGCAAGCACCGCGCGCCCTTGAACGGGCAGGGAGTCTACCCGCGCCCGCTCCAGAACCCCCTTCCGGTGTGGATCGCCGTCGGCGGCACGCCGCAATCGCTCGTCCGCGCCGGCGCGCTCGCCCTGCCGCTCGCCCTCGCCATCATCGGCGGCGAGCCCGAGCGGTTCGCACCGCTCGTCCAGCTTTATCGCGACGCCGCCAGGCACAGCGGCCACGACCCGGCAAAACTCCCGGTCGGGATCAACTCCCACGGCTTCATCGCCGACACCTCCGAGGCGGCGGCCGACCTCGCCTTCCCGCCCTTCGCCGAGGCGATGACCCGGATCGGCAAGGAGCGCGGCTGGCCGCCGACCACCCGCGCCCATTTCGACGCCTCGCGCCAGCTCCGCGGCGCAAGCTTCGTCGGCAGCCCCGACGAGGTGATCGAGAAGATCCTCTTCCAGCACGAGCTCTTCAGGCACGACCGTTTCCTGATCCAGTTCTCGGTCGGCACGCTTCCACATAAGGCAGTCATGCGCTCGATCGAGCTCTTCGGCACCAAGGTCGCGCCGGCGGTTCGCAAAGCCCTCGCCGCCGGCGCCTCGACCCCAGGTCACGCGTAAGACCGGTCCCTCCGACGCTACGCCACGGCCGGTCAGAACCATGCGGTGAGAGCCTCAGAGAGACCTTGGCGGGTTCCGTCTCCCACCCAGGCCACATACCCGTCGGGCCGGATGAGAACGGCCGCAGGTGCGCTGACCGTGCCGAGAGCCGGGAGCTCCCACGGTCCGTCATAGGTCGCGTCGACAACCTGAACGCGGCCCGCCCACGGAGCGATGTCGAGGCTGCCCGGCTCACCGAAATTGAGCAAAACCGGCCGGGCATCGCGCAGGAGGGTGAAGACCCTTACCGGTCCGTCGCGGGTGACGAGGTCGAGGTCGGGCATCCGGCGGCCGAGGAGCGGATGCCCCTCGCCGAGATCGTAGCGGATGCCCAGGCCGGACAGCTCCGCCGCGAAGCGATTGCCCGGCCCGTCCATGCCGAGGAGTTCCGCCATCGTTTCGCGGAGCGCCTTCGTGCGGTCATCGTCGCGGCGCAGCGCGACGGCGGCCATCGTGTTGCGCAGCACGCGGGCACCGACCGGGTGGCGCTCGGCTTGGTAGGTGTCGAGGAGCCTCTCCGGCGAGATCCCCTTGATCACCTGGGCCAGCTTCCAGCCCAGATTCACCGCATCCTGCACCCCCGTCTGGAGCCCCTGTCCGCCATCCGGCGGATGGATATGCGCGGCGTCGCCGGCCACCAGCACCCGTCCCTTGCGGTAGGTCGCGGCCTGCCGGGCCGCATCCGTGA
>CAYOET010000163.1:0-8882 GCA_964402985.1 uncultured Bauldia sp. | reverse complement strand
GGCGCTTGCTCGATACGGAAGTCGAGGAGGTAGACTTCGGGCGGGCTGGGGTCGATTCCGAGCTTCTCGCCGATGACGCGGGCGGAATTGCCGAGAGAGTTGGCGACCGCTGCTACATCGTCCAGGATTTCCGGATCGAATGGCTCAAAGAATCCCGCATTGAGCCGTCGCAAGGCTAGTCTCTGAGTCTTGAGAACATCAATCGGCCGGAACCGGCAGTAGAGCTGAAGAAGGCCCTCCTCGCGCAACGTCGCTTCACTCAGGCCGAGATTGAAATTGAGGCCACGAGACTGCTGCTCTTTCATGTCGTAGGCGAGCGGGAAGCGTCCGGCGATCGGCAAGAACTGGCTGCAGTGGACGTAAGTGTGATCCATGAAATTGCGTCCGAGCTGGTCGGACGCGTTGGCGATGCCGGCGGGCAGGACGTCGTTCGACGCGAGCATCAGCCTGGCGTTCTCGATCGCGTGGCAGGCGAGAATGAAGACCGGTGACGTGGCGCGAGCGGACTTTCCGTCGAGGGTCTTCACCACGAGATGGTCGACGCTCTGGCCGTTCGGCGTCAGCTGGATGTGGGTGACGTTGGCGTGCAGCACGACCTCAACGTCGGGAAGGCTCTGGAGGGGGAAAAGCTCGACCGCGCGACGGGGCGAGGCGATCTGGAAGAGCTTGGTGACCAACCTATCGGATCGGGCGTCAATGAGTTCGCCCGGTTCGAATCCCACGCGTTGGAAATGGTAGAGCGGATCGAAGCCATCGAAGGGGAGGCCGAGGAGCCCGGCAGCCCGCTCGATGAACGGAGTCAGCTCGGTATCGGTGACCGGCCAGGCGGGAAGGCCGAGTTCGGGACGGCCGCGGTAGTCGCTCGGATCGTTCGGGCGGCAGAAGCCGGCCCAGTGGTTGGACGTGCCGCCAAGATAGCGGAGCCGGCACTGGCCGAGATCGTGGTAGCGGAGCCCGGTGTTCTGGCCGAGATAGAGGCTCTGCGTCGCGCCCTCGATGTCGAGTCCGCCGCTTTCGAGAACGAGGATGCG
Organism: uncultured Bauldia sp.; assembly: GCA_964402985.1. Taxonomy (GTDB): domain Bacteria; phylum Pseudomonadota; class Alphaproteobacteria; order Rhizobiales; family Kaistiaceae; genus JADYYB01. The sequence goes on along the minus strand of CAYOET010000163.1, from coordinate 7,851 downwards.
GCGGTTCGAACCGGAGAGCTGCGAGGCGATGGTGTGGCCCGCCATTCCACCGCCGATGATGATCACGTCGGCCTCGAGCTGCCCGGGCAATCCGTCGGTCAAGGCGTCAAGGAACGCTGCCATCGCGCCGCCTCAGGCCGACGCGAGGACGGAGGCGACACAAACGGCGCACTCGGTCCTGGAGAGGAGCCAGCCATCGATGCGGAGTGTCCGACCGGCACGGAAATCCGCCGCCATGGCGGCGGGGACGGTGTGGCCGCCGCCGCCGGCGATAAGCGACTTGTGCTCACGAACGAGCGCCATCGCTTCGTCCGATCCAAGCCGGTTCACGATCAGCCGGCCGAGCCTCGCGCCCGGCCGGGCGGGATCGAGACGGAGTGCGTCGACGATCCTGCCGGGTAGGAGCGCAGCGGCCGAGGCGCCGGCGGCGAGCGCGGCCGAACCGACAAGGAGTGTCCGGCGCGAGAAGGCCGCGGGTGACCTGTGGGTCATTCTATCGTCTCCAGGTACTTCACGACTTCTGCGGCTTCACCGGGCGACAGCGAGTTTCCGACCATCTTGGTGTCGGGGACGACCGCTTGCGGGTTGGCGATGAAGGCTTCGATGGTGAAAGCGTCCCAGACGAGCCCGGAACCGCGAAGCGCCGAGGAGTAATCGTAGTCGGGCAGGCTGGCGGCCGGTCGTCCGACGATGCCGAGCAGCGAGGGGCCAACCCTTTGCTCCGGCGTATAGAGCGCGTGGCAGGCTTCGCAGCCCTCGGCCAGCCGCTCGCCGCGCTCGAGCGTTGCGGCATCGATCTCCGGCTCGCTGTCGCAGCCGGCAAGAAGGCCGACGGCGATCAGCGCCCCGGCACGGAGGGAAATCTTCATCGCGGCGATGTCTCCGTCACCCGTCATCGCCTCATGCCGGAAACGCAACGTCGAAATGCGCGATCTCATGAAGTGGCCGACGCTCGGAGCGGGCGACCTTGAAACGCTCACGGAGGTGGCCGACGGCGATCATCGTGATCACGACCTCGGAGTCGGGAATACCCATCTCCTTGCGCATCGCCTTGTCGGCACCGGACTCCATGCTCCAGTTCAACATGCAACAACCGAGCCCGAGGGAGTGGAGCGCGTAGGCCAGCGACATCGCAAAGAGGCCGCCGTCGACCCAGCACTGGTTGCGTTCGCCGGCGGTGACGAAGCTGCAAAGGTCGGAGGTGACGATCAGCACGGCGCCGGCGGTGTTGCCGAAGCCGCGATTGCCGTTCTGGTGGGAAAGCGCGGCCTCGATCCTGGGGCGGGTCATGAAGACGTGGGCACGGCCGGACTGGCGGTTGCAGACCGACGGAGCCTTCTGCGCCATGGCGAGGGCGGTTGCGACCAGCGCCGGCTTGACCGGCCGCGGATCGAATTGACGCACGCTGTAGCGGTTGGCGAAGAAGCCGCTGAGGTCGAGGCGGCTGTGGCCATGGATCTCTTCGCGGGTGACTTCGATGACGCCGCCGGTCTCGCGAGCGGCCTCCCCGGCGAGGAAGTCGGGCGCGATCGAATAGGGGGAGGGGCCGGGGGCCGCCGCGTCGACCACCGAGCGGACGGCGCCGCGGGCGCTGTCGAGGATCGGCTGCTCGCCGAAACGGTTGCCGAATTCGCGGGCCAGCAGCGTCACCTTGCGCACGGCCTCGACACCGAATCCGGGCTTGGGGTGGGGGAGCGCGAGGCCCTTCTCGAGCTTGTGGTAGTGGAAGACGAGGTGGCTGCCGAGCGCCTCGCGGCCCTGCGGAATTTCGCTGACCGGAACTGCGTAGCGGGCGAAGCGCTGGGCGTCATAGGCGTAGTTCCGGACGAGAGTGAGGCCGCGCGGCGTGCGGATCGAGTGCTTGATCCGCCTCCAGGCTTTGCCGGCGAGGGTCCACGCAGACGAGCGTCTGATCGGTCGGGGAACAAGAGTTTTCCATGTCGTGTCCAATGTTGGCCTCCTGATGCCGCATGACCCCCGCCCCGCCGCTGTTCAAGGAAGACTGCACGATGGGCCTGCTCAGCTAGGCCGGCACCTCCTTTGGTTTCGGTCCGCCGCCGTTGAAGGCGTTGGCCAGGGACGCCGCCGCATCCCGCACATAGCCGCGCCACAGGCCGACAAGGTCGCCGCCGAAGAGGGCGACGCCATACGTCGCCGCGCCCACCGGAATCAGGATCAACAGAAGCGGGATGGCGGGCACGTGCCCGACCAGCTGGAACTTCGCGATCTCCACGAGGCCGACCATCACCGCAGCGGCGACGGCTGGCGGAATGACCGTGCCAACGACCGCCCAGGGTTCGATCTTGGCTTCGCGCGAGAGGATGATGAGATTGTAGGTCGCAACGACGACGCCGCGCGCGATGAAGCCGAACATCACGCCGATGGTCCCAAATGGAGCACCGGCAAGGACGAAAACGACAGTCACCACCAGCTGGAAGAGGGACTGACCGAGAAGAAGTCGAGACTTCCCGATCGCGATCATCGCCGCGCCGAAGAAGACGTTGACGGTCATCCCGAGGACGATCAGGGAGAGAAGCTCGATGACGGGGACGCTCCCCAGCCATTTCTCGCCAAAGACAAGCGGAACGAGCACGTCGGCGATGGCGCCGAGGCCAAAGAACATCGGCAGCGAGGCTGTCGCCATGAATTGCGTGAGCCGAAGATAGGCGCGGCGAAGGGCCGGAAGGTCGTGCTGCAGCCGCCCCAGCGTGGTGAGGGCGACGTTGGTGACCGGGTTGACCGAGAGGGTGACCATCACCTCGAAGAAGCGCCAGCCGAGGCGAAGGAAGCCGAGCGCTGCTGCACCGAGCACGGTTCCGGTGACGGCGTCGGCGACGCGCTGGTTGAGCGAGCCCGCGAACCCGGCGAGCATGATCTCCCCGCCCGTGGCAAAGAGGGTCTTCGCGGCGACGCGGTCAAAGACCAGCCTCGGGTGCCAGCGCAGGAAGAGCCAAGTGCAGATCGTCTGGACCAGAGCGGTGCCGACGCGCTGTGCCACCAGCGCGAACACGCCGTAGCCGTGATAGGCGAGGTAAATGCCGACCGCCCCACCGGACAGCGCGGCGATCCAGTTGCGAAGGCTCAGCGACCGATAGTCGAGCCGGCGCCGGAGCAGGGCTTCGGGCACGGCGTTGAAGGCCTGCAGCCCACAGAACGGCGCAAGCAACGCAATCACCAGCGGAAAGTCCGGGTTGTCCGACACGAGCTTCGCCAACGGGGCCATCCCGACAACGAGCGCGGTGCTGACGATTCCGGTGGCGGCGAGGATCCAGAACGAGGTGTTGATCGTCGTGTCAGGAAGATCGCGGTTGCGCTGAAGGACCTCCACCTGGCCGAGACGCGAGACGAAAGTGAGGACTTCCACCAGCACCATGGCGAAGGCCACGAGACCAACGTCGGCAGGCGTCAGCTTGCGCGCAATGTAGATGAAGATCAGGAAGCCGATGATCTGCTGGCCACTATTGCCGAAGGCGCTCCAGAGCGACCCGACCACGACCTGACGCTTCAGTTGCATGCCGCCTCTTCTCCGAGCGCGAGCCGAAAAGCTCGACCAACTCATGTCTCGTCTCGCGCGTCCGCCACGCGCGACCTAGGCCCCCCAATCTCACCGCGAGATCGCCGCACCGTCCCCGACGGGCCTCGCGTTTCATTGCAGTGCACATCATGCAATTCGGAAGCCAGAACAATGACCTCGCCCAATTGTGGGGGTCGGCGGCGACGGCCGTTCTCGCGCCGCAATGGCGCACCTCTTGCTTTGTGAGGAAGCAGATGCGCGCTGATGAAAAGTCGAGGCGAATTTGTGTGAATTGCGTGCCGCGAACGGGATGGCCCGATGACCGTCTCGATCATCGTCGCCGCCTACAACGTGGGCAGTCTGATCACCCGGGCGATCGATAGCGTTCGCGCCCAAACTGTCGGTGATTGGGAAATTGTCGTGGTGGATGACTGCTCCACAGACAACACCGCGGAGGTGGTCGCCGGCTATGCGGCGACCGAGGCCCGCATCCGGCTCATTCGCCTGCCGAAGAACGGCGGTCCGGCGGCCGCGCGCAACCGTGGCATCGCGGAAGCGAGGGGCGAGTGGGTCGCCATTCTCGACGCCGACGATGGCTGGCTTCCTGAACGCCTGGAACGGCTCCTCGCGGTCGCGAAGTCGAACGCCTGGGACTTCGTCGCCGACAACCTCATCCTTTTCGACGAGACGTTGGGCAGGGAGGTTGGCCGGGCTTTTCGCCACGATGCCGCTGTCGTCCTCACGGCCGAGCGCTTCTTCGCTGACCCCAATCTTCGTCAGTTGGGGTGGCTGAAGCCGATGATGTCGCGAGCGCACCTCCTCGGTCAACCCATCAGGTACGACGAAGGAATGCGCGCGGCCGAGGACTTCCTCCTCTATTGCGAACTGATCCTCAGCGGGACGCGGGCGGTCCTGGTCCCGGAGGCTTACTATGTCTACACGACTCCGGTCGGGGGCCTCAGCCGCCAGCGTGCGAGCGGAACCCGCTCCCCGAACGCTGCCTCGTTCATGTTGCGGATCAGCGATCGGCTGACCGAGCGCTACGGCACTCAATTCACTCCCGCAGTTCGCCGTGGCGTCGAGGGTCTGCGTCGGAGCGCGGTTCGCCGATGGATCTCGAGCGAGATCACCCGGCTCCGCGGCACGCGGAATCTGGGCGCTTTGGTCGCGTTTCTCATCAAGCATCCGACTGGAGCGCTCCGCTATGCGATGACCTCACGCACTTTCGGGCGGCAGGCGCGACGCGGGGACACGGCGTGATCGAGCGCATAGGCGAGATCCCCGAGGTCGCGACCTTGTCTTCCGCCACCTTGCCCGGCAGCAGTAGGGGGGTGGACGTTGCTCAGGTCGCGCAAGGCGGTTCGATCCTGCTGATCAATCAAGGTCTTACCGGGGGTGGCGCCGAGCTCGCGATGTTGCGGCTGGCGGAGTATTTCGTGGCGCACGGGTACGAGACGCGGATCGCGGTTCTCAAGAAAAAGGGCGTCCTCGTCGGGCAGCTGCCGGCGGGGATTGCCGTGGACGAGATCGGCGGCGGCAAAGTGAGCTGCATCTTCCGGCTCGCCGCCTATCTCCGCCGCCATCGCAGCAACGCGGTGATCAGCTTCATGACGTACACCAACGTCGTGGCGATCCTCGCGCAGCTCCTCTCGCTGAGCCTGCGGCGCATCGTGGTGACCGAGCACAACGCCTATTCGAAGAGCATCCGCATCCGTGGCGGGGTGGTGAAGCTCTTCTACCTCGCCGTGCCTCTCGTCTATCGCTGGACGAAGGCGGTGATTTGCGTCTCTCAGGGCGTTGCCGACGATCTTGCCGTTGCGGCGAGGCTGCCCAAGAAGCTGCTGCCGATGGTCTACAACCCGGTGATCACCGAGGAGATGCTTGCCCGTTCGTGGGATGAGCCGGAGCATCGGTGGCTCCGCGACCACGCGCGGCCGGTGATCCTCGCGGCGGGACGGCTCGAGCGGCAGAAGGATTACCCGACTCTCTTTCGCGCGCTCGCCATTCTCCGTCCGCGGCTCGACTGCAGCCTGATCGTGCTCGGCGAGGGCGAGCGCCGGGCGGAGCTCGAAGGCGAGATCGGGCGCCTCGGCCTCGCCGACCGGGTCGATCTCGCCGGCTTCCAGGCCAACGCGGTCTCGTTCATGCGGCGGGCCGATGTATTCGCGCTGTCCTCGGCGTGGGAAGGGTTCTCGCTCGTCCTCGTCGAGGCGATGGCGGTGGGGTGTCCGGTGGTCTCCACCGATGCGCCACATGGCCCGCGCGAGGTGCTGCAGGACGGACGGTGGGGAAAGCTCGTCCCGGTCGGTGACGCGGCCGCGCTTGCCGACGCCATCGAGGCGACGCTGCGCGGCCCCGGCGACGCCGCGGCACGCCAGGCGTGGGCGAAGACCTTCACGGTCGATGCCTGCGCCAGGCGCTACCTGGAGATCGCCGGGCTCGCGCCGGCGGCCTGAATCCTAGCCCTCGACCAGCGCCCTTTCGAAGCCGGCGACCATGGCGTCGTAGGTGAAGAGGCGCGAGCGGCGCTCGCCGACCGCCTTTGCGGCGGCGACCGCCGAGGGATCGGAGCGGAGCTTCTCGATCGCGGCCACCCAGGCGTCGAGGTCCTCGAGCGGAAGAAGCGCGCCGGCCGTCGCCCCGTCGGGGTCGGCGATGGTCTCGCGTTGCTCGGGGATGTCGTGGGCGAGAATCGGCGCGCCCGCCTGCATCGCCTCGAGGACCGAATTGCTCTGCCCCTCATAGGTCGAGGTCTGCATGAAGATGTCGGCTGCCGCGAGGAGATGCGGGATGTCGGGGCGCTTTACCGAGCCAAGGAGCCGGATGCGATCGCCAATCCCCAGCGAGGCGATGGTCGCCTCGAGCTCCGAGCGGAGCGGCCCCTCGCCAGCGATCAGGAGTAGCGCGTTGTCGACGCGGGTCATCACCTTGAGCATGAAGGGATAGTTCTTCTGTCCGGCGAAGCGGCCGACAGCGACGAGGGCGAGCTTGCCCGGCGGGATCGAGAATTTCGCGCGGGCCGCCACGACACCGAGGCTCGAGGGTTGCCAGTTGCGAAGGCCGTTGTGGACCACGCGCGTATGCGCCAGCAGCTTCTCGGGATAGTGGGCGCAGCTGTCGCGGACGCTCTCCGAGACCGCCACGACCTGCGTGTAGACGCCGAGCCGGGCCCACAGGCGGTCGAGCTTCCGCATCACGGGCGTCGCGGCGCGGACCGGCATGCGGTGCGAGACCACGCGCTGCTTGACGCCGGTGACGCGGGCGACGCCCTGGCCGATGACGTTGGCCAGGGGCATGAAGGTCAGGACGAGGTCGGGCTTCTCGGCGCGCACCAGCGCGGCAAGGCGGGTCACCATCTTGGCGTAATCGGCTGGGCCCGGCTTGGTCTTCGGGATCAGCACCTCAAAAGGATGGTCGGGCGAGTCGATCGGCGCCTGCTGGTAGAGGAAGATCACACGCGGCTCGTGGCCGCGGTCGCGGAGCCCGCGCGCGAGCCGCAGCGCGGCGATCTGGGCGCCGGCGAAATTGGCGAACGAGACGACGAGGAAGAGCTTCAGCCGGGTCTTGCCGAGGGCGAGCGGGCCCCCCGAAGCGAGTGGGCGCGTCGCCTCCGCCTGCATGGTGCGAAGGGCGCTGACGGCGCCGGGTATGCCTTCGGTCTGAAATGCGCTCATGAGATCCCTGTGATGGTGAGGTAGCGGTCGACGGCGCGCTCGAGGCTGAAGTCGTTGGCGCGGTTGAGGCGCGCCGAGCGGTCGCCGGGGTTGGTGATGGTCGCGAGGATGGCGTCGGCGAGGGCGGCGACGTCGCCCCGTGGCACGATCGGGCCGAGCTTGCCGTCGAGCAGCACCTCGCGCGGGCCGCTCTGGCAATCGGTCGACACTACCGGCACGCCGCAGGCCATCGCTTCGATAAGCGCCGTCGGCAGGCCCTCCCAGTCGGAGGAGAGCACGAACACCGCAGCGTGCCTCATGTAGCGGAAGGGGTTGGCGTCGAAGCCGGGGAGGGCGACGTCGGCCGCGATACCGAGATCGTCGATGCGCTTCTCGAGCGCGGGGCGGAGATTGCCCTCGCCGAGGATGATCAGGCGGGCCGGCTGGCGCGCCCGGACGCGCGCGAAGGCGTCGATGAGGAGCGGAAAATTCTTCTGGGTGCTGAGCCGCCCCACGCCGAGGATCACCGGCGGTTGGCCGGGCTTGAGCCACGGATGGTCGAGCGGCTCGGCCGCCTTCACGGCGAGGCCGTCGCTGACCACCGGATTGTGCAGCACCGCGATGCGGTCGAGCGGGAGGCGGGTCGTCGCCGCGAGGTCGTCGCGCACCCCCTCCGACACCGCG
>CAYOET010000162.1:0-13940 GCA_964402985.1 uncultured Bauldia sp. | reverse complement strand
TCCTTGGCGTAGACGATGGCGTTGGACTTCACGTGCTTGGCCACGCGGAACGCGAAACGGAGGTCGGACAGCTCGCGCTCGGTCGGCGCGCGCTTGGTGACGACCTTCAATGACATGTCGTCGACTGAGGCGTTGTCGCGCGATTGCGTCAGGAAGCCGCCGGCGACGGTCCGATACTCGATCCCTGGCGCGCGCGGGTCGGGCAGGCTGCCGGCGACGAGCAGGCGAAGGTTCTTCTTCGTCGCAACGACGGCGACCGCTTCGGGCGTCGCGTCGGGGGCGATGATCACCTCGGTGAAGATCTTGACGATCTCGGTCGCGGCCTCGGCGTCGAGCGTGCGGTTGAGCGCGATCACGCCGCCGAAGGCGGAGACCGGGTCGCATAGATAGGCGCGCCGGTAGGCCTCGGCGAGGGTCGGCCCTTCAGCGACGCCGCAGGGATTGGCGTGCTTGATGATCGCCACCGCCGCGCCGCGCGCGGGGTCGAACTCGGCGACCAGCTCATAGGCGGCGTTGGTGTCGTTGATGTTGTTGTAGGAGAGCTGCTTGCCCTGGATTTGGCTGGCGGTGGCGACGCCCGGGCGCTGCTCGGTGGTGAGGTAGAGGCCGGCGCTCTGGTGCGGGTTCTCGCCGTAGCGGAGCGCTTCCTTGAGCGTTCCGGCGAGGATGCGGCGGTGGGGCGCCTCCTCGGCGCGGCCAAACCAGCCGGCGATGGCGGCGTCGTAGGCGGCGGTGCGGGCGAAGGCGCGGCCGGCGAGGCGGGCCCTGAGGTCGCGTGGGACCGCGCCACCATGGGTGTCCATCGCGCTCAGCACGAGGCGATAGTCCTCGGGCTCGAGGGCAACGGTGACAAAGGCGTGGTTCTTGGCCGCCGCGCGGATCATCGCCGGGCCGCCGACATCGATGTTCTCGATCATCGTGCCGGCGTCGGCGCCGGAGGCGAGCGCGGTCTCGAAGGGGTAGAGATTGACGACGAGGAGGTCGATCGCGCCGATGTTGTGGACCTTCATGGCCTCGGTATGCGTGGGCATGTCGCGCCGGCCGAGGAGGGCGCCATGGATGGCGGGGTGCAGCGTCTTCACGCGGCCGTCCATGATCTCGGGGAAGCCGGTCACCGCCGACACGTCGATCACCGGCAGGCCCTCGGCCATCAGCGCGCGGGCGGTGCCGCCGGTGGAGAGGATCTCGACGCCGCGGCCGGCGAGCGCCTTGGCGAAGTCGAGGAGACCCGACTTGTCGGAAACCGAAATGAGCGCGCGGCGGACGGGAACCAGGTCGGGGCCGGCGGAAGCGGCAGCAGCGGTGATCATGTCGAGGACTTAGCGGGTGTTGGTGCGCGGTTCGGCGAGGGCGATGCGGCGGAGCCGCCAGGCGACGGCGGGCCGGTGCTGGGCACGGCCGTAGATCACGATCTGGCGCGAGCGCCGATTAGCACGAGAGTCGGAAAAAAGGATGCCGTCCTCGACTGCGACATCGGGCGTGTCGGCGACGAACTCCCACATCTCGTTGCCCGGCAGGGTGAGGAGGATCGGCACGTTGGCGCCCTCGCGCGACACGGTCACGTGCGGGTGGAGGTGGAAGCGGATGACGTAGCTGTCCTTGTTGGAGCGGTTGACCGCTCGGCCGTCGCGGCCGACGAAGGCGTCCTCGCCGCGCAGTTCGTCGCCGGTGGCAAGGAGGGCGAGGCGGCGCTGGTGGATGACGCCGAAGCGCGCGGCGTAGCCGTCGTGGCTGGCGACGAGCCCGGTCGCGCCGTCGTCCTGCTGGCGGTCGGCCTCGACCGTTTCGGGGCCGGCGATGATCACCTCGCCGAGGCGGCCGGAGAGGCGCGGGCGGGTGAGGAAGCGGCAGGACGAGCTTTCGTTGAGGGTCGCGGTGGAGTGGGCCGCGGTGGTTCGGGCAAGGCGGCGAAGGCGGTCGTTGCCGGCATGGGGGATGCCGCAGTTGAGGACGATCTGCTGCTTGCCGGTGCTGAACTCGAAGGACAGGCACCCGGCATGGGCCGAGGCGCTGACGCCGATCGGCGGCGGCCGGCCGGTGTCGACGATGACCAGCGCGTCGCCGGCGATCATGCGCTGGTAGCCGCTGTGCGGGGCGTTGAGATACGGCTTTCCGCGCGCGTCGTCGTAGGCGAGAACGGTGGCGAGGAGGTCGCCGGGGGTGTCGCCGGTGCCGTTGAAGCGCGCGAAACTCCCGCAGCCGTGGCGGAAGAAGCGCAGCATCGGCATCATGCGGTCGACAGAGCTGAGGAGCACCGGGGTCGGCTGGATGCCGCGGGCGGCGAAGGCCTGGCGGAGCGGGAGGAGGTCGACGAGGAGGTCGAGTGTCGCGCGCGGGTTGCGGCTGACATGGCCGCCGTCGGGCAGGACCTGCGCCGAGAGCTCGGCGTCGAGCCATTTGGTGGCCTGGCGCACGACGCGCTCGCGCTCGTTCATCGAGAGCGCGGCGCCGGCGAGCGCGATGAGGCCGCGGAGGCGGATCAGGCCCTTGGGGGCATGCGGGGCGACGCGGCGGAGAAGGCGGACCTGGCGGGTCAGCGCCTTGAGGAAGCGCCAGTAGAAGGCTTCGTCGCAGCCTTCGAGGAGGAGCGGGGTCTGCGCCAGCCAGGCGATGACGCGACGGGCCAGCACGTCGGCCTCATAGGCGATCGGTTTGTGCTTGCCCTGGAGGCGAATCCAGTCGGCGACCAACGCGCGCGCGTTGGGGCGCGAGAGGGCAAGGTCCGAGGCCCGCAAGTGGCGGAGCCAGCCGAAGCTGTGGAGCTGGCGGGCCCATTCCTCGCTCGGCGGGGCGACCTCGAAGATCGAGGCGCCGCCGGATTCGCCGACCTCGCCGTTGAAGGCGAAGCGGCCGGCGTAGATTTCGGCAGCGGCGGTGGGGTCGGCGGTGCGGAGGTCGGTGGGGGCGATCAGCAGCCGGTCGGGGGTGCGGCCGGGACGAAGGCGGGTCAGCGGGTTGGAGACGACGCCATAGAGGAGGCTGCGCCACGCTTCGGCCACGGCAAAGCCGGCGAGGCCGGTTTGTCCCGAGGTCGAGGCCGCTGCCATGCGCGCATGTTCTCCAGTTGCGCCCGATTCCTTACGGCCCCGAATCGAAGCTGTCAGCCCCACCACAATCTAGCGGCGGGGGCCGGCGAACCCAAGTCAACGCCGACGGTACCGCGCGATATAGAACCCCGCGAGGCCGCCGAACACCGGATTCTCGTGCGGCAGATCGGAAGGGAGCGTGCGGATCGCGCCGCCGGGGCCGGCGGGATGGCCGAGGCCGGCCGTTTCGGAGGCGGGAATCGGGTAGGGGTCGAGCGGGAGCTCGGCGAGGGCGGTTTCAGTCTGCGCCTCGCCTTCTTCGGGTTCGAGCGAGCAGGTCGAGAAGACCAGCGTGCCGCCTGGGCGAAGAAGGCTCGCCGCGTTGGCGACGAGCCGGCGTTTAAGGCCGGCGAGGGTGGCGATGTCGGCAGCGGTCTTGAGATGCGCGAGGTCGGGGTGGCGGCGGATGGTGCCGGTCGCACTGCACGGGGCGTCGAGTAGGATCGCGTCGAAGGTCCGGCCGTCGGTCCAGGCGCTGGCGTCGGCGACGATCGTTTCGGCTTCGAAACCAAGGCGAGCGAGATTGATTCGGAGCCGGTCCATGCGGCTCGTGGACTGGTCTATGGCGGTGACCTTGGCGCCGAGCGCGCAGAGCTGAGCGGTCTTGCCGCCGGGCGCGGCGCAGAGATCGAGAACTGCGACGCCGCGCACGTCGCCGAGGAGCTGGGCGGGGAGCGCCGCGGCCGCGTCCTGCACCCACCAGCTGCCCTCGGCGAAGCCGGGCAGGGCGTCGATGGCACCGCCGGGAGGCAGGCGGAGCGTGCCGTTCGGGAGGAGGAGAGCCTCGGTCTCGGTGGCGAGGGCCGCGCTCTCGCCTTTCACGGAGACGTCGAGGGCGGGTTCCACGAGATGGGCGGCGGCGATGGCGCGGGTCAGTTCCTCGCCGTAGTGCGCGGTCCACCGGTTCCACAGCCAGGCGGGGGTGTTGAGCTTCGCGGCGTCCTGGCCGGCGAGGATCGCGTCGCGCTCGCCGACGAGGCGGCGGAGGACGGCGTTGACGAGGCCCTTGAAGTGGACCGCGTGGCGGTCGGCCTCGGCCATGTCGACGGCGACCGAAACGACCGCGTGGACCGGCGCCGCCATGAAGAGAATCTGCGTCGCGGCGATCTCGAGGATGCGGCGGGTGTGCCCGGAACGGGCGGGCAAGGGCCGCTCGAGCAGGCGGTCGAGGGCGTTTCCGACCTGGCCGTAGCGGCGAAGCGCGGTCGTCGCGATGGCGCGGGCAAGCGCGCGGTCGCGCTCGTCGAGCCTGCGGTAGAGCGGGTCGCCCGACGCGAGCTCGAAGAGGCTGTCGAGCGGCTGGCGGCGATTGAGGACGCCGTCGAGGATCGAGGCGGCGGCGGCGCGAGCGGGCAGGCCGGCAGGGGCCGGTTTGTGGCGCTGCCTGTCGGGTGTCGCGCGGCGGGGCTTCTGCGCTCCGCTCAACCCCAGGGCCCGCGGCCCGAGGAGCGGCCGACGCGCGGCGGGGTCACTGTCGGGCGCCCCGTGGCGCGGGAGTCAGCCCACGGCGCGGACTGACCGGACGAGCGCTGAGCGCTGCCGAACTCGCCCTCCATGGCGAGAAGGGCGTCGATGCGGTTCTCGGTCGCGGGGTGGGTCGAGAAGAGGTTGTCCATGCGCTGGCCGGACAGCGGGTTGATGATGAACATGTGCGCGGTCGCGGGGCTCCGTTCCGCATCGTAGTTGGGGATGCGGTGGGCGGAGTCCTGGATCTTGGCGAGCGCGGAGGCAAGGGCGCGCGGGCGGCCGCTGATCTCGGCGCCGCCGCGGTCGGCGGAGTATTCGCGCGTCCGGCTGATCGCGAACTGCACCAGAGCGGCGGCGATCGGGGCGACGATCGCGGCGAGGAGCACGCCGATGAAGCCCATGCCGTTGTTGTTTTCGCGGTTCGAGCCGCCGAAGAAGAAGGCGAAGTTGGCGAGCATCGAGATCGCGCCGGCGATGGTCGCGGTGACCGTCATGGTGAGCGTGTCGCGGTTCTTCACATGCGCGAGTTCGTGCGCCATCACCCCCTCGATCTCGTCGGCGGTGAGGTAGTTGAGGAGACCGGTGGTCGCGGCGACGGCGGCGTTCTGCGTGTTGCGGCCGGTCGCGAAGGCGTTGGGCTGTTGGTTGTCGATGACATACACGCGCGGCATCGGCAGGCCGGCGCGCTCGGCGAGGCGGCGGACGATGGCGTAGAACTCTGGCGCCGTCCGCGCGTCGACTTCGCGCGCATGGTGCATGCGGAGCACCATCTTGTCGGCGTTCCAGTAGGTGAAGAGGTTGATGCCGGCGGCGATCACCAGCGCGATGATCGCCCCGCCCGAGCCGCCGATGAGGTAGCCCACGCCCATGAAGAGGGCAGTCAGGAAGGCGAGCAGCGCGGCGGTCTTGATGAGGTTCATTTCCCTGTCCCAAGCAGGCAGGCGGCCTGCGTCCATAATGATGGGTAACCAACGGGGGCAACACAAGGTTTCCGCGGGTTAAATGCGACACGGCCCTCCTTCTCCCTTCCCTTGTGGCAGGGACGGGTGGGGGCCGAGATCTTCGTCACCTCTCCCGTGGGGAGAGGTCGTCATCACCGGCTCGCCGGAGGCGAGGCGGGATGCGGGTGAGGGGTTACAAGTCCATCCGCCGAAACGCTTCTGCCTTGAGACCTCTCCTGATAGGTGGAGCCCCCTCACCCCAACCCTCTCCCCGCCGGGGAGAGGGGGCTTGGGTCGCGGGTCGGTCGACGAAGTGTCACGTACCCCCACCCGACTGCTTCGCAGTCGATCTCCCCCTTTCAGGGGGAGGAGAAAACTCCGCATAATGGGCTGATACTTGGGAGGAGTCGGTCGATGGAAGGGAAGGTCTACCCCGTTTCGGCGGAGTGGCGGCAGCGCGCCTATGTGAGCGCGGCCGAGTACGAAGCGCAGTATCGCCGCTCGATCGACGATCCCAACGGGTTCTGGGCCGAGGAAGCGCGGCGGATCGATTGGATCAAGCCGTTCACCACGGTGAAGAACACGCGCTATTCGCCCGACGTGTCGATCAAATGGTACGAGGACGGCAGCCTCAACGTTTCCGCCAATTGCGTCGACCGGCATCTCGCCAGGCGCGGCGACCAGGTGGCCATCCTGTGGGAGCCGGATGCCCCGAACGGCGCGGTGCGGCGGGTCACCTACCGCCAGCTCCACGAGGCCGTGGGGCGCTTCGCCAATGTGCTGAAGGCGCACGGCGTCAGGAAGGGCGACCGCGTCACCATCTACCTGCCGATGATCCCCGAGGCGGCGGTGGCGATGCTCGCCTGCGCGCGGATCGGGGCGATCCATTCGGTGGTGTTCGGCGGGTTTTCCGCCGAGAGCCTTTCGGGGCGCATCCTCGACTGCGACTCTCGCATCGTCATCACCGCGGACGAGGGGCGGCGCGGCGGGAAGCTCATCCCGCTCAAGCGGAATGTCGACGAGGCGCTCGTCAAGACGCCGGACGTGAAGACCGTGCTGATGGTCCGCAACACCGGCAATGCGGTGCCATTCACCGCCGGCCGCGATGTCTGGTTCGACGAGGCAGCCAAGGGCGTTTCGGCCGAGTGCCCGGCGGCCGAGATGAACGCGGAGGACCCGCTGTTCATCCTCTACACCTCGGGCTCGACCGGGAAGCCAAAGGGGGTGCTGCACACCACCGGCGGGTATCTGGTCTACGCCGCGCTCACCCACCGCGACGTCTTCGACTACCACGATGGCGACATCTACTGGTGCACCGCCGATGTCGGCTGGGTGACCGGGCACAGCTACATCGTCTACGGGCCGCTCGCCAACGGGGCGACCACGCTCATGTTCGAGGGCATCCCGAGCTATCCGACGCCGTCCCGTTTCTGGGAGGTGATCGACAAGCACAAGGTCAACATCTTCTATACGGCGCCGACCGCGATCCGCGCCCTGATGGGGGCCGGCGACCAACACGTCACCAAGACGTCGCGGGCGTCGCTGCGGCTCCTCGGCAGCGTCGGCGAGCCGATCAATCCGGAGGCGTGGGAGTGGTATCACCGCGTGGTCGGCGAGGGCCGCTGCCCGGTCGTCGACACGTGGTGGCAGACCGAGACCGGCGGCATCCTGATCTCCCCGCTGCCCGGGGCGACCGACCTCAAGCCGGGCTCGGCGACCAAGCCGCTGCCGGGCATCCGGCCGGCGCTGGTCGACGGCAACGGCAAGATCCTCGAGGGCAAGGCGCAGGGCAACCTCGTCCTCCTCGACTCCTGGCCGGGGCAGATGCGCACCGTCTACGGCGACCACAAACGCTTCGTGGAAACGTATTTCTCGACCTATCCCGGGATGTATTTCACCGGCGACGGCTGCCGGCGGGCTGCGGATGGCTACTACTGGATCACGGGGCGCGTGGACGACGTCCTCAACGTCGCCGGGCATCGCATGGGAACGGCCGAAATCGAGTCGGCGCTGGTCGCGCATCCCAGGGTCTCGGAGGCGGCGGTGGTCGGCTATCCGCACGCCATCAAGGGCCAGGGCATCTATGTCTACGTGACGCTGATGAACGGGCAGGCGGCGTCGGAGGAGCTGCGGGTCGAGCTCCGCAACTGGGTGCGGAAGGAGATCGGGCCGTTCGCCTCGCCCGACCTCATCCAGTTCGCGCCGGGACTGCCGAAGACGCGCTCGGGCAAGATCATGCGGCGGATCCTGCGCAAGATCGCCGAGGACGATCCGTCCAATCTCGGCGACGTCTCGACGCTCGCCGATCCGGCGGTGGTCGAGGACCTCCTCGCCAACCGGCAGAACCGCGCGGCGGGGTAGGCGTCCGCTGGCCAAGGCTGGAACAAAAAGGGCGGCTCGAAGCCGCCCTTTGAATTCACGTGGCGTCGCTGCCTAGGTCGACATCTGCCGCGAGAGCGGGATCAGCTGGTAGACGGCCGCAAGGCCGACCAGGATGTAGATGATGCGGACGATGATCGGCGCGAAGCCGAAGATCGTGCCGACCAGATCGAACGAGAAGAGCCCGATCAGCCCCCAGTTTATGCCTCCGATGATCACGAGGATCAGCGTGATGAGGTCCAAGCCTTTCATATTACCTCCCCCACAGGGTGGGATCATCCGCACGCGCTCGCGGCGGTTGGCACGCAACACGGAGCGCTGTGACGGGTGGATGATTCGCCGGCCGCCGTGACGCGGATTCTACTGCCGAATCAAGGCGGAAGGAATCCCCGAACGGGCAGGCTCGCGGTTTAGCCGGCGGTGTGTCCCGGCCGTCAGTTGATGAGGCCGGTGGCGGTCGCGGCGAGGTTGGCACTCGGCTCGGCCGCCGGAGCGATAGCGAGGGGCGCCGGCGAGCACCACGGCTGGCGGGCGCCGCCGTCATAGGGGCGGACACGGCCGGAGGCGAGCATCACCGTACCCACGGAGGCGCCGTCCGCCGCGATCACGTCGGCCACCACCCGGCCGAAATACTTGTCGCGCTCGATGTCGACGATCGTCACGAGGGGACCCGCGACCGCCGCGCCGAGGGCGAGAGTGGCGGCTGCCGCAGCGGCCCGTTCCTCGGGGCAGTCGCCGTAGCGTTCGGGCGCGTCGATGCCGCGGATGCGGACGAGGACCTCGACGTTCTGGTCGAGCCACACGCGCGCGGCTACACGCAGCGTGTCGCCGTCGATGACCTCGACGATTTCCGCGGGGATCGGCCCGCCGAGCTGCTCGCCGGCTTCTACCCTGTTGGAATCAATCAGCAACAGGACGAGGGCGAGCAGCAGGTGGGCAAGCAGCGAAGGGGTCCAGTGGGCGTCCATTCACCCACAAGTGTGTCACGATTCGCGCGCGATTACCAGAACAAATAGCGAACATGGCTCGGCGCGATCGGGTCGGCGGCGTTACGCGCTCGCTTCCGGATGGGTGGAGCCCCCTCACCCCAACCCTCTCCCCGCCGGGGAGAGGGGGGCGTTGCGCGAGCTGCAAGCGCTCTGCCCTAAGACGGATGCTAGCGCAGCGACCAGACGATGGCGCGTTTGACCGGGGCGTCCTCGAGGGCGGAGCTTTGCGTGACGTCGTATTCGGCGATCGGCTCGAGGAGGTCGGCGGGGAGGTAGGTGCGGCCGGGGTCGCCGACGAGGACGAGGGCGCCGTCGGCGCGGCGGCGCTGGAGCCAGGGGAGGACCGTGGCGGCGAGGCGCGCTTCGTAGAAGAGGTCGCCGACGACGATCACCTCGGCGGCGAGCGGGCCGGGCTCGGCGCCTGCTCCCCCTTCGACCTCGAGGTCGATCTCGGCGTGGTTCAGCGTGACGCGGTTGATCTCGGCGTTAAGGCCCATGGCGACCCGGCCGTAAGGGTCGATCTCGGCGGCCCAGACCCGCGCCGCCCCGGCCAGCGCCGCGGCGATGCCGACGAGGCCGGAGCCGGCGCCGAGGTCGATCACGGTGCGACCGAGGACGCCGCCGGGATGGTCGAGGAGGTAGCGCGCGAGGGCCTGGCCGCCGGCCCAGGCAAAGGCCCAATAGGGCAGCGGCGGATCGCCGTCGGTCGCCTCCCAGAGCTCCCACAGCGCCGTCACCTCGTCGGCGAGGTGCAGCCTGATCTCCGGCGCGAGCGGCACCGGGACGAGGCGGGTGTGCCGGCGGATGAAGTCGGCTGCCTGGTCGGGGGACGGGGTTTCCACCCCGAAGGCCTAGCCCCCGGCTGCGGAAGCGAGCAAGCGGAGAGTTGACGCCGGCACGATGTGGACGAGGTGGAAGCCGTTCTCGTCGAGGTCGCGGAGAAGCTGTGGGAGCATGGCGTCGGTGGCGAGCTTGGTGTCGTGGAGAAGCACGATGCCGCCGCGCCAGGCGAGGAGCCGGCGGATCACGCGGTGGCGGATGGCGTCGCCGCTGATCCCTGTCCAGTCGTCGCCCATCACGTCGGCGCTGAACACGGCGATGTGGAGGTCGGCGAGATGGTCTCTTAGCGCGCGGGTGTGGGCGAGGCCGGGGAAGCGGAAGAAAGGCGCCGGGGGCTCGCCGAGCGCGGCGGTCACCCGGGCGATGCCGCGATCGATCTCGTTGACGCCGGCGGCGTAGCCGAGGTCGCGCATGTCGAGGGGGTGGGTGTTGGTGTGGGTGCCGATGGTGTGGCCGGCATCGGCGATGGCGCGGAGCGTTTGCGGGTGCGCCGCCGCCATCGCGCCGGTGACGAAGAAGGTGGCGCGGGCGCACTCGGCCTCGAGGGCGGCGAGGACGCGGTCGGTGCGGCCGGGATAGGGGCCGTCGTCGAAGGTGAGCACGACCTCCATGTCGCCGAGCGGAAGGATGCCGGGATATTGCGAGCTGCCCACCTCGAGGCGCTCGCTCGGGTCGATCTCCAGCACGCGCGAGACGCCGAGGACGCCGGGATGGGTGCATTCGTCCGCGGCGCGGAGCGGGAAGCTCTGGCAGCCGAACAGGCCCGCCACGAAGGCCGCGGCAGAAATGCGGGCGAGGAGATGCATGGGGAGGGCTCGACCGCCGAGGACCGGCGGCCGGGAGATAATCGTCCGCTATGGTTAACGCGCGGTTGCCGGAGAGGGAGGCTCGGTCTCAAGCTTCTTCACCTCATAACCTCCCCCTCGAAGGGAGGTCGAAACCGAGTAGCGGTTTCGGGAGGGGGGGAGCGACCGAGGAGCATAGGACGCCGGCTTCGCCGGCTCCCCCCTCCCGAAGCT
The DNA here is from genome assembly GCA_964402985.1 of uncultured Bauldia sp. Taxonomy (GTDB): domain Bacteria; phylum Pseudomonadota; class Alphaproteobacteria; order Rhizobiales; family Kaistiaceae; genus JADYYB01. The sequence continues at coordinate 3,219 of CAYOET010000162.1, read as the reverse complement.
GCTCGGCCGGAGGCTCGCACCCTCGACCTCCCCTCGAGGGGGAGGTTAGGGCACCAAGCGGCTTAGCGGCGTCCCGCCTAGCCGAGCCAGGCTAGGACCAGACCCATGGCGAGGAGGACGAGGAGCCAGTGGCCGGAATCGATGACGGTGAGGGCCGGCTTCCGCGACGGGTAGGCGTTGTTGACGGCGACCGTGGTCAGCACGAAGCCGAGCCAGACGAAGGCGCCCCAGATCAGGCCGGTGCCGATGGTGGGCGGGCCGACATTGGGCTGGAACATCAGTGCGGCGAGGACGAAGGCCATCACCAGCTCGGCGACGAAGGAGAGGACGAAAGGGAACCACATAGGCAGGCCGGAGGCCTTCTGGGCGGCGCCGGCCTCTTCGCGGGTCGTGCCGAGGGCGGCCATCCATGGGCCGGAGAGCGCGGTGTAGTAGACCGCGCCGATGATCCAGGCGACGACGGCGGCGGCGAGGATGGCGAGGTAGTTGAGGCTCCCGAAGTCCATCTGATGTCCCCCCAAGAACGGACGGTGAGTCGGCGCGAAGTATACGCCTCCCTCATCGCACACGCCTCCCCGGCGGAAGCCGGGCCCATGCGGCGGTCGTCCGGCCCTCCATGCCCAGAAGAAGAAACAAGGTGGGCCCCGGCCCCGGATCAGGTCCGGGGCAAGCGCTTCGCCGGGGAGGCGAATTGGGGGAAGGGGCCGGCTCGGCTACGCCGTCACGCCGGCCATCTGGCAGATGATCGTCCACTGCTCGTCGCTGACCGGCTGGACCGAGAGGCGGCCGAGGCGGACGAGTGGCATGTCGGCGAGGCGCTGGTCGGCCTTGACCTCCTCGAGGCTGACCGGCCGCGGGACAGCCGATCGTGCGGCGATGTCGACGCAGTCCCATTCCGGGTCCTTGGACTCGGGATGGGCCTCGCGGATGACCTCCACGATGCCGACGATCCGGCGCTCGCCGCCGGTGTGATAGAAGAAACCGAGGTCGCCCTTCTTCATCGCCCGCATGTGGTTGCGGGCCGCGAAGTTGCGCACGCCGTCCCACTCCTGCCCCGCCTTGCCCCTGGCCTTCTGCATGTCGAAGGACCAGGTCTCGGGTTCGGACTTGAAGAGCCAGTGCGCCATGAGGACTCCGCGAGTAGGATGTGCGCAATCTAGCCCTTGCGGCCGGTGGGTGGGAGGGGCAACGCGCCTGGCAATGCCCCGTGCTTTAACCTCCCCCTTGCGGGGAGGTCGAAACCGCGCCGCGGTTTCGGGAGGGGGTGGCCGGATAGGCGCGAGGGGAATGAAGGACGCGGGCTGCGCCCGCTACCCCCTCCCGAAGCTGCTCGGGCGTAGCCCTCGCACCTTCGACCTCCCCGCAAGGGGGAGGTTACGTCCTTGGGTTGACGAAGCGATTGCCGCTAGTCCGCCTCGCGCCGCAACGGCCGCGACATCAGGCTCTCGATCGCTTCGCCGACGCTGAGGGCGCCGTCGACGACGCCGGCGACGGCCTCGGTGATCGGCATGGGGATGCCGAGGCTGCGGGCGAGGTCGCGGGCGGTCGAGGCGGTGGCGATGCCTTCGACCACCGTGACGCCGGGGTCGCGCCCGCCGCCCGAGCCGAGCTGCAGGCCGAAGGAATAGTTGCGCGACTGGGTGCTCGAGCAGGTGAGCACGAGGTCGCCGAGGCCGGAGAGGCCCATCAGCGTCTCGGGGCGGGCGCCGAGCGCTTCGCCGATGCGGCGGAGTTCGGCGAAGCCGCGGGCGATGATCGCCGCGCTCGCGCTCGCGCCGAGGCCGCGGCCGGCGACGATACCGGCGGCAATGGCGAGCACGTTCTTGAGCGCGCCGCCGAGCTCGACGCCGGTCACGTCGGTCTCGGCGTAGGGGCGGAAACTCTGCGAGCCGAGAGCGCGGCAGAGGTCGAGGGCGAGCGCCTCGTCGGCGGCGGCGATGGTGACGGCGGTGGGGAGGCCGCGCGCCACGTCGACGGCGAAGCTGGGGCCGGAAAGCACGGCGGGGATGGCGTCGGGAAGGACGGTCGCGAGGATCTCGGAGAGGCGCTTGCCGGTGCCGCGTTCGAGGCCCTTGGCGGCGATGATCACCGGCTGTCCGTCGCGGATGTCGGCGGCGAGGCTGGTCAGCACGCGGCGCACTTCCTGCGCGGGAACCGCGACGATGAGGGCGTCGGCGCGCACCGCCTCGGCGAGGCTGCCGGTCGCCTTCAACGCGCCGCCCAGCGCGATGCCCGGGAGGTGGCGAAGGTTCTCGTGACGCGAGTTGATCTCCGCGACGGCCGCCACGTCGCGCGCCCAGAGGAGCGTGCCGCGGCCGGCCCTGCAGGCCGTGAGCGCGAGCGCCGTGCCCCAGGCGCCGGCGCCGATGACGCCGATCGACTCGATCATCATCTAGCGCGCTCCCCTTTCGCCGGTGCGGTCGGGGGCGACGCGGTTGCGGACAACCTCAAGAAACGCGTCGAGCTCGCCGACGAGGGTGAACGGTTCGCCGAGATCCCGCCAGTGGAGCGCGAAGCGGATGGGCTGCGCGCCGGTCACCGTCGAGGCCGCGTGGGGCGTTTTCTCGACGTGCTCCCAAGCCTCGGGAAGAGGGGTGCCCGGCAGCTTCATATGGAAGAAGGCGCGCTGGTGGAGCTGGGGCGGGCGGACGGTGCGGTAGGTGTGATCACGGTGGCCGAGGAGGGTCAGCTTCTCGACCGAGCGGAGCCCGGTCTCCTCGTAAAACTCGCGGCCGGCCGCTTCCTCCAGCGTCTCGCCGGGCTCGACGGTGCCGCCAGGGACCTGGAGGCCAGCGTCGGGGAAATCCGGCTGGGTAAAGACGAGGAGCCGCCGGCGGTGGGTGGCGTAGACGACGACCTTTCGCATCTTCTCCATCAGGCGCGCGCTCCCTTGGCCCCGCCCCATAGCCCGGCGGGGTCGCGCGCGTCGAGCGGCCAGCGCGGGCGGGCGGGGGCGTCGAGGCCGTCGGTGAGGCCGCGGCCGAGGCGCTCGGCGCCGGCCCAGGCGACCATCGCGGCGTTGTCGGTGCAGAGGATGGGCGGCGGGACGACGAGGCGGAAGCCGGCGGACTCGGCGGTGGCGGTCAACGCGGCGCGGAGCACCTTGTTGGCGGCGACGCCGCCGGCGAGGACGAGGGCGGGCGCGTCTGTAGAGGTCTCCGTGCGGAAGCGGCGCAACGCGTTGGCGACGCGGTCGGCGAGGACTTCGGCGACGGCCTC
>CAYOET010000161.1:0-10823 GCA_964402985.1 uncultured Bauldia sp. | reverse complement strand
ACGCTCACCTCGATCGCCGAGGATTTCGGCGCCATGACCGCCGACAACGCCGTGGCCACACAGGCGCGGCTCGCCGAGAGTCTCGACCAGGCCGGCGAACTCGGCGACCAGCTCGCCGATCAGCTCGTCTGGCTGCAATTCGTCCATGCCATGCGCTTCCCCGACGAGGCCGGCACAGACAACCCCTTCGCGGCGATGGCCGACCGCGACTTCGACCTGTTCACCCGCTTCAACGGCACCATCCAGATCGCCACCGACCCCGCCGCCATTCCCGGAGCGCTCGAGCCGGTGCTGGCGGAGATCGCCCTCACCGGCCCGGAACTCTACGGCCTCTGCTCGGACCTTGCTTCACGGCGGTAGCGCCGTCGGCGATGCCGGCCTCCGAGTCACCCTCAAGCCCAGTGCCAGGCTGCGTTTTTCTTGCTATGCTCAAGCCCGGAGGCAAGTCCGAACTGGAGGGAGCGGGCCATGCACCGGATCGTTAGGTGGCCATTCATCGCGTGGGCGATGACCGTCGCGGTTTCGGCCGCGTCAGCCCAGGACGCGGCTCTCCGGCAAGCCCTGCAGGAAGCCCTCGACGCGGTTGTCGCGAGCGACGAGACCCCGTTCCCCGGCGCGATCCTCACCGTCAGCCATCCCGAGCGCGGGACCTATACGGTCGCCTCCGGCGTCACCGACATCGTGTCCAACGCCCCGCTCGCCCCCGACGCCCGCTTCCGCGCCGGCAGCGTCATGAAGCCCTTCGTCGCGACCGTTGCCCTGCAGCTGGTCGAGGAGGGCCGCCTGTCCCTCGGCGCCCCGATCACCACGCTCCTCCCCGCCGAAATCACCGCCCTCGTCGAGAACGCCGAGCGGATCACCTTTCGCCAGCTCCTCGACCATTCGAGCGGCATCCCTGATTGGCTCACCATGCCGGTGATCATGGACATCGCCGCGAACCCGGCGCGGATCTTCGAGGCGCGGGACTTCGTGGCGATCGCCTCGGAGCAACCTCCCACCTTCCCGCCGGGCGAGGGCTGGAGCTACTCGAACACCAACTACAACCTCATCGGCCTCGTCATCGACGGCGTCACCGGCCGCTCGTGGCGCGAGGAGGTCCGCGCGCGGGTCATCGAGCCCCTCGGCCTCGCCGCCACCACGCTGCCCGAGCCCGGCGACCTCGCGATACCGGGCGCCTTCATGCACGGCTACGAGCTCGTCGAGGGCAAAATCGTCGACCTCAGTTTCATCGACCCCTCGATGGCCGGCGCCGCGGGCGGCGGCGCACTGGTGACGACGACCGCCGACCTCGCCGCCTTCCTTGCGGGGCTACGCGCGGGCGAGCTCTTCGCGAGCCCCGAGACCTTCGACATGATGTCGGATTTCGTGCCGGCAATGTCCGAGGGCGGCCGCGTCGGCTACGGCTTCGGCCTCGAGCAATACGTCATGGGCGACATCGGGATGATCGGCCATCTCGGCGGCACCGCCGGCTACCGCACCGGCACCTTCTGGCTCCCCGCCCTCGACCTCAGCCTCGCCTTCGCGCTGAGCGTCCAGACCGACCCCACCCCGGTCATCGCCGCCGCGCTGTCGGTGATGGCGCCGGAGGCGATGCGGTAGCGCCGCGGACCATTCGACGCCCGTCCCGAGGCGAGGCGGCGTCAGCGCGGCAGACGGACCCGAGTGGGCCTCTCCGACAGGTCGCCGTCCGCGATCAGCTTGCCCTCGTCGACGAGCGCAACGAGACGGGCGAAGAGCATCACATCGCCGGTCTGATGGTAGGGGTCGGAGTGGTACGCGATCGCCCGGCCGACGACGCGGCCTGCGGTCTGCCACTCGGGAGAGGCCTCTTCAAGGATCCAGCCGTCGAAATGGTCGACCGGCGCCGAGACGAGGCCGTGATCCGTGACGACGCGGAAGGGCGCGTTCTCTGCACGAAGCGCCCGCCAGCGGCGTGCTGCATCGGCGCGAGTCTCCGGCGAAATCGGGCGCTCGCTGCCCAGCAGTGCCGCGAGCTCTCCGTGGGGCACGTGCGCGACGACCTCTCCAGGATAGTGCTCCGTTGAGCCCTCCATCCTTCTCATCGGCAGCTTCACATCCACAATATCGTACGGCCGGTCGCCGAGCCGGTCGGCCCAGGCAAGGAAGAACGCGAGTTCGCTCGCCGACTTTCGGCCAAACCACACCACCAGCCGCGCATCCGTCGAGTCCACGCGCTGCCAGAATTCGCTAAAGTCGACCGTGTCCGCGAAGTCGTGGAACTGACCCCACCAAGCTCGGCGGACTTCTGGCTCGTCCGGGTCGATCGGCCCGCAACTCAGATCGTCCCGAAACCGCAGCACCTCATCCTTGAGTCCGGCGCTACGGACCGCCAGGGAGAGCGACCCGCCGGCCGAGTCGCCGGGCACTGTGTGCAGCGTTTTCATCGGGAACTCTTGCCAGCAAGATCCATGGCCGGCGACGGCTAAGAGCCGCCGAACCTGTTCCGTGAGCTCCTGGAACCGGCCCAGCTTCCGCCGCCGCGAGCTATCGTCGGGGGCGGTGGTGGCTCTGAGCCCTGAGGCAGCAACTCCGTCCCGCAACGCGGGCAAACCAACGCGATACGTCGCCCGGCACGGCTCTCTTGTTGCAGGATCGAGGCGTGCCCTTCCTCGTAACAACGCGGACAGATCTTGTGCATCGGGCGATCGCCGCGGACTTCCGCCTTGATTTCATAGGCGTACACGCCGGACCCGACCTCCTTGAGGACGTACTTGGCCCTTTCGCTTTCCCAAGCAGTTAGTCGTGCGATCTCTTCCTTGAGCGCCTTTATCTCGTCGACGAGAGCCGTCTGGGCCGCGTGCGCGGCCATGGCGCTCGACTGCGCGGCAAGTATCTCTCGTTGGAGGTCTATGGCCTTAGTCTGAAAGGCGGAGGCGTCACGTAGATCGCTCATCGCCTTCGCAATTTCGCCAGCCGTTTTGAGCGAGGCGAAGGCAGCACTGATTTCTTCAAACATGGAAAGTGCCTGACGTTGGCGGGCGTCGTCGCCGAGAACCGACAGAGAGACCGAGGGCCGTGCCTGAAGACCGCATCTCACATTGCGAACGAAACGGCAACCTGCTTCCCTTTCGCGGTGCCGCCCGATTCGCTGACCGCCTTCCCGACCTATCTCGAAAAGCTCAACCCCGAGCAGCGCGAGGCCGTGCTGCATGGCACGCTGCCGGCCGCTGATCCGTCGCTCGCAACGGCGCACCCACCCGGCCTCGAGGAAACCCACCGCGCCCTCGCCCGCCCCACCGACACCCGGGCTCTCCTCGTCATCGCCGGCGCGGGCTCTGGCAAGACCAACACCCTCGCCCACCGCGTCGCCCACCTCATCGTCAGCGGGGTCGATCCGCGGCGCATTCTCCTCCTCACCTTCACCCGCCGCGCGGCCTCGGAGATGGCCCGGCGCGTCGACCGCATCACCCGTGCGGTGATGGGCATCACCGCCTCGATCGAGACCCTCGCCTGGTCGGGCACCTTTCACGCCATCGGCGCGCGGCTCCTCCGCGAGTGCGCCGAGGAGATCGGCCTCGCCCCGTCCTTCACCATCCACGATCGCGAGGATTCGGCGGACCTCATGAATCTCGTCCGCCACGAGCTCGGCCTCTCGCTGAAGGAGAGCCGCTTCCCGACCAAGGGCACCTGCCTCGCGATCTATTCGCGCGCCGTGAACAGCGCGCTGCCGCTCGCCGAAATTCTGCCGGTCGTGTTCCCGTGGTGCGCCGACTGGGAGGATGAGCTCCGCTCGCTCTTTGGCGCCTATGTCGAGGCCAAGCAGGCGCAGAGCGTCCTCGACTACGACGACCTCGTTCTCTACTGGGCGCAGATGGTCAGCGAGCCCGCGCTGGCCGAACGCGTGGGCGAGCGCTTCGACCACATCCTGGTCGACGAATACCAGGACACCAACAGGCTCCAGGCCAACATTCTGCTGGCCCTGAAACCGGCCGGCACCGGCCTCACCGTGGTCGGCGACGACGCTCAGTCGATCTATTCCTTCCGCGCGGCGACAGTCCGCAACATCCTCGATTTCCCGCGCGAGTTCGCGCCTGAGGCGCGGATCGTCACGCTCGACCGCAACTACCGCTCGACCCAGCCGATCCTCTCCGCCGCCAACGCCGTCATTGCGCTCGCCGCCGAGCGCTTCACCAAGGACCTCCGGTCCGACCGGCTTGCCGGGGAGCGCCCGGACCTCATTACTGTGGCCGACGAGTCGGCGCAGGCCGACTACATCGTGCAGCGCGTGCTCGCCAACCGCGAGGCCGGCCAGCTCCTGAAATCGCAGGCGGTCCTCTTCCGCACCGCCCATCACAGCGGCCCGCTCGAGGTCGAGCTGACCCGCCGCAAGATCCCGTTCGTGAAATACGGCGGCCTCAAATTCCTCGACTCGGCGCACGTCAAGGATGTGCTCGCCGTGCTGCGCTTCGCCGAGAACCCGCGCGACCGCGTCGCCGGCTTCCGCGTCCTGCAGTTATTGCCCGGCCTCGGCCCCGCCACTGCCGGCGAGATGCTCGAGCGCCTCGCCGCCAACCCCGACCAGCCCTTCTCGGCCTTCGAGCCGCACGTTCGCATTGCCACGCCGTGGCAGGCCTTCGCGCATCTGGTCGATGGCCTGCGGGCACAGGAATCGCCCTGGCCGGCGCAGCTCGACCGGGTGCGGCGCTGGTACGAGCCGATCCTCGAACGTCAGCACGACGACGCCGGCCTTCGCCTCGCCGATTTGATCCAGCTCGAACAGATCGCGTCGGGCTATCCGAGCCGCGAGCGCTTCCTCACCGAGCTCACCCTCGACCCGCCCGAGGCGACCGGCGGCCACGCCGTCGACCCCTTCCTCGACGAGGATTTCCTCATCCTTTCGACCATCCATTCGGCCAAGGGCCTCGAATGGAGCTCGGTGTTCGTCCTCAACGTCGTGGACGGCTGCATCCCCTCCGACATGGCCGGCGGCACGCCCGAGGAATACGAGGAGGAACGGCGGCTCCTCTACGTCGCGATGACACGCGCCAAGGACCACCTCACGCTGATGGTGCCGCAGCGCTTCTACGTCCACCACCAGCCCAAGAACGGCGACCGCCACCTCTACGCGCTGCGCAGCCGCTTCATCCCCAAAGAGATGCTGCCGCTGTTCAGCGACCACTTCTGGCCGCCGCCTTCGGCCACGCAGCCGCGGCGCGGCGAGCGCGTCCAGGCCGTCGACATCGGCGCCCGCATGCGCGCGATGTGGCGCTAAGGCGCCTCACGGCAACGCGTCCCTCACTGGTTTGCGTGCTCGCCCTTGCAGGGAGCCTCAACGCGTCTCAGTCGTTGGCAAGTATGAAGCATTCAATCCAATGGCTCGCCATCGCCGCGTTCTTGCCGGCCTCGGCGGCGGCGCAACCCTCGGCTTCGGCTGATCGTCAGTCGCGGTACACGAGCCTCGACGCTTGCGAGGTCATCGCGACCGCACCGGAAGAAGCCGGCTACTCGCGATCTGCGTGCCCAGGCTTGGGTGGCTACTCGCTCGAGTTCGTGGTCGCCGACGGCCGGGAAAATCTGGTGGTCATGAGTCCTGGCGGAGCACAGCAAAGCCTCGGACTTCCAAGCCTGATGGGCGGCGGATTCAGCGCCTTGGGACGCACGATAGAATGGCGCGGCGAGAAGGCGAACCGTCTTTCCCCCGACGCGCTCATTGTCCGCTACAACGCGGTCGAAGACCCGCTGCGCCCAGGGCAGCCGACCTCCTACCTGCTGGTTGTATCGCTGAGCGCCCCGCCATGCCTGGCAGCAAGAGTCCCACCGGCACGAGCGCAGAACGAGCTGGCGCGGATCGCCGCCGATGGGGCGATGACGTGCATGTAGGCGTGCGCGGCAGCCGACAGTTCCCGAGCAAAGCTCGGCGCAGACCAAATCGCGTCGAAGGTGCCTCCGTTCGCGAGAGGCGGAAGTAGAAACGGCGGCCCGAAAGGCCGCCGTTCTGTCTCTCAATGCGAAAGGAGCTACTCCCCGACCGCTAGCACCACCAGGCGGGCGCCCGCCGCGTTGGCGTTGGTGGTCACCGCGATGCGCGTTCCGTCGGCCGAGAGCACCGCGTTGAAGAACTGCGCGTTGTTGGTCGGGTGGCCGAGCTGGATGATGCCGTCGCCGTCCTCCGACGTATCGAGCTGCCCATCCGGCGTGAACACGTACACCGCCGCGTTGCCGCCAAAGCGGCCGGCGTGAACGGTGCGGTCGTCGGAGAGGGCGACCACGGCGCGTGCGCGCTCCTCGTTGGTCGGCTGGCCGAGGCCCTCGCTCTGGATCGACTGCGCGCCGTTCCGGCCCCAGCCGGAATCGAGCCCGCCCTCGACCACGTGGAAGGTCACGAGATCCGGCCCGAGGGTCGTCTGGTAGCCGAGCGTCGACGTGCCCTCGTTGCGAGTGGCGCCGCCATAGCCGGTGGTGACATAGGTGCCGTCTCTGAGACGGGCGACGCCATAGGCCTCGGCCGCGCCGGCGTCGACGCGGAACGGGTTGTAGACCGCGACGCCGGGACGCGGCTGGATGACGGGGTTGGCGCCCTCGATGGCCGGGGCGACGAAGTTGCCGAACGACTCGTCGAGCGAGCCGTCGGGGTTCAGGCGGATGAGGACGATGTGGGTGCCGAGCGTCTCGCCGAGGCTGGTGTAGCCGGCGGCGAGGATGCTGCCGTCCGCCTCGACCAGGCCGCGCCGGGCATTGTCGTTAAACGAGACACCCGAGTCGTAGGTGAACGGCTTGCCCCCGTTGAAACTCGGGTCGGCCGACCCGTCGGCGGCAAGGAGGCGGACGACGTAGCGGTCGTTGTCGGTGCGGCCGCTGCCCTGCGGGGCGGCGCCAAGGCCGAACACCACCACGCGCTCCGCGTCCCCCGAACGGTCGACACGGAGGTCCCACGAGGTGTCGGCCGGCGGGGCGTTGCCGGTGAAGCCGGCATTGGCCCCGTTGGCCCAGCCGAACACCACCTCGACCTTGCCCTCTTCGTCGCCCCATGCGGGCGCCACGCGCTTCGCGCCGGTGCTGTCGAGGCGGAGGAGATAGACCGACGTGCCGCCGTCCGCGTCCGCGGCGTTGACCGCGACGAGAACATCGCCGTCCGCGAGCTCGGCCACGCCCAGCGACTGCTCGTTGCGCTCCGGCGCGACGTCGATCTCGACCACTCCGTCGCCGCCGAACGCGGCGTCGAGGGCGCCGTCGGCGTTGAAGCGGGCGACGACCGTCTGCCGGGCCGTTTCCTCCATGCCGAGATGGCCCGAACCGTAGATCTTGCCGTCGGCGGCGAAGGTGAGGCCGCGCAGGTCGTTGGCGAGTTCGGTGTTGACGTTGACGATCGGCGCGATGCTCCCGGCGAGGGCCGGGGTCGCCAGCGCCACGAGGGCCGTGGCGGCGAGCAGGCTGCTTGGACGCATGAAGGTCTCCCAAGGGTTTCCGCTGCGGCCGGTCGGGCACCAAGGAAGGAACTCTCGCCGCAGCTTGTGCGGCTCTATCTCAGTATAGTTGACTAGCGTCAACAATAATTATCGTCGCACCACGACACATTTACTTTAGAACATCTCAACTATATAGACTATGTCGAGATCCGTGTCTTATACTTATTACAAATCCAAGAATCGGCAGACGTCCTATTAGGTCGTGACCGACCGCCCTCGCCACCGGCGATAGACGTGCCCGCCTCGATCAGCCCGAGAATGCTGAGGTGGATGTAGGCGTTGGTCGGGTTGAACGCCGACAGCGCCCAATGCACGAACACCAGCACTGCCGCGAGGTGGACCCAGCGGTGGAGGAGCTTCCACCCGCGCCGCAGCGCGCGCATCGACCAGTCGTTGCTGGTGACGGCGAGCGGGATGAAGATGAAGAGGGCGATCCAGCCGGTCAGGAGCTCCGGCTCGATGCCGTCCGCCCAGATCGCCGCCGGGTCCTTCTTGCGCAGCAGGTAGACGGCCGTGTGGAGGGCGGCGTAGCCGAACACCGCGAGACCGAAATAGCGACGCCGCCGCATCAGCCAGCCGATCCACCGCCGCCCGGGGAAGGTCAGCCGAAGCGGCGTGATGGCGAGGGTCAGGAGGAGCAGCCAGGCCGACCAGTCGCCGCTGTCGTGGATCACCTGGCCGTAGAACGCGGCCCCGGTGTTGTAGCGGAAGACGAGGACGACGCCCGGCAGGACCAGGAGCAGCCAGAGCGGGTAGGGCGAGCTGAGGAGCCACGCCAGGATTCGCCGCCGGCCGGGAACCGATCCGGATCGCTCCGAACCAGATCGCCGCCGCCCGCTCGCCTTCTTATTGGAATTAGTCGACATCTAACCTTCTGATCTTCTTGAGCAATTTGTCGCGCTACTAGCGGATATGGGTCGACAAGTCACGGCCGCGCCAGTAGATGTCGCCTCAGCAAGTCAACCCGACTGGGGATAGCCAAGCCAGCGCGCCATGCGTCGCCGGGCCCCGTGTCGTTCTGTCGGCAGGATTGGAGAGGTGGCGAAATGCCCTTGTTCGTGAGACGTCTGGCGGTGGCGCTGTTTGTCGCGCTGGTGGCGGGCCCTGCGGCGGCCCAGGTCGGCTTCAATCAGGGCCTTCTCGACCCCGACCTCGCGACGCCGACCGAGCTCGCGGGCATTGGTCTCAGCCCGGCGCAGGTCGACGCGGTCCTCGCCGGCCGCCCCTTCGCCGACATGCTCGCCGTCGATGCCGTGCTCGGGCTCGACGACGCCGCGCGCGACGCGATCTATGCGCGGATGTTCCTGCCGCTGAACCTCACGACGACCACTGCCGCAGGCTACGGCCTCATCCCGGGGGTGAGCGACGAGGCGGCCGCCGAGATGGCCGAGGCCTATCGAGCCGTCACGTCGCTGGACGAATTCCGCGCGGCGTTCGGCACGAGCGCCGACGCCGCCGAGGTGGCGAGGGTCGAGCAGTACGTCTTCGCGCCCATGGATCTCAACTCGGCGCGCGAGGAGGACTACGCCACCATCCCTGGCATGGACGACCGCATGATCGACGAGTTCCTGGAGTATCGCCCCTACACGGCGATCCAGCAGTTCCGCGTCGAGATCGGGAAGTACGTCGACGACGACGAGGTCGCCCGGCTCGAGCGCTACGTCACGATCCGCTGAGGCGGATGGCGCCGGGGAGCCTTTCAGCTTGCGAAATCTTCTCCACTGTCAGAAGACGCAAAAAGACCTTTAGCAGTTCTAAAGTGTAGTTGTTGACGACAGTTGATCGTCGACTGTATTGGAAGATCAAACACGGGTCGCCGACTGTAGATCGTCTTCCGTCGCCCGTTCGGAATTAGAATAGCTTCAATATTCGCCCGGTCGCGCCTGTTGCCAGCGCGCCAGCTCCGAGGATCGCATGATCAGGTACATCGCTTCGGCCGGCCTCGCCGCCGCCCATCTTTCCGGCACCGCCCTTGCCGCCGAGCCGACCGATGTCCTCAAGACCTATTCCGACATCGCCCACGCCAGCTATGAGGACGCGCTGACCAGCGCCAAGGCGCTCGACGAAGCGGTCGACGCCTTCCTCGCCGCGCCGAGCGCGGCGACCCTCGCCGCCGCGCGCTCTGCGTGGCTGGCCGCCCGCCCGTGGTACCAGCAGACGGAGGCCTTCCGCTTCGGCAACCCCATCGTCGACGAGTTCGAGGGCAAGGTGAACGCCTGGCCGCTCGACGAGGGCCTCATCGACTATGTGGCCGCGTCCTATGGCGGCGAGTCCGACGTCAACGCCTTCTACACCCTCAACATCATCGGCAATGCCAGCGTCAGCACCGGCGGCCAGACCCTCGACGCCACCACCATCGACGGCCATCTTCTTGAGGAGCTGCAGGAGTTCGGCGGCGTCGAGGCCAACGTCGCCACCGGCTACCACGCGGTCGAGTTCCTGCTCTGGGGCCAGGACCTCAACTTCACTGGCCCGGGTGCCGGCGACCGCCCCTACACCGATTACGACCTCGCCAACTGCACCAACGGCAATTGCGACCGCCGCGGCGCCTACCTTGCCGCAGCAATGGACCTCCTCGTCTCCGATCTCGAGTTCATCGTCGGCGAGTGGGCCGAGGGCGGCGCCGCCCGCGCCAACCTTGTCGACGGCGACCCGGAAGCAGGCCTCGCCGCCATCGTCACCGGCCTCGGCTCCCTCTCCTATGGCGAGCTCGCCGGCGAGCGCATCAAGCTTGGCCTCCTTCTCCACGATCCCGAGGAGGAGCACGACTGCTTCTCCGACAACACCTTCAACTCGCACTTCTTCGACGTCGTCGGCATCCTCAACGTCTATGACGGCCGCTACACCCGTCTCGACGGATCGGTCGTCGAAGGCCCCAGCCTGGCCGACCTTGTCACCGAGACCGACGCCGCGCTCGGCGCCGAGATGCAGCAGAAACTCGACGCCACCTTCGAGGCGGCGAGCGTGGTCAAGGCCCGCGGCGAAACCGTCGAGGCCTACGACCAGATGATCGCCGAGGGTAACGTCGAGGGGAACGCCGTCGTCCAGGCGCTGGTCGACGCGCTCGTCGACCACACCCGCTCGATCGAGCGCGTGGTCGCGGCCCTCGGTCTCGACAATGTGACGATCGAGGGTTCCGACTCCCTCGACAATCCCAACGCGGTCTTCCAGTAGGGCAGTCGGCAGTCGGCGAGGCCGGGGAACTTCTTCTCCCTCCCCCTTGTGGGGAGGGTAGGGGTGGGGGCCGAGCGGCAAGCGAGGCCTGCCGAGAATCCCCCCTCGGCGCTGCAGGTCGGTTGGATTCTTGGCCTCGCTTGCCGCGAGGCCCCTCCCGACCTCCCTCACCAAGGGGGAGGGGGGTCAAAGGTTCAGATCGGAAGAGCACACGTCTGAACT
>CAYOET010000160.1:0-7852 GCA_964402985.1 uncultured Bauldia sp. | reverse complement strand
GACCGCATCCCCTACTCGGAGACCGAGCAGATCACCGTCCGCCGCCTCCAGTCGGCGACGGCTCCCACCGAGGAGAATGTCGACGACAAGCGCGGGGTGATGGGGTGGACCTACACCTACGCGGCGGGCGAAACGCGGACGATCAACAACGACTACATCGTGAGCTGGCCGTCGAACCAGACGGTGTACTGGACGGAGTAGGGTAATCGGCATCAGGCATCAGGCATTCGGCATCCGGGTCGCCGCTTCCCGGATGCCGGGTGCCTGTTGCCGTGTGCCCGACGACACTTGGCTTTCGGTGCGAAAACGGTCAAAAGCCTGACGCCGGCTCAGTCGGTATTTCTGGAAACACAACAAGGTAGTGACACCGGATGGCCAATGTGGTCGTCGTCGGCTCGCAGTGGGGCGACGAGGGTAAGGGCAAGATCGTCGACTGGCTCTCGGAGCGCGCCGACGTCGTGGTGCGCTTCCAGGGCGGCCACAATGCCGGCCACACGCTGGTCATCGACGGCGTCACCTACAAGCTGAGCCTCCTTCCGTCCGGCGTGGTCCGGCCCGGGAAACTGTCGGTGATCGGCAACGGCGTCGTGTTCGATCCGGTCGCGTTCATAAGCGAGATCGAGAAGATCGCGGGGCAGGGGGTGAAGGTCACCCCCGAGACGCTGCGCGTGGCCGACAACGCGACGATCATCCTCGCGCTGCATCGCGAGCTCGACGCGCTGCGCGAGGCCAGCAACTCGGGCACGCGGCTTGGCACGACCAAGCGCGGCATCGGGCCGGCCTACGAGGACAAGGTCGGGCGCCGCGCGATCCGGGTGATGGACCTTGCCGACCTCCCGTCGCTGAAGGGAAAGATCGAGCGGCTGCTGGCGCATCACAATCCGCTGCGCCGGGGTCTCGGCCAGACCGAGATTTCCGTGCAGTCGATCTACGACGAGCTGTCGGCGGTCGCGGACAAGGTCATCCCCTTCGTCGGCTCGGTGTGGCAGATCCTCGACGAGCAGCGCCGGCAGGGGAAACGCATCCTCTTCGAGGGGGCGCAGGGCGCGCTCCTCGATATCGACCACGGCACCTATCCCTACGTGACCTCGTCGAACACAGTGGCGGGGCAGGCCGCGACCGGCTCCGGAATGGGGCCGGGGGCGGTCGGCTATGTGCTCGGTATCACCAAAGCGTACACGACGCGGGTCGGCGAGGGGCCGTTCCCGACCGAGCAGACCAACGAGGTCGGCGACCGGCTCGGCTCGCGCGGGCGCGAGTTCGGCACGGTCACCGGGCGGAAGCGGCGCTGCGGCTGGTTCGACGCGGTGCTGGTGCGGCAGACGGTGCGCATTTCCGGCATCAACGGGATCGCGCTGACCAAGCTCGATGTCCTCGACGGGATGGACGAGATCAAGATCTGCGTGGGCTACACGCTCGACGGGAAGCCGCTCGACCACCTCCCGGCGGCCGAGCTGGCGCAGGCGCGAGTCGTGCCGGTCTACGAGACGATGGAAGGCTGGAAGGACTCGACCGCCGGGGCGCGAACGTGGAACGACCTTCCCGCCCAGGCGGTCAAATATGTGAGGCATGTCGAGGAGTTGATCGGTGCGCCGGTCGCCCTCCTCTCGACCAGCCCCGAGCGTGAAGACACAATTCTGGTCCAAGATCCGTTCCAGTTCTGATAGAATTGTGAGAACGGCGGTTCCTGAGTGAGTAGGTCATGGCGCAGTACTACGCGGTCCTGAAGAAGGCGATCGGCGCCCTTCAGCCCAGCTCCAGCGACGCTCGGCGCGGCATCTACGAAAAAGCGCGGAGCGCCCTCGTCAACCAGCTCAAGGCGATCCAGCCCCCGCTGTCGACGTCCGAGATTTCGCGCCAGCGGCTCGAGCTCGAAGAGGCAATCCGCAAGGTCGAGCGCGAGGCGCTCGCGGTGGTGCCGATCCAGGTCGTGCCGCAGCCGCCGGTCAGCTACGAAGACGACGAGATCCCGGTGCGCCAGCCCGAGCCCGAGATCGAGGACGTCGAGCCGGTCGAACCCACGCCGTATGCGCGCGAGGACCATGACCACTTTTCCGGCGAGGCGCGGCCCTACGAGCCGGCGATCGTCGAGGACGAGATCGAGGACGCACCGATCGACACCCCGCCGCCGCGTCCCGAGCAGCAGCCGGCAGCCGCGCTTCGCCAGGCCTTCGGCTTCGACGACAAACGCGCGGCGGAGCGAGCCGCTCCTCGGCCCGCTCGCGAGACACGGTCGGCGCCCATCGCCCGCGAGGCGCGTCGCGAGCAGGAGCCGCCGGCCACCGGCTGGCGACCGCTGACGCCGGCCGCCGCTCCGGTCGAGCCCG
Organism: uncultured Bauldia sp.; assembly: GCA_964402985.1. Taxonomy (GTDB): domain Bacteria; phylum Pseudomonadota; class Alphaproteobacteria; order Rhizobiales; family Kaistiaceae; genus JADYYB01. The sequence continues at coordinate 5,525 of CAYOET010000160.1, read as the reverse complement.
AGCCCGAGGTCGAGGAGGAGATTCTCGACGCCGAACCGGTTGCGCCCGTCCGTGAGGAGCGGCGCCGCCGTGCGGCGATCGAAGAACCCGAAGACACGGAGGCTCCCGCCCAACACCGGCGCTCGCGGGCGCCGGCCATTATCCTCGGAACGATCCTCGTCCTCGCGGTCGGCCTCATCGGCTACCTTTGGCAACAAGGTCTCCTGACCGACGCCACCGCGGCGGTCAGCTCATTGTTCAGCCGCGGCGATAATTCTCCCGCGAGCGACGCGGTCGCGGTCGACCCGACCAAGGCCGGCGACCGGGTCGGCGCGCAGCCGCCGACGCTCGCGCCGCCGTCCAACGTCCGGGTGATCGACACCGCGCAGGGCGGCACCGTGCCGGCCCCGCCGCAGCCGCCAGGTTCCGCCAATCCGCCGACCACGATCGGCGATCTCGCCGCGCTGACGCCTCCGGCTACGCCCGGCCCGCAGGCCCCGATGGCAGTCCCGGTCCAGCAACGCGCCCTCCTCATCGAGCAGGCGCTGACCGGCACCGAGCCGGTGGTGACGCCAGGGACGGTGACGTGGACCTACGACCCTAGCGCTCCTGACGGGGCGACCCTCGTCGCCGACGTCGCCATTCCGACCACCACCGTTCGGGTGCAGATCCGCATCCGCGAGAACAATGACGCCGGAATGCCGGCCAGCCATCTGATCGAACTGAGCGCACCCAGTGCCGCCGGCCTGCCGGGCGGCGGGCTCGACGACGTGCTCGTCCCGGTGATGAAGGCAACCTTCGAGGAAGTCGGCGAGCAGCTCGCGGGCAGCCGCTCGGTGGCCGTCACGCCGACCGTGTTCTGGATCGCGCTCCTCGACGACGCGGCCAGCCGGAGCAAGAACATCCGGCTCCTCGGCGACCAGAAGTTCATGGACATCCCGCTCATCTATACCGGCGGGAGACGGGCGTTCCTGACGCTCGAGCTCGGCGCCGCCGGCGAGCAGCTGGTCGATCAGGCGATCATCGCCTGGGCAGCGCCTTAGGCGTTTTTCCCAGGCAGGCCACCAGCAGCTGTCCTCAGCCGCCTCCCTCGGGGGGCGCTATCCGCCCGCTTCGGCGGGGAGAGGGCTGGTGATCGCTCTTGGCCGGCGGGGCTCAGTCGCCGTCTTCATGCTCCATCGAAAGTCGCCACGCGAGCTGATACGCGTCGATGTCGAAATCGGTGCGCTCCGAGATCGCGGCCCGGATCTGCCGCAGGACGCGCTCCTGCTCCTCCTCGATCTCGAACCTCTTGAAGTTGGCCGCGAACGCTTCGGCGAGCATCTTCTTCGTCAGTCGCTGTGCCCGCGCCTCGTCGGTTTCGATGTCGGTGTTGGCGTGGGGCAGGACGTTGTCCTCTACCCAGGTATTGACCCAATTCTGGAAGCGCTTGCTCATGACCGCTTGCCCATCTCCAGCGCCGCATTTCGTGCCGGTTTCCCGGCCCACTGTTCGACGCGATTCTACGCCGGGAGTTCCCGCCGCGCACCCGCTCATGATCGGTTCGATCCGGGGGCTGAACGTCACAATCAGGGCAGCTGAGCTGGCCTGCGGCACTGCCCGGATGAGGGCGGGGCTTGCGGAAAGCTTCGGGACGCGCCATTTTCTTAGGTGAAGTCCGAGGGGTGCTCGCGCGAGCGAGCTGAGATGGCGTCAAGCCGAACCCTTCGAACCTGATCCGGGTCATGCCGGCGAAGGGACGGGACGTAGCATCCGCCGTTTACGCCACATGCCCCGTACGCGTTCTTTTGCGCGAACGGGAGAGCCATGTCTGAGACTGCCACAACCGCCGCGGCGTCTGCCGGGCGGGCGATCGCCTCGCCGGCGCCGAACCGGCCGATCATCCCATGGCGGGCCATCCCGTGGCGGGCGATCGGCAACGGCTTGATCGTGGCCGCGGCGCTGATCGCGATCTGGCAGCTCGGCGTGATGGTGTTCCAGCCGCCGCGCTTCATCTTCCCCGCGCCCGCCGACGTGTTCCGGGCGCTCTACGAGAACCCCGACCTCTGGCGTGTGCACGCGCCGGTCACGCTGGTCGAGACCGTCGTCGGCTTCGCGTGCGGCATCGCGGCGGGCATTTTCCTCGCGCTGCTCCTCAGCTTCCTGCCGGTCGCTCGGAAAATCGTGCTGCCGGTGATGGTGGTCAGCCAGGCGTTCCCGGTGTTCGTGATCGCGCCGCTCCTGGTGCTGTGGTTCGGGTTCGGCGTCGGCTCGAAGATGGTGATGGCGACCATCGCGATCTTCTTTCCGATCGCCTCCGCCTTCCATGACGGGCTGACGCGGACCGATCCGCAGCTCCTCGACCTCGGTCGCCTCTACGGTGCGCGGCGGGCGCAGGAGATCCTTCTTCTCCGCGTGCCGGCGGCGCTGCCCGCGCTCATATCCGGCATCAAGCTTGCCGCGGTCTACGCGCCGATCGGCGCGCTGGTCGGCGAGTGGGTCGGCGCGTCCTCGGGGCTCGGCTACGCGATGCTGCACGCCAACGGGCGGGCGCAGACCGACGTCGTGTTCGCAACGCTCTTCCTCATTGCGCTGATGGCGGTCGTCCTCCGCGCTGCCGTCGACCTCATCACCGCCCGGCTCGCGCCGTGGGCGCCAACTTCCGTCCGATAGGAGACCAGCATGCAGATCCACCACGCCCTCGTCGGGTTGTCGCCCTTCCTTCTCGCGCTCGGCGCGGCGCTCGCGCCCGCGCAGGCGCAGACTCCGCCCACCCAGGAGGTGACGCTGCTCCTCGACTGGTTCGTGAACCCGGACCACGCGCCGCTGGTGATCGCCAAGGAGGGCGGCTATTTCGAGCGCGAGGGGCTCGACGTCAACATCATCGCCCCGGCCGATCCGAGCTCACCGCCGCGCCTCGTCGCCGCGCATGAGGCCGACGTCGCGGTGACCTACCAACCGGACCTCATGCTCAATATCAACGAGGGGCTGCCGCTCCTCCGTTTCGGGACGCTGGTCGAGACCCCGCTCAACTGCCTGATCGTGCTCAAGAACGGGCCGGTGCAGACCCTCGCCGACCTTCGCGGCAAACGCATCGGCTATTCGACCGCGAGCATGCAGGACGCCTATCTCAACGCGATCCTCGGCTCGGTCGGCCTCACCACCGCCGACGTCGAGCTCGTCAACGTCAACTGGAACCTCACCACCGCGCTGATGTCGGGCCAGGTCGAGGCGGCGATCGACGGCTACCGCAACATCGAGCTCACCCAGCTCGAGCTGCAGGGTTACGAGGCGATGGCCTTCTTCCCCGAGGAGCACGGCGTGCCGCTCTACGACGAGCTTATCTACGTCACGCATTCCGACAATCGCGACGCGCCGTGGCTGCTGAGCTTCAACGAGGCGGTCGAGCAGGCGACGGCGTGGATGACCAACCATCCGGAGGAGGCGTGGGCGATGTTCGTCACCGCGCATGCCGACCTCAACGACGAGCTGAACCGGCGGATGTTCTTCGACACGATCCCGCGCTTCGCGATGCGCCCCGGCGCGCTCGACATCGTCCGCTACGAGCGCTTCGCGGCCTTCATGCAGGCAAGCGAGGTGATCGACACGCTGCCGGCGCTGGAGACCTACGCGATCCAGCCGCGGTAGGGCGGTTTGTTGAGACTTAGGGCGTGTACCTCGCGTTGGTGACAGCCGCGCCCGCAATGCCGGCCACTGCCCGCTTGAGTTCGGCTGCTAGTTGCTCGGCACTCCCGCTCGCGTGGGTGCCGTCCCCGTTCTGATAGAATGCGAGGTCGAACTGCCGTTGAACGAACGGGTTCGTTCCGCCAAATACCTTTAGGTCCGTGCGCCACATCTGAATGAAGAACGACTGTCCGTTCGGCAGGTCGGGCGCTATTCCAATCGCAAACCCAAACCTATCGGCAAACTCCCTCAGTTCATAAAAGAACTGATCCTGCGTCCCTTTGGGAAGAGTGATGACCACTATCTGTAGAGGGGCTTCCCCCGCGGATTTCCTAGTCTGGGCCTCAAGGTTGGAGGGCGCAGCGGCAAGGACGACCGCGCCAACAACAAGTCTCGTCCAGTGGCTCGACATATTGATCTCAAATTCACGGTGATGGACCGGGTTGGCGGCGCCTCCAAGACCCGACGGTTGCTCGAAACGTCGGGTAGATACAGACCCAACGAAAGTACCGTCGCCAGGAATGCTGACGGGATCCTATTCGAATCGTAGATCCTGCGAAACTTGGTACGGTTGCGCGGTGTCCTCCCAAAAAACAAAAATGGCCGGGCGTTTCGGCCCGACCATTTGAATTCGCTATGCCCGGCGCTCGCCGGGCGGGTGATGCTTAGGAGGCCGGCAAGGCCTCGACTTCGCGGCGGGGGCGCTCGAGTTCGCGCGCTCCCTTCTTCACCGCCTTCTGGACCTTCTCGAAGGCGCGCACCTCGATCTGGCGCACGCGCTCGCGGCTGACGCCGAACTCGCTCGAGAGCTCCTCGAGCGTGATCGGGTCCTCGGCGAGGCGGCGCGCCTCGAAGATGCGGCGCTCGCGCTCGTTGAGGACCTCCATGGCGTCCTTGAGGAGCTGGCGACGGTTGTCGAGCTCCTCGCTTTCGGCCAGGCGGGCCTCTTGCGTGTCGCTGTCGTCGACGAGCCAATCCTGCCATTCGCCTCCGGATTCGGAGTCGGCCTTGATCGGCGCGTTGAGCGACGTGTCGCCGGCGAGGCGACGGTTCATCGAGATGACATCCTCCTCGGTGACGCCGAGGCGGGTGGCAATGGTCGTGACCTGCTCGGGCTTGAGATCGCCCTCCTCGAGGGCCTGGATCTGTCCCTTGACCTTGCGGAGATTGAAGAACAACCGTTTCTGGTTGGCGGTCGTGCCCATCTTCACCAGGCTCCAGGAGCGCAGGATGTATTCCTGGATGGCGGCCTTGATCCACCACATGGCGTAGGTCGCCAGGCGGAAGCCCTTCTCGGGCTCGAAACGCTTCACGGCCTGCATCAGGCCGACGTTACCCTCGGAAATGACTTCGCCGATCGGCAGGCCATAGCCGCGGTAGCCCATCGCGATCTTCGCGACGAGGCGGAGGTGGCTGGTCACCAAGCGGTGTGCGGCATCCCGGTCGCCATGCTCGCGATAGCTCTTGGCAAGCATGTACTCTTCCTGCGGTTGCAGCATCGGAAACCGCCGGATTTCGTCGAGATATTTGGAGAGCCCGCCCTCGCCCGCTGCAAGGGCAGGAAGACTGGTCTGGGCCATAGAAGCACCCTTTCTAACCTGATGCCGAACCCTCCCGGCATCAGTCTGCTGGCCGCGTCCGGAGCCCGCGACCTCGGGAGATATAGGTCGATTGTGGCCGATTACATCACCGCCGGGGGTGCGACCGCTTACGCCGGCCGTTCAAACTTTCGACAAGGCCGTTTCAAAGGCGGCGAGATCGGTTGGAAATGGCCGTTCGAAGCGGATAACGCGGCCGGTGCGCGGATGTTCAATGACCAGCAGAAATGCATGCAAGGCTTGCCGTTTCAGCTGGGCTCCAAGGCTTCGCGCCGGCTCGGGAAG
>CAYOET010000159.1:0-9291 GCA_964402985.1 uncultured Bauldia sp. | reverse complement strand
CAGTTCCTCGCCAATATCCGCGAGGTCGACGCCATCGCGCATGTGCTGCGCTGCTTCGAGGGCAGCGACGTCACCCATGTCGAGGGCCGTATCGACCCGGTCGCGGACGCAGAGACGGTCAACACCGAACTGATGCTGTCGGACCTCGAGAGCCTCGAGCGGCGCGTGGTGCCGCTGCGCAAGAAGGCCAACGCCGGCGACAAGGAGGCCAAGGCCGAGGTCGAGATCATGGACGGAGCGCTCGCCCTCCTTCGCGAGGGCAAGCCAGCGCGGCTGCTCAAGGTCTCGCACGAGCAGGAGAAGGCCTTCCGCGCCCTCGGCCTCCTCACCTCCAAGCCCGTCCTCTATGTCGCCAATGTCGATGAGGCGTCGGCCGCGACGGGCAACGCGCTGTCCGCCAGGGTCGACGCGCTCGCCAAGGCCGAGGGCGCGAGGTCGGTGGTGATCTCGGCCGCCATCGAGGCCGAGGTCGCTCTTCTGTCGGACGCCGACGAGCACGAATATCTCGAGACCCTCGGCCTCCACGAAGCCGGCCTCGACCGGCTCATCCGCGCCGGCTACGAGCTTCTCGGCCTCCGCACCTTCTTCACCGTCGGCCCGAAGGAGTCGCGGGCCTGGACGATCACCGCCGGCACCAAGGCCCCGCAGGCCGCCGGCACGATCCACGGCGACTTCGAGCGCGGCTTCATCAGGGCGCAGACGATCTCCTACGACGACTTCACCCGCCTCGGCGGCGAGCAGCCGGCCAAGGACGCCGGCCGCGCCCGCGACGAGGGCAAGGAGTACGTCGTCGCCGACGGCGACGTGATGCTCTTCAAGTTCAACGTCTGAGCGCTTGTCGCGGCGCTCGTCGCGCGCGCCGGGCTTCCGCGATTCCGGGGGGCACATGAGCGAGGCAGCCGAACCGAAAGCCCTGAGGCGGGCCCTCGGCCTCCCGCTCCTCATCTTCTACGGAGTCGGCGTCACGGTCGGCGCCGGCATCTTCGCGCTGGTCGGCGAGATCTCGTCTATCGCGGGGACTCGTGCGCCGCTCGCCTTCGTCCTCGCCGCCCTCCTCGCCTCGCTCAGCGCCGGCTCCTACGCCATGCTGGCGCGACGCTTCCCGCGCGCCGCCGGCGCCGCGCTCTATGTTGGCGAAGCGTTCGGCCCCTCGCTCGCCCGCCTCGCCGGCCTCGCCGTGGCGGCCACCGGCATCTTCTCGAGCGCCGTCATCTCGCTCGCCTTCGCCAACTATCTCGGCACCGTCGTGCCGGTGCCGAACCCCGTCCTTGCGCTGGCGCTGATCGCCGCGCTCGCCTGGGTGACCTGCCTCGGCGTTCGCGAGAGCGTGTGGACGGCTGCCGCCGTCACGATCCTCGAGGTCGGGACGCTGCTCCTCATCGTCGCGCTCGGCGTGCCGGAGCTGGCCGACGCCGCGGTCTGGGCGAACGCCCTCGCGCCACCGACGGATGCGGCGGGTCTCGGCATCATCGCCGCCGCGGCCGCCGTCGCCTTCTTCGCCTTCATCGGGTTCGAGGACATCGTCAACATGGCCGAGGAGACGGTGCGCCCCGAGCGGGATCTCGCCCCCGCGATCATCGTCACCCTCGCCGTCACCACCGTCATCTACGTACTGGTGACGACCGTCGCGGTGGCGGTCGGAGAGCGGGCCGACATCGCCGAGAGCAGCGCACCGATGGCGACCCTGTTCACGGCTCTCACCGGCTGGCCGGGATCGCCCATCGCGGCAGTCGCCGCCGTGGCGATGATAAACGGGGTGCTCGTGCAAATGGTGATGGCGAGCCGCCTCCTCTACGGCATGTCCCGTGAGCGGCTCATCCCGGCGTGGTTCGGCGAGGTGCATCCGCGGCGCCAAACGCCGATCCGAGCGGCCGTTGTCGTCGCCATCATGATCGCGGCGTTGACCTTGGTCGGCCCGCTCCTCGGCCTCGCCCGGGTGACCAGCTACGTCACGCTGGCGGTCTTCACCCTCGTCAACCTCAGCCTTGCATGGATCGCGCTGCGCGGCAGCGAACGCAGGCGCCTGATGATGGTCGCCTGGGGCGGGCTCGCCGGCCTGCTGACCGGCGGTCTCCTCCTCTTCGACCTCGTCCGCCAGATCGGCTGACCGTCAGGTCGTGAGCAGCGGTTCCGGTTCGGGGTCGAGGCGCGCCTGGGCCTCCCAGGCCTGGAAATCAGGGTCGGCGAGGAGCGTCTGCTTGTAGGCCTCGGCGGTCGGCTCGAGGGTCACGCCGTAGGTGCGGAAGCGCGTCGCGACCGGCATGTACATCGCGTCGGCGACGGTGAAGTGGCCGAAGAGGTAGGGGCCGCTGTCGGCCTCGCCCCACACCGTGCGCGCCTCGCGCCAGATCGACTCGATGCGCTTGATGTCGGCGGTGACCTCGGGGCTGTAGGGCGCGCCGCCGGGCAGGGTCTTGAGGAGCTCCATCCCGAGCTTGTCGCGGAGCGGGCGGAAGCCGCTATGCATCTCGGTCGCGATCGAGCGGGCGAAGGCGCGGGCGGCGGCGTCGCGCGGCCAGAGTTTTCGGCTGTGGAAGAGGTCGGCGAGGTATTCGCCGATGGCGAGCGACTCCCAGACCTTGATCTCCTCGCCGCCGCGCTGGTGGACGAGGAGCGGCACCTTGCCGGTCGGGCTCGCCGCGACGAGCTCCCGCTTCTGGTCGGGCAGGCGGTAGCGGATCATCCGCTCCTCGAACGGCACCCCGACCTTGCGCATCGCCATCCAGGCGCGCAGCGACCACGACGAGACGGTCCGATACCCGATGTAGAGAGTGAATTCCGCAGCCATCAATCAATGCCCCTCGAACGCGATCAGTGAATGGACGCCGACCCCGGCCGCCCGCAGCTTGTCGGCGCCGCCGAGATCGGGGAGGTCGACCACGAACGCAGCCGCCACCACCTCGCCGCCCGAGCGGCGGATGAGCTGGACGGCGGCTTCGGCGGTGCCGCCGGTGGCGATGAGGTCGTCGATCAGCAGCACCCGGTCGCCGGGCGAGATGGCGTCGGTGTGCATCTCCATGCGGTCGGTGCCGTATTCGAGCGCGTAGTCCTGGCCGATCGTCTTCCAGGGCAGCTTGCCCTTCTTGCGGATCGGCACGAAGCCTCGCCCCAGCTCATGCGCCACCGCCCCGCCGAGGATGAAGCCGCGCGCCTCGATCCCCGCCACGCGATCGACCTTGGCGGAGAGGAACGGAAGCAGCAGGCCGTCGACGGCCGAGCGGAGCCCGACCGGGTCGGCGATCAGCGTGGTGATGTCGCGGAAGAGGATGCCCGGCTTGGGATGGTCCGGGATGGTGCGGACCAGATCCTTGAGGTGGCTCCAGGACGGCGCCGTCATGGCTGCGCGAAGGGCACTCCGGCGAGGATATCCACGCCCGAAACTTCCAGCCCGTACCACACGCCGCCCACGATCAGCGCCACGACGATCGCCCCGATCGCGCCGGCCACGACTTGCGCGCCGAACCAGCCGGCGCGGCGCACCTTCACGGCCGCGGTCTCGACCCGGTCGGCGGCGGTCTCGATCCGCCGCGCGAGGCCGGTCTCGATGGGCGAAGCCGGCGGTGTCGGGATGCGGTCATCGACCGGCCGGGCGGAAAACTGGCCCTCGTAGCCGTCGAGCACCGATTGCGCCGCGATGCGGTAGCGCTGCTTCTGGCCCTCGGTGAGGTTGGCGAGCACGAATGCCTCGACCTCGCCGGTGCTGGGCGGCTCGCCATGCGTGGCCTCCCAGCGCATCAGCCAGTCGCGCTTCTCCTGCTTGTAGATCGAATAGGCGACGATGCCGATGAGGTCGTTCTCGCCCTCGATCAGATGGCTGAAGACGTCCGGCCTCGTAAAACGCATCTCTGGTTCTGCCGCGGCCACCGTTTCCGCCATCATTTCTTCGATCGGCTTGTCGTCCATCCGCCGCAATTCTTCCTCGCCCCGGCCCGTTCAACTCTTGCCGAGGCTTATAGCACGGCGGCGAAGGCCGCCTATCCCTCAGGAAGGGCGAAGGAGGCGGCCGGCCACCGCGTCGAGCTTGGCGAGCAGTTTTGGGTCGCGCTTGTCCGGGGCGGTGAGGATCGCGCCGTCGAGCGAGCGGTCGGAGCCGACCGGGCAGAGCTGGTGCTGGCGCGGAAAATCGCGCGCCAGGCGGGCAACGAGACGCTGCGCCTTGCCGAGATTCTCGCCGAAGACGCGGATCACGTCCTCGACCTTCACCTGGCCGTGGTCGGCGTGCCAGGAGTCGTAGTCGGTGACCATGGCGACGGTCGCGTAGCAAAGCTCCGCCTCGCGGGCGAGCTTGGCCTCGGGCATGTTGGTCATGCCGATCACAGCGGCATCCCAGGAGCGGTAGAGGCGCGATTCGGCGAGCGTGGAGAACTGCGGGCCCTCCATCACGATGTAGGTCCCGCCGCGCGAATGCGGGATGCTTTCGGCCCTCGCCGCGGCCTGGAGGGCATCGGCGAGAAGCGGGCTGACCGGCCAGGCAAAGGGCACGTGCGCCACGCAGCCGTCGCCGAAGAAGCTCTTGGCGCGCGCGAAGGTGCGGTCGATGAACTGGTCGACCAGCACGAAGTGCCCCGGCGGCAGCTCTTCCTTGAGCGAGCCGCAGGCCGAGACGGAGACCACATCCGTGACCCCTGCCCGCTTCAGAACGTCGATATTGGCGCGGTAGTTGATCCCGCTCGGGGAGAATCGGTGGCCGCGGCCGTGGCGGGGCAGGAAGACGATCTTGCGGCCCGCGATGCTCCCGACGCGGACCATGTCCGAGGGCTCGCCCCACGGGCTGTCGATCTTCCGCCACTCGCCGCCCTCGAGGCCGGGCAGGTCGTAGAGCCCCGACCCGCCGATGAACCCCAGCACCGCCTCGGTCATCATACCCCCCTTTACCCCACCCGCACCCCACCCCTATATTGGGGAACAAAGCGAGACGCGTCCATGGCGACGACAACCATCAAAGACGATGCCATTTGGGTGAAGCATATTGAAGCCGGGAGCGAATTGCGTGCCCGGATAACTGGTTTGCGGGCCGGAGAGACGATCGACCTCGAGGTCGACGGCATCGTGGGTCGGTGGGAGCGCATGCGTGACGGCCGTGACGGCCGACCAACCCTGGGTGTGAGGCCTGTCGCCGAGATGCGAGAGGTCTGGAAGCGGCTTCAGTCGCAGCGCGGACGGATTGTAGGAATTCGCGAGGTCCTCGCGGCCGACACCTATCTGGCCGCGCTCGCACCAATGCTCTCGGAGTGGGACTCGCCGGCCGACAACGAGGCCTATCGTGATTTGTGACTTCGCGGAGATTGTCGTCGTTCCATTCCCGTTCGTCGACGTCTCGATCTCCAAGCGACGACCGGCGTTGGTGATTTCTTCGCGACCGTTCAACGAGGCTCACGGTCAATCAGTGCTGGCCATGATCACGACCGGCGCGGCGTCGAGCTGGCCAAGCGACCATCCCATCAACGGGATCCGCGCAACCGGCCTCACCCACGCTTCGGTCGTCAGGTGGAAGCTCTTCACGCTTCCCAACTCGCTGATCGCACGACGCCTAGGCGCCCTCGACCGAGCCGACCGGACAGCGATCGCCAAGGCCGCGAGGTCCTACCTGGCAGCCTGAGCTCTCAGTGGACCGGGGCCCAGACCCGGCGTTTGGTCGCGTACATCAGGCCGACGAAGGCGAAGAGGAAGAGCAGCACCTGGAAGCCGAGGCGCTTCCGCGCGACGAGGTGCGGCTCGGCGGTCCACATCAGAAACGCGGCGACGTCCTTCGCGTAGTTCTCGACCGTCGCCGGGGTGCCGTCGGCGTAGGTGACGATGCCGTCGAAGAGCTGGGGCGGCATCGCGGTCGCGGCGCCGCTGCCGAAATGGACGTTGGAAAAGGTGCCGGGCGGCGGCTCGTGGCCGGGCTCGGGGTCGCGGTAGCCGGTGAGGAAGCCGGCGATGTAGTCCGGCCCGCCCTCCTGGTAGAAGCGCGCAGCGTCGAGGATGAACCACGGGAAGGGAGACGGCAGCGTGCGCGCCTTGGCCATCAGCGAGAGGTCGGGCGGCGCGGCGCCGCCGTTGTTGAAGGCCGCGGCCTGCGGGTTCGGATAGGGAGACGGGAAAACGTCCGAGAGCCGGCCCGGGCGGGTGAACATCAGGCCCTGGTCGTCGGGGCCGTCGGCGATGGTGTAGGTCGCCGCGATCTCCGCCGCTGCCTCGGGCGTGAGCTGCGGGCCGCCCTCATCGGCAAGCGTGCGGAACGGCACCAGGCTCAGCGAGTGGCAGTTCTGGCATACGGTGCGGTAGACCTCGAGCCCGCGGCGGAGCTGGGCCGGGTCGAACTTCCCGAAGACGCCGCCGAAACTCCAGCCGACCCGGTCGGGCATCTCGAGGGGATAGTGCGGCGTCGCGTGCTCCTCCGGAGAGGGATCGACCGCCTGGGCGGACGCGCCCGCGGTGAGGCCGAGAAGGGCGAGAGCTGCGAAGGCGCCGGCGCGGACGGCTTTGAAGCAAGCAAGGGCCATCGCGCTCACTCCGCCGCCTGTCGCAGGGTTTCGCCGGGGGGCAGGACGGGATCGTTGATGCTGGCGGGCAGCGGCTTGGGTTTCTCGACCAGCCCGACCACCGGCAGGATCACCAGGAAGTGGAGGAAGTAGTACGCGGTGAGGATGCGCGAGGCGACCACGTAGCCGCCCTCGGGCGGCTGCGAGCCGAGCCAGGTGAGGCCGACGCAGGTGACCACGAATATCCAGAAGAACTGGCGGTAGATCGGCCGGAAGGTCGCCGAGCGGACGCGCGAGGTGTCGAGCCAGGGCACCAGGAAGACGATGAAGATCGCCGCGCCGAGCGCGACCACGCCGCCGAGCTTGGAGGGGATGGCGCGGAGGATCGCGTAGAACGGCAGGAGGTACCACTCCGGCACGATATGCGCGGGCGTCTTCAGCGGGTCGGCCGGGATGTAGTTGTCCGGGTGGTTGAGCGTGTTGGGCTGATAGAACACCACCGCCGCGAAGATGGTGATGAAGACGAGGACCGCGAGCCCGTCCTTGATCGTATAGAACGGGTGGAACGGCACCGCGTCCTGTGGGATGCGGATCTTGATGCCGACCGGGTTGTTGTTGCCCGGCACGTGCAGCGCCCAGATATGCAGCACCACCACGCCGGCAATCATGAACGGCAGGAGGTAGTGCAGCGAGTAGAAGCGGTTGAGCGTCGGCGTATCGACCGAAAAGCCGCCGAGGAGCCAGGTGGTGATCGACTCGCCGATGAGCGGGATCGCGCCGAAGAGGTTGGTGATGACCGTCGCGGCCCAGAACGACATCTGGCCCCAGGGCAGCACGTAGCCGAAGAAGGCCGTCGCGACCATCAGGAGGTAAAGCAGCACGCCGAGGATCCAGAGGACCTCGCGCGGCTCCTTGTACGAGCCGTAGTAGAGGCCGCGGAACATGTGGATGTAGACGGCGATGAAGAAGAACGACGCGCCGTTGGCGTGCAGATAGCGCAGCAGCCAGCCGAAATTGACGTTCCGCATGATGTCCTCGACCGACGCGAAAGCGAGGTCGGCGTGCGGCACGTAGTGCATCGCGAGGACGATGCCGGTCACGATCTGCGCGGCCAGCATAAAGGTGAGGATCGCGCCGAAGCTGAACCAGTAGTTGAGGTTCTTCGGCGTCGGGAAGACCACGAACGAGCCGTGGACCATGGTGAGAATCGGCAGGCGGGCATCGAGCCAGCGCGCGAAGCCGTTCTTCGGCTGGTACGGGTAAAGCGGCTTGATCATCAGCCGATCCTGACGACGGACTCGGAGACGAATGTGACGGGCGGAATCTGGAGATTCTCCGGCGCCGGTCCCTGACGAATACGCCCCGCGGTGTCGTAATGCGAGCCGTGGCAGGGGCAGAACCACCCGCCGAAATCGCCCTGCTGGCCGAGCGGCACGCAGCCGAGATGGGTGCACACGCCGACCATGATGATGAGCGCCTCGTTGCCAACCACGCCGCGGTTGGCGTCGTCGGCGGTGGCGCTGTCGGGGAGGTTGGCGTTGCGCGCGGCGCGATCCTTGAGCTCCGCGAGCGGGACGGCCTTGGCGGCCTCGACCTCCTCGGGCGTGCGGTTGCGGATGAAGACCGGTTTGCCGCGCCACTTGATGGTGATCGCCATACCCGGCGCGATCGACGAAACGTCGACTTCCGTCGTGGCGAGCGCCAGGGCCGCCGCGTCCGGATTCATCTGTGCAATGAAAGGCCAAGCCACGGCGGCAACGCCGACGGCCCCTACGGCACCCGTTGCGATGTAGAGAAAATCTCTTCGCGACGGATCCGCAGTGTCGTTCTCGGCCAAAACTCTCCCCTCGCTTTAGACGTTCTCCCAGCCGGCGGGAGATCGAGCTCCCACCGTTTTTTCAAATTTGTGACAGCAGGTTCCGGGCTTGTCCAGAAGCCAAGCCTGAGAATCGGCCGATCCTAGCCGGCAAGGGCAACTGGTCGCGGCTCGATGGTCTCCGAGGGGGTCGGCTCGAGGCCGAGGAAACCGCCCGACTGCCGGTGCCACAGGGCCGCGTAGACGCCGCCTTGGCGCAGGAGTTCCTCGTGGGTGCCGGTCTCGATGATGCGGCCATCGTCCATGATCACCAGCCGGTCGAGGATCGCGATGGTCGACAAGCGGTGGGCGATGGCGATCACCGTCTTGCCGGCCATGAGGCTGTAGAGCTGCTCCTGGATCGCCGCCTCGACCTCCGAATCGAGCGCGCTGGTCGCCTCGTCGAGCATCAGGATCGGGGCGTCCTTGAGGAGGAGCCGCGCGATGGCGACGCGCTGGCGCTGGCCGCCCGAGAGCTTGATGCCGCGTTCGCCGACATGGGCGTCGTAGGCCTCGCGGCCGTTGAAATCCTTGAGGCCGACGATGAAGTCGTGGGCCTGCGCGCGCCGCGCGGCGGCGAGAATCTCCTCCTCGGTCGATTCCGGCCTTCCGTAGCGGATGTTGTCGCGCACGGAGCGGTGGAGGAGCGAGGTGTCCTGGGTGACCACGCCGATCGCAGCGCGGAGGCTTTCCTGGGTGACGGTGGCGATGTCCTGGCCGTCGATCACGATGCGCCCACTGTCGAGGTCGTAGAAGCGGAGGAGGAGGTTCGCCAGCGTCGACTTGCCGGCGCCCGAGCGGCCGACCAGCCCCACGCGCTCGCCCGGCCTGATCGAGAGCGTGAGGTCCTTGATCACCGGCTCGGGGCTCTTGCCGTAGTTGAAGGTGACGTTCTCGAAGCGGATCTCCGCCTTGCTCACCACCAGCGGCTTGGCGTTCGGCAGATCGACGACGGAGCGCGGACGGCTG
>CAYOET010000158.1:0-18505 GCA_964402985.1 uncultured Bauldia sp. | reverse complement strand
CGGGCTCATGCATCACTCCTGCGTTCTATAACGCTATGGTTATATTACCGAGACGGGCCGGTGTCAACGGGGGATTGTCGGCCATCCGTTCGCGTGGCGCGGTCGGAGGGGAAGCCCTACTGGAAGGCGGTCTCGGTGAGGCTGCGGAGCTTGCGCGAGTGCAGGCGCTCGAGTGCCATCGCTCGCAGCTTCTCCATCGCGCGGATGCCGATGTCGAGGTGCTGGGCGACCTGCTTGCGGTAGAAGGCGCTCGCCATCCCCGGCAGCTTCAGTTCGCCGTGGAGCGGCTTGTCGGAGACGCAGAGCAGTGTCCCGTAGGGGACGCGGAGACGGAAGCCGTTGGCGGCGATGGTCGCCGACTCCATGTCGAGGGCGATCGCGCGTGACTGGGAGAAGCGGCGCACCGGCTCGCGGTGGTCGCGGAGCTCCCAGTTGCGGTTGTCGATCGAGGCGACCGTGCCGGTTCGCATGATGCTCTTGAGCTCGAAGCCGGAGAGGCCGGTGACCTCGGCGACCGCCTGTTCGAGCGCGACCTGGACCTCGGCGAGCGGCGGGATCGGCACCCAGGTCGGCAGGTCCGCGTCGAGCACGTGGTCCTCGCGGACATAGCCGTGGGCGAGCACGTAGTCGCCGAGGGTCTGGCTGTTGCGGAGCCCCGCGCAGTGGCCGAGCATCAGCCACGCATGCGGACGGAGCACCGCGATGTGGTCGGTGATCGTCTTGGCGTTCGACGGACCGACACCGATATTGACCAGCGTGATCCCGTTATGGTCGGGCCGGGTCAAATGATAGGCCGGCATCTGCGGCAGGCGGGTGAGCGGCGCGTTGTTGTTGGGGTCCGCGCCGTCCGCGTCGGTGATGATGTTGCCGGGCTCGACCAGCGAGGCATAGCCGCCCTCCCCCGTCTCGATCATCCTCCGCGCCTTGGCGACGAAGGCGTCGATGTAGAACTGATAGTTGGTGAAGAGGACGAAGTTCTGGAAATGCTCGGGCGCGGTCGCGGTGTAATGCGGCAGGCGGTGGAGCGAGAAGTCGACGCGCGGCGCGGTGAAGGGCGCGAGCGGCAGAGGCTCCCCGGGCAGCGGTTCGTGAGTGCCGTTGACGATCGCGTCGTCGGTCACCGCGAGGTCGGGCACGTCGAAGAGATCGCGGAGCGGCTTGTCGAGGCGGTCGGCGAGAGCGGCCTCGACGTGGACGGAGTCACCGAGCGCGAAATGGAGCGGGAGCGGCGAGAGCGAGGGGCCGATCTCTACCGGCACCCCGTGATTGCGGACCAGCAGCGTGATCTGGTTCTCGAGATAGCCGCGAAAGAGCTCGGGGCGCGTCACCGTCGTCGCGTAGACGCCGGGGCCGGCGACATAGCCATAGGCAAGGCGCGAGTCGATGCGCGCGAAACTCTTCGTCTCGATGCGGATCTCGGGATAGGTAGCGCGCACCCGCCGGGTCAGCGGACGCCCCGCCGCGAGGAGGTCGAACTGCTCGCGGAGGAAGGCGACGTTGAGGGCATAGATCTCCTGCAGGCGATCGACGGCGGCCTTGGCGTCGGTGAAGAACCCGCTCGCGATCGCGGTCGGCGCGTCGAAGTCCTTCTCCTTCGCCATGGGTGTCCTTTGGCTCCGGCCTAGCTCGACTTCAGGGTGGCGTGGACGGTGATCTTCGGCACAGCCTTGAGGGCCTGCGAGACCGGGCATTTCTCCCGCGCGGACTCGGCAAGCTCCTTGAACTTCGCGGCCGAGATTCCGGGAACGTCGCCCTCGGTGATCAGCTCGATCTCGGTGATGCCCTTGCCGGGGACGATGTGGACCTTGGCCGAGGTGCGGACGCTCTTGGCGGTGTGACCGGCTTCGGCGAGGAAGGCGGAGAACTGCATCGAGAAGCAGCCGGCGTGGGCGGCGGCGAGCAGCTCCTCCGGGTTGGTGCCGGCGGCGTCCTCGAAGCGCGTGCCGAAGGTGAAGGGCGCCTCGAAGCCGGTCTTGCCGACCTTCATGCGGCCCCTGCCCTCCTTGAGGTTGCCGTTCCATTCGGCGGTCGAGGTGGAAATCCTGCCTACCATTCCAAAACTCCGTCAGTGAGGCATCGAGCGTGAGAAGAGGTTGACCACGATCACGCCGGCGATGATGAGCGAAAGCCCGAGGATCGCGGCGAGGTCGAGATGCTGGCGGAGCCAGATCACGCCGATCGCCGAGATGAGCACAATCCCTACCCCGCTCCAGATGGCGTAGGCCAGCCCCACCGGGATCGTCTTGATGGCGATCGAGAGCCCGTAGAAGGCGACGCCGTAGCCGATAACCACGACCAGCGAGGGCCACGGCCGCGTGAAACCGTTGGAGGCCTGGAGCGCGGTGGTCCCGATCACCTCGCTGACAATGGCGACGGCGAGATAGAGGTAGTGCATCGGGAAGATCCTGCCGAGGGAGGCTTGCTAGACCGGGCGCGGGCGGGGAATGTCTGTCCCGGTTTAGTTCCGAAGACGATACGACGCCGGGCCCGACATGACACTCAAGATCGCCACCTGGAACATCAATGGGGTGAAGGCGCGGCTGGAGCAGGCCGTGCAGTGGGTGTCGGAGATGCAGCCCGACGTCCTCTGCTTCCAGGAGATCAAGACCGTCACCGATGCGTTCCCCGCGCAGGCCTTCGAGGACCTCGGCTACAACGTCGCCGTCCACGGGCAGAAGGGTTTTCACGGGGTCGCCCTCCTCTCCAAGCTCCCGCTCGAGGACGTGAAGCGCGGGCTGCCGGGCGAAGATGGCGACGAGCAGGCGCGCTTCATCGAGGGCGTGGTGTCGGTGCCGGCCGGCGCAGTGCGCGTGGTCTCGCTCTACCTCCCCAACGGCAATCCGGTCGGGTCGGAGAAGTTCGACTACAGGCTGCGCTGGATCGCGCGGCTCCGGCGGTGGGCGCTCGAGCACATGGCGGCCGAGGAAATCTTCACGCTCGCCGGTGACTTCAACGTCATCCCCGAGCCGCGCGACGCCGAGTTCCCCAACAACTGGGTGAGCGACGCGCTCTATCAGCCGGAGAGCCGGCGCGCCTTCCGCGACCTCAACAATATCGGCCTCACCGACGCCGTGCGAGCGATCAACGACGGCAGGGGCATCTACACCTACTGGGACTACCAGGCCGGCGCCTGGCAGCGGAACAACGGCATCCGCATCGACTTCCACATGCTCTCGCCGCAGGCCGCCGACCGGCTGGTGAACGTGTCGATCGATACCCGCACGCGGTCCTGGGAGAAGCCGTCGGACCATGTGCCGGTGATCGTCGAGCTCGACGTGGAGAAGCGATGAAACTCGCCGGTGGGTGTCACTGCCGCGGCGTGCGGTTCGCCTATGAGGGCGAGCCGTTGTGGGTCGGGCACTGCCACTGCCGGGATTGTCAGCTGACCAGCGGCGCGCCGGTGACGACCTGGTTCATCGTGCCGGCGGCGGAGGTACGGGTGGAGGGCGAGCGGCGGATCTATCGGTCCTCTGCGCATGCGACTCGCGAATTCTGCCCGACCTGCGGCTGCCTTCTCTTCTTCCGCACCGACAGACGGCCCATGCATCTCGATATCGTTGCCGCGTGCCTCGATGATCCGGCGCTGGTCACGCCGCGGGTCAACATCTACACGCGCTCGCGGATCGGCTTCATGCGGGAGTTCGACCACGACCTCCCCTCGCACGAGGGCAACCAGCCGGAGTGACGCCCTTCGCCGGGGAGACCGCTAGGGAGCGGAGACGGCCGCGGCTTCGGCGGCAACGGGCGCTGCGACCGGGACGGGCGCGGCGGTGATCCCGGCAGCCGGTGAGCCGCTACCGCCCCAGGTCTCGGCAAGGGCCAGCGCGGTACGCCGCTCGGTCTCGGTGGCGATCGAGAAGGCCTGCTCCTGGAGGAGTCGCACGGTGTCGTCGGCGGGGCCGGCCTGGAGGCGAGCCACGGTCAGATACATGAGCCCGATGATCGGCTGACGCTGCACGCCGTCGCCCTCGAACAGCATATGGCCAAGGAGCGCCTGGGCGCCGGGATTGCCCTTGTCGGCGGCGAGCTTGGCCCAGCCAGCGGCCTGGCGCGGATCGCGTGGGACGCCCTCGCCCTCGTAGTACATCTGCGCCAGCGCCAGCTGGGCGCCGGGGTCGCCGAAATAGGTGGCCGCGTAATAGAACATCTGCCGCGCGCGCGGGAAGTTCTGCTCGATGTCGGTGTTCGGGATGCCGTCGCGGTAATAGCTGCCGACTGCGACGAAGGCGCTGGCGACGAAGAGCGCGGACGGGTCGCGCGGGTTCTGGTCGGCGTATTCGGTGGTGATCGAGGAGAAGAGGCGGAAAGCCTCGAGGTCGTTCTCGGGGATGCCTTCGCCGTCGGCGTACATCTGGCCGAGCTTCCACTGGGCGAGCGGATGGCCGCGACCGGCAGCGTTCTCGAGCGCCTGAACAGCCGACGCCGTATCGCCCTGCTGATAGGCGTTGAGGCCGAGCTTGAAGGCCTCGGCCGGGGATTCCTGCGCAAGCGTACCGTCGTCGAACGACCACGCTGGGCCGCTCGCGCCCAAGACAATCAGGATCGTGAGACCCCGGAATGCCTCAAATATCCGCATACACCATCTTCTCTGCCTTGGCGCCGGGATGCGTGACCGCTCCCTGACGAGCTGGGCCAACCTGTTGTGCGTACTTCCAAATCGCGCCCGATGTGTGATCGGTTTCGCGCGGCTTCCATTGCGCGCGGCGAGCGGCGAGTTCCTGATCGGTGAGGCGCACGGCGATAACGCCGTTCTCGGCGTCCAGTTCGATGATGTCGCCGTCCTTGAGGAGAGCGATCGGTCCGCCGACCGCTGCCTCGGGGCCGACATGGCCGATGCAGAAGCCGCGCGTCGCGCCCGAGAAACGGCCGTCGGTGATGAGCGCGACCTTGTCGCCCATGCCCTGGCCGTAGAGCGCCGCCGTGGTCGACAGCATCTCGCGCATGCCGGGGCCGCCGCGCGGCCCCTCGTAGCGGATGACGAGCACCTCGCCCTCTTTGTAGTTCTTGTGGGTCACCGCCTCGAAGCAGGCTTCCTCGTTGTCGAAGACGCGGGCCGGGCCGGTGAACTTGAGGTTCTTCATGCCGGCGACCTTCACGATCGCGCCGTCGGGGGCGAGGTTGCCCTTGAGGCCAACCACGCCGCCGGTCTTGGTGAAGGGGTTGTTGGCGGGACGGACGACGTCCTGCTTATCGTTCCACGCCACCTTCTCCATGTTCTCGGCCATCGTGCGGCCGGTCACGGTCATGCAGTCGCCGTGCAGGAAGCCATGGTCCAGCAGCGTCTTCATGAGGAGCGGGATGCCGCCGGCCTCGAACATGTCCTTGGCGACGTAGCGCCCGCCGGGCTTGAGGTCGGCGATGTACGGGGTGCGCTTGAAGATCTCGGCGACGTCGAAGAGGTCGAACTCGATCCCGCACTCGTTGGCGATCGCCGGAAGATGCAGCGCGGCGTTTGTCGAGCCGCCCGAGGCGGCGACGACGGTCGCGGCGTTCTCGAGCGCCTTGCGGGTGACGATGTCGCGCGGGCGGATCTGGCGCGCGATCAGCTCCATGATCTTCTCGCCGGCGGCCATGCAGAACTGGTCGCGGATTTCGTAAGGCGCCGGCGCGCCGGCCGAGTACGGCAGCGCGAGGCCGATCGCCTCGGAGACCGTTGCCATCGTGTTGGCGGTGAACTGGGCGCCGCACGAGCCGGCCGACGGGCAGGCGACGTGCTCGAGCTCGTCGAGATCCTCGTTCGAGATGCGGCCGACCGAATGCATGCCGACAGCCTCGAAGAGGTCCTGCACGGTGACCTGCCGGCCCTTGAACGTGCCCGGCAGGATCGAGCCGCCATAGATGAAGATCGACGGCACGTTGAGGCGGACCATCGCCATCATCATCCCGGGCAGCGACTTGTCGCAGCCGGCGAGGCCGATGAGCGCGTCGTAGCTATGGCCGCGGATGGTCAGCTCGACGGAGTCGGCGATGACCTCGCGCGAGGCCAGCGAGGACTTCATCCCCTGGTGGCCCATCGCAATGCCGTCTGTGACGGTGATCGTGCAGAACTCGCGCGGCGTGCCGTTCGCGGACGCGACGCCGCGCTTGACCGCCTGCGCCTGGCGCATCAGCGAGATGTTGCACGGGGCTGCTTCATTCCACGAGGTCGCGACGCCCACCAGCGGCTGGTGGACCTGCTCGCTGGTGAGACCCATCGCGTAGAGATACGAGCGATGCGGAGCCCGCTGCGGCCCTTCCGTCACGTGCCGGCTGGGCAGATGATTCTTGTCGAAAACCTTCGCGCCCAACTCTCACCTCAGAGGCGCCGCCGCGCCCAACTCGAACTCAACGTCGCCCGGACCGCCGCCCAGAGGCATGCGGCCGCCTCTTGCGACCCCTTTTGTGGAAACGGGCGCGCGCGCACCCGTCGACCGTGAAGCTCATGCTATTTTATGGCTTTCCCGCGGCAACCGAAGAGGGTGCGGGTCACTTCGCCGCGTGCTGTTGCCGGCTCGCCACCGATCGCAAAACCTCCAGCAAGATGCGGAAGCTGCTCGATTTTTCGATATCGGTATGGCTCGGCTAAAATGCAACATTCACCGAGAAAGCGAACATTCCCGGGCTGGCTTCCGGGAACCAAGTCGGGCGGACCGGCGCGTAGGACGGCGTGAACTGAGGTATAGTCGCGCCAACTCTTGGGAGGGACGGATGGGTCGTTTCTTGCGCGGTCTGGTGCTGGCGGCGGTTGGCGTCATGCTCGCCGGGTGCTTCATCTCGGAGACCTCGTTGATCGAGCCAGGGGAGGCTGCCTTCCCCTTCCAGGAGATCGCCTTCAGCATGTCGGACGGCGAGGAGGCGACGCTGGTCCGCGACGGCGACAACTACGTGATGGCGACGGGCGAGGACAAAGTGCTCCTCCGCTTCCAGGCGATCCGAGACAACTACTACGCGGTGCAGATCGGATCGGGGGATGCGGCGGAGGGCTGGCTGTTCGCGCTGATGGAGGTCGACCTCCAGGCCGGGACCGCCAAAGGATACAAGATGATCGGCTCGCGGGCGGACGTGGCGCCTGGGCTCACGCTCTGCGACGAAGTGATCTGCATCGCCTCGCTGCGGGCCTATGTCGACCATGCGATGGCGGCGGTCGAGGCGGGCGCGGAGCCGGAAGAGACCTACACGATCCGCTCGACGCGATAGGCCGGCCAAGACGACCGAGCGGCTAGGGTTCCTTCCACTTCATCGAGCATCCGACCGACGGGATCTGTTCGACGGGTCCCCTGCCCGTCTCGGCGATCATCACCATCGCGTCGACCAGCTCGCGCTTCGCGCCGGGCGGCGGAGCCTCTTTCCGGCTGCCGTCGAGGCGCCCGCGATACTGGATGCGGCCCTCGGCATCGAGGCCGAAATAGTCCGGCGTGCAGACCGCGCCATAGGCCCGGGCGACGTCCTGGCTCTCGTCGTAGAGATACGGGAACGGGAAGCGGTGGGCCTTGGCGAAGGCCCTCATGTTGTCGAACGAGTCCTCGGGATAGGTCCCGACGTCGTTGCTCGAGATCGCGACGAACCCGATGCCTTCCGTGGCGAGAGCCTTGGCTGCCTCCACCATCCGGTCGATCACCGCCTGCACATAGGGGCAATGGTTGCAGATGAAGACCACCACCGTTCCGCGCCGGCCGGTGAGCTCGTCGAGCGCCCAGAGCTTTCCGTCGACGCCGGGCAGCGAGAAATCAGGTGCCTGCCTGCCGAGCTCGGCAGCGAGGGAGGTGGCCGCCATCGTCTAGTCCATCGTGAAGTCGAGGAGGTCGAAATTCAGCGACCCGTAGGTGACGCTGATCGCGAGGAATGCTGCAAACGCCGTGCCGCCGGTGAGCAGGAGCCAGCGGCCGACCCGCATCCAGCCCTCGGCAAAGGTGGTCTGCTGCATCAGGAGATCGATCGGGTAGGCGACGCAGTAAAGGACGTTGGCGAGGATCGCGAGGCTGAGGAAGATCGGCCAGTAGAACAGCGAGAGGCCGAAGAACGGGATCGAGATGAGGATGAGGATCGCGTTGTACATGACGCGCCCCTTCTCCCAGAACACCAGCGTCTCGCCGCCTGGGTTGAGACCCGGGTCGAGACCCTCGGTGCGGCGCGGACGCGCGGCGATGTCGCTCATATGCCCAGTCTCTCCTTGAGGAGGTCGTTGACCGTCTGAGGGTTGGCCTTGCCGCCGGACGCCTTCATGACCTGACCGACGAACCAGCCGAGAAGGGTCGGCTTGGCCTTCGCGGCCGCGACTTTGTCGGGGTTGGCGGCGATGATCTCGTCGACCACCTTGGCGATGGCGCCGGTGTCGGTGACCTGCGTCATCCCGCGCTTGGCGACATGCTCGCGCGGGTCGCCGCCTTCGGTCCACACGATCTCGAAGAGGTCCTTCGCCATCTTGCCGGAAATCGTGCCCGACGCGATGAGGTCGAGGATCGCGCCGAGCTGGTCGGCGCTGAGCGGGCTCGCGGCGATGTCCTTGCCTTCCTTGTTGAGGCGGCCGGCAAGTTCGTTGATCACCCAGTTGGCGGCGGCCTTGCCGTCGCGGCCCGTCGCGACCCGCTCGAAGAAGTCGGCCGACTCCTTCTCGACCACCAGCACGCTTGCGTCGTAGGGCGAGAGGCCGTAGCCGGCGATGAAACGGGCGCGCTTCTGGTCGGGCAGCTCGGGGAGGTGCCGCGCCAGCTCGTCGACCCATTCCTGCGTGAACTCGAGCGGCAGGAGGTCGGGGTCGGGGAAGTAGCGGTAATCGTGCGCCTCTTCCTTGGAGCGCATCGGCCGCGTCTCGCCCTTGCCGGGATCGAACAGCCGCGTCTCCTGGTCGATCTTGCCGCCGTCCTCGATGATCCGGATCTGGCGGCGCGCCTCGTAGTCGACCGCCTGGCCGACGAAGCGGATCGAGTTCACGTTCTTGATCTCGCAGCGCGTGCCGAGCGGCCCGCCCGGCCTCCGCACCGACACGTTCACGTCGGCGCGAAGGCTCCCCTCCTCCATGTTGCCGTCGCAGGTGCCGAGATAGCGAAGGATGGTGCGCAGCTTCGAGAGATAGGCGCGCGCCTCCTCGGCCGAGCGGAGGTCCGGCGTGGAGACGATCTCCATCAGCGCGACGCCGGAGCGGTTGAGGTCAACGAAGCTTTGCGTCGGATGCTGGTCGTGGATCGACTTGCCGGCATCCTGCTCGAGATGCAGGCGCTCGATGCCGACCTCGATGCTGGTGCCGTCGAGGAGGTCGACGGTGACGGTGCCCTCGCCCACGATCGGCTGCTTGTACTGCGAGATCTGATAACCCTGCGGCAAGTCGGGGTAAAAGTAGTTCTTGCGATCGAAGACGCTGCGGAGGTTGATCTGCGCCTTGAGGCCGAGCCCGCTGCGCACCGCCTGCGCGACACACTCCGCGTTGATCACCGGCAGCATCCCCGGCATCGCCGCATCGACAAGGCTGACATGGCTGTTGGGCGCCCCGCCAAACTCGGTCGACGCCCCCGAGAAGAGCTTCGAGTTGGACGTGACCTGGGCATGGACCTCGAGGCCGATCACGACCTCCCACTCGCCGCTATCGCCGCGGATCAGCTTCTTCGGGTCAGGCGGACGGACGTTGATGGTCATCTACTCGGTCACTCGATCGTTCCGGGGTGGGCGCCAGGGTCGAACATCTCGAACTGACCGTCTGGCCGCACGAACAACATCGGCTTGGTATTGGCCCAACGCCGAGCCGGCGGCAAGTTCACGATGCAGGCCATCACTTGCTGCTTGATGTTGTCGTCGGACCAGGTGCGGCGCTCGTTGAGTTCGTGCCTCAGCTCGCTGAACGAGATAGTCCGCGCACTTGTCACGATCCGGCCGATCGTTTCAGCACACGACAGGCCGTCATGGCCCTCTTGCCATCGTCGTCCCCTCAACAGCCCAGAGCCTGAACGTGGCCCTTGTCGGCGTATGCAAGCAGGGGCCGATCGCGCGTGATGAGCGTGTAGCCATGTTCGCGAGCTGTCGCGGCAATGATCCGATCGGCCGGGTCCTTCGGCGGATCACCCGGGAGGAACGACGAAGCGATGAGCGTATCCGCCGACATCCCGGCAAGCCGGACGCCTGGGAAGCTCATCACCCGCTCGAACCAAGCACGCGGCGCCATGGCCGATATCAGGCGCCCGCGCGCCATCAGCAGGCCGATCTCCCACGCCGTGATCGGCGAGATGTAGATGCCTGCCTTGTTCAGGTACGCCTCGGCGAGCGCCTCTTCGGCCGCGGGAAGCAGCCGTGCTTCGTCGGCCTTCCAAATCACCGCGCAGGTGTCCAGGATGATGGGTGTGGCCACTTATCGGGTCCCCCACTCCGGGTCCGCGGGTTCCGTGAGGTCGACACCGGCCGCCACGCGGATCGTGCCGCGCAGGCCGCCGAAGAAGGGTGGGCCTGACGAGCCTCCCGCTTCGAGTGCCTCGTCCTTGGGACTAAGCGGGCGTTCCTGTCGAAGGACGTTGTAGACGAACTGGTATCGGACACCGAGAAGGGTGGCGATTGCCGCAGTGCTCCATCCCTGCGACGCGAGGAACCGCATAACCGCCGACTTGCTGCCGTGCCGTTCGAGAAGATCCGCCGCGCTGGGCTGCTCGAGCGTAGCCTGGCCAGGTTCGGACATCCCCGGAGTTGGGGGACGCGTGGCTCGAAAGACCACTTGCTCGCCCGCCATATCCACTTGTTCGGAAGCGTAGCCGGCATCGAGCCAGACCTGCGTCATAACGCTACTGCCGGCATTGTTGCTCCACCACGGACGATGCTTCCGGGCGGAGGGCGGTAGCGCGAAGCCGAGAATCTTTTCGATTTCCGAGAAGGTCATGCGAATTTCGCGCCCTCCACGGCGAACCATATAGCGACCAAGCGGATCGTATTTGCTCATCGCCCAACGCCTCCTATAGATATATACTTATTATACTTATCGTTATGAAGACGCAAGTGGGGTTTGGGTCCCGCTTGGGCTTCTGTCGGGCTGCGATGGTGCGTTCCTCCAGCTTGACGTTCCAGTCGGTGAGGAGGCGCCGGCGTTCTTCCGCGGGGTCCGAGTCCAACGCTCTGCCCCTTGCGGATGAAGGGTGCGGCAGGGTCGCGCCCTTTTAGTTCGGGCGTGCAGATGATAACGCCCACGACATGGCCGATTTTTCGATCCGCCCCGCAGCCCTGGCAGACCTGAGCGCGATCACCGCGATCTATGCCGAAGCCGTCAAGAACGGCACCGGCAGTTTCGAGATCGAGCCGCCCTCGGAAGCGGAGATGGGTCAGCGGTTCAGCGGCCTCGTCGAGGGCGGCTTCCCCTATTTTGTCACCGTAGGCGCAGGCTCGGTGCTCGGCTACGGCTATGCGGGGCCCTACCGGACGCGCCCGGCCCACCGGCACACCGTCGAGGACTCGATCTATCTCGCGGCTGATGCAAGGGGGCGCGGGATAGGGAAAGCGCTCCTGGGCACGCTCATTGCCGAGAGCACCGCGCGCCATTTTCGGCAGATGATCGCCGTCATCGGAGATTCCAGGAATGCCGCTTCGATCCGCCTGCATCAGGGGGCAGGCTTCGAGCTGGTCGGCACCTTCCGCGACGTCGGCCACAAGCATGGACGGTGGCTGGACTGCGTGCTTATGCAGCGGGCGCTCGGACCGGGGAGTGCGACCGGCCCTACGGCAACCAGCTGATGTAGAGCGCCGACACGCTGCCCTTATCTCGGTTGCCCGCCCGTGCGGCTGGCGATCGTGCGGCGTTCGAACTCGACGTTCCAGTCGATGAGGAGGCGCCAGAGTCTTTCGGCGAGGTCGGGGTCGAGGCCTTCCTTTCGGGCCTCCGCCAGGACGTTGGCGAGGACGGCGTCGACGCGGTCCTGGAGGTAGGCCTCGGACGGGTCGGATTTGATTTCGGCCATGCGGCGGACGAAGCCGAAGCGTTCGCCGAGGAGGCGGACCAGCTCGCGGTCGAGCCGGTCGATCTCCGCCCTCACCTCTTCGCGGGTACGGGCCTCGGCCGGCATCCGGGTCACCGCTTCCTCACCACCAGCGTTGGGGGGTGAAGCGGCCCGCGGCGTCCTCGATGATTGCGGCGGTCTGGAACAGCGTCTCTTCGTCGAAGGGACGTCCGATCAGCTGAAGGCCGAGCGGCAGGCCCGACGCGTCAAGGCCCGCAGGCACGGCGATGCCCGGAAGGCCCGCCATGTTCACGGTCACCGTAAAGATGTCGTTGAGGTACATCTCGACCGGCGAGGCGTTGGCCTTGGCCCCGATGCCGAACGCCGCCGACGGGGTAGCGGGTGTCAGCACCGCATCGACGCCGTCGGCGAAGGCCTCGTCGAAGTCGCGCTTGATCAGCGTGCGCACCTTCTGGGCGCGGATGTAGTAGGCGTCGTAGGAGCCCGCCGAGAGCACGTAGGTGCCGATCAGGATGCGGCGCTTGACCTCGCGGCCGAAGCCGGCGGCGCGGGTGTTCTCGTACATCGAGATGATGTCCTTGCCGTCGACGCGAAGCCCGTAGCGGACGCCGTCGTAGCGGGCGAGGTTCGAGGATGCCTCGGCCGGCGCCACGATGTAGTAGGCGGGCAGCGCATAGTTGGTGTGCGGCAGCGAGATGTCCTTGATCGTCGCGCCCGCGGCCCTGAGCCACTCCTTGCCGCGCTCCCACAGCGCCTCGATCTCGGCCGGCATGCCCCCGACCCGGTACTCCTTCGGAATGCCGATGGTAAGGCCCTTCACCGAGCGGCCGACGGCCGCCTCGTAATCGGGGACGGCGAGGTTCGCCGAGGTGCTGTCCTTCGAGTCATATCCCGACATCGACTTCAGCATGATCGCGGCGTCGCGGACGTCGCGGGCGATCGGGCCGGCCTGGTCGAGCGAGGAGGCAAAGGCGACCACGCCCCAGCGCGAGCAGCGGCCATAGGTCGGCTTGATGCCGACGGTGGCGGTGAAGGCGGCGGGCTGGCGGATCGAACCGCCGGTGTCGGTCGCGGTCGCGGCGGCGCAGAGCTGCGCGGCGACGGCCGCGGCGGACCCGCCCGAGGAACCGCCGGGCACAAGGCGGGAGTCGACGTCGCGGACCCGCCACGGGTTGATGACCGGGCCGTAATACGAGGTCTCGTTGGACGAGCCCATGGCAAACTCGTCCATGTTGAGCTTGCCCAGCATCACCGCCCCGTCGCGCCACAGATGCGCGGTCACGGTCGACTCGTAGAACGGTTTAAACCCGTCGAGGATGTGGCTGCCCGCTTGGGTGTGGACGCCCTCGGTGCCGAAGAGGTCCTTGATGCCGAGCGGCACGCCCTCGAGCGGACGGGCAGCGCCGGAAGCAACGCGCTTGTCGCTCTCGCCAGCCATCGCGAGCGCCTTCTCCGGCGTCGCCGCGACATAGGCGTTGAGGACCGCGCCCTCCTCCATGGCGGCGAGATAGGCCTTGGTCAGCTCGGTCGCGCTGAAGGAGCGCTCGGCAAGGCCGTCGCGAATCTGAGCGATGGTGAGGGACGTGAGATCGGTCATGCGGATCTCCCTCCGCTTGTCATCACCGGGCTTGTCCCGGTGACCCATGAACACCCCCGGTTTGAGGATTTGTCGGACGCGAAAGCCATCGGATGTTCGTCAGTCACAAAACGCTGGAGTTCATGGGTTGCCGGGACAAGCCCGGCAATGACAAGCGAGGAAGAGGAGAACTCACTCCACGACCTTGGGGACGACGAAGAAGCTGTCGTGGCGCTCGGGAGCGTTGCCGACCACCTTCTCGGCGACGAAGCCGTCATCCACGACGTCGGCGCGCTCGACCAGCGCCATCGGCAGGACCGAGGTCATCGGCTCGATGCCGGTGACGTCGACCTGGTTGAGCTGCTCGACGAAACCGAGGATCGCGTTGAGGTCGGTGCGGAAGCCTTCCGCCTCGGCTTCGGTCACCGCGATGCGGGCCAGCCGGGCGACGCGTTTGACGGTTGCGGTATCGACGGCCATCCCGTCTCCGGAGTAGGTGTTCGAGGGTTTAGAGGGCTGGCGCGCTATAACATTCGCCCTCGCGTCACCGCAACCGAAACGCCGCCGCAGGCACTCAGGAGCATCATGGCCGGAAAGATCGAAGCGAGGCTTCGCGAACTCAAGATCGAGCTGCCGGTCAGCCCGACGGCCGTCGCGAACTATGTGCCGACCGTGGAAAGCCAGGGATTCCTGTACATTTCAGGGCAGATCTCAATCCGCCCGGGCGGCGAGAAGGCGATCGGCCGCCTCAGCCTCCTCCGCGATGTCGATGCGGGGCGGAAGGGCGCGGAAATCTGCGCGATCAACCTCCTCGCCCAGGCCAAGGCCGCGCTTGGCGACCTCGACCGCGTCAAGCGGGTGGTGAAGCTGACCGGGTTCGTGAACTCCTCGCCCGAATTCACCGAGCAGCCGAAGGTGATCAACGGGGCGTCCGACCTTCTCGTCTCGGTGTTCGGCGAGCGCGGCAAGCATGCCCGCTCCTCGATCGGCGTGGCGGCGCTGCCGTTCAACGCCACGGTCGAGGTCGAGGCGATCCTCGAGATCGCGTAGCGCCCGCCTTGCCTGAAGCCGCGAGCAGCGTTCGGGTCCTTTCCGCGATCTCGGAGATCTCGCGGGAGGAATGGGATGCGTGCGCCAATCCGGGGTGGCGTTCCGTCCGTCCGCTGGACGCTCCGGCTGCCGATCCGCGGTCGCCCTACAATCCGTTCCTCGCCTACGATTTCCTGTCGGCGCTCGAGGCATCGGGATCGGCCACGGCGCGAACCGGGTGGCGGCCACAACACCTGATCCTCGACGGCGGGGACGGGTCGGCGCGCGGGGCGATGCCGCTCTACCTCAAGAACCACTCGATGGGCGAGTACGTGTTCGACCAAGGCTGGGCGGAGGCCTATCAGCGCGCCGGCCGCTCCTACTACCCCAAGCTTCAGGCGTCCGTGCCGTTCACGCCCGTGACCGGGCCGCGGCTCCTGATGCGCGACCCGGTCGATCGCGACGGCGAGACGCTTCTCGCGGAGGCGGCGGCAAGTCTCGCGCCGGAGCGCCGGGCGTCCTCTGTCCACGCGACCTTTCTGCCCGAGGAGCAGTGGTCGCGGCTCGGCGAAGACGGTTGGCTCCAGCGCACCGACCAGCAGTTCCATTTCCTCAACGAGGGCTATCGCGATTTCGCCGACTTCCTCGCCGCGCTCGCCTCGCGGAAGCGGAAGGCGATCCGCCACGAGCGCGCAGGCGCGCTGGCCGGCGGCGTCACGGTCGAGGCGCTGACCGGCGCGGAGATCACCGAGAGCGCGTGGGATGCGTTCTTCGCGTTCTACATGGACACCGGCTCACGGAAGTGGGGCCGGCCCTACCTCAACCGCAAATTCTTCAGCCTCGTCGGCGAGAGCATGGCCGACCGGATCGTCCTGATCCTCGCGCGGAAGGAAGGACGGCCGATCGCGGGTGCGCTGAATTTCGTCGGCTCGGACACGCTCTACGGCCGCTACTGGGGCGCGACCGAGCCGCAGCCCTTCCTCCATTTCGAGCTCTGCTACTATCAGGCGATCGACTGGGCGCTCGCGCGCGGCCTCAGCCGGGTGGAGGCCGGGGCGCAGGGCGAGCACAAGCTGGCGCGCGGCTATCGCCCGGTGACCACCTATTCCGCGCACTGGATCGCCGACCCCGCACTCCGCCGTGCGATCGCCGCCTATCTCGAGCGCGAGCGGCAGCAGGTCGCTGACGAGCAGGCCGACCTCGCCGGGCACGTCCCGTTTCGGCATCGAACCGAGGAGCAGGAATGAGCGCGAGCTACGAACCGAGCAACATCTTCGCCAAGATCCTTCGCGGCGAAATCCCCTCGCACCGCGTCTACGAGGACGAGCACACCGTCGCCTTCATGGACGTGATGCCCCAGGGCAAGGGGCATACGCTGGTCGTGCCCAAAGCCCCCTCGCGGAATCTTCTGGACGCCGACCCGGCCGCCCTCGCCCGGCTGCTGCCGGTCGTGCAGAAGGTGGCGGCGGCTGCCAGGGATGCGTTCGCAGCCGACGGCGTGACGATCATGCAGTACAACGAACGCGCCGCCGGGCAGACCGTGTTCCACCTCCATTTCCACGTCGTGCCGCGCTTCGAGGGAGAGCCGCTCCGGCCGCACTCGAACGCGATGGAAAAGCCGGAGGTGCTTGCGGCGAACGCCGAGGCGCTCAGGCTGGCCCTGGCAGGCCGATGATCGCGGTGGCGATCACCAGCGCGGCCGCCCCGACCAGCACCCCGACCAGCACTTGCCGCTTCGCGGCATAGAAGGCCGCGAAGCCGACCGCCAGCGCGCCGATGCGCACCCAAAGGTCGGTTTCGGCGAGGGCGCCGCTCGGGTCGATGACGAGTTGCGCGATGACGCCGGCGACGAGCGCGGTGGCGACGGCGCGAACCCAGACCAGCGCCTCGCTGTCCTCGCGGATGCGGCCGGAGAGGACCACCCCCAGCCAGCGGAAGACTTGGGTCGGCAGCGCACCCGCCAGCAGGATGAAGAGCAGCGGTCCCCACGGGACGGTGTCGAAGACCCCGCTCATGGCTCGGTCGTTTCCGTGGGCTCGAGATCGGGCGCCGGCTCGGCGGTGAGGCGGTGGACGATATAGGCGCCGGTGCCGGCGACCGCGCCGGTGAGGAGGAGCGCATAGGCTGGCAGCAGCCAGTCGAAGAGCGGCCAGAGAACGATGCCGAGGCCGAGCGCGAGGCGATCGGAGCGGAGTTTCGCCGCCGCGAAGAGCGAGCTCAGGAAATAGATCGGCGTCAGGAAAACGAGCCCGGCCGAGAGCAGCGTCGGGAGGTTCGCGGCGAGCGTGAACGAGGCGGCGGTGACGATCGTGCCGCCGGTGCACAGAGTCAGCGTGAAGCCGGCGAAGAACGGGAAGCGCGCCTCGCGCGGCATCGTGGGCAGGCGCTGCATAGAGAACACCCACGCCGTCACCGCGATGAAGTACGATGCGTAGAACAGCTTCCACCGCGCAATGCCCGGCGCGCGGATGACCGGGATGAGCGACACCGTCATCGGCAGGAGGCGGACGGCCGAGAGGCCGACGGCGATGGCAGTGGCGAAATAGCCGACGCCGGCGGCCATGCTCCCGACGAGGACCACCTGTCCGGGGAGCGCCCAGAGCGAGGCGGTGGTCAAGGCGGCGGCCCAGACGGTCAGCCCCGACTCGCGGCAGAGCGCCCCGAAGCCGATGAAGGAAAAGAGGAGGATCAACGCCGGCACCGAGACGACGCCGCGCATCCCGCGGACGAACCATGTCGCGGCGGAGG
Source organism: uncultured Bauldia sp. (assembly GCA_964402985.1). Taxonomy (GTDB): domain Bacteria; phylum Pseudomonadota; class Alphaproteobacteria; order Rhizobiales; family Kaistiaceae; genus JADYYB01. The sequence goes on along the minus strand of CAYOET010000158.1, from coordinate 1,249 downwards.
CTTCGGGCGGGGCGATCGCTTGATCGGTCACGGGTCGGCGCGAATGGCTCGGCCAAGCGCCGAGGCCGCCTTGATAGCGCAAAGCCGGCAAAGCAGCAGCCTCCCCTGCCCGCTTGTTGGGCAGAGCTGCGTTGCTGCGCGCGGAGAGCGATGCGAGCCGCCCGCGCCCAAAACCAAACCGCCCTCCAGAGGGAGGGCGGTTCGGTGTTCGTCAAACCTTGAGCGGGACCTTGGGGACCGACCCGTCGCGCTTGGGCGCGTCGGAGTCGCCGCCTTTTCCGGGGCGCTTCCGCGGCCGGGGCTTCTTCGCGCCGGGCTCGTCGCCGTCGGCCACGATTTCGGCCTTGGGAGCGACCGAGCCATCCTCGATCGCTTCGAGGTTGAGGCCGGTGGTGCCGTCGTCCTTGGTGACGACCGTGACCTTGACCGTGCCGCCCTTGGCGAGCTTGCCGAAGAGCACCTCGTCAGCCAGCGGTTGCTTGATGTGCTCCTGGATGACGCGGGCCAGCGGACGGGCGCCCATGCGCGAGTCGTAGCCCTTGTCGGCCAGCCACTTCACCGACTCCTCGCTGAGCTCGAAGGTCACCCCGCGATCGGCGAGCTGGGCCTCGAGCTGCAGGACGAACTTCTGCACCACCATGTTGACGACGGTGCTCGGCAGAGCGCTGAACGGCACGATCGCGTCGAGGCGGTTGCGGAACTCCGGCGAGAAGAGGCGCTCGATCGCCTCCTGGTCCTCGCCTGCCCGCTCTGTGCGGTTGAAGCCGATCGGAGCCTTGGCGAGATCCTGCGCGCCGGCGTTGGTCGTCATGATGAGGACGACGTTGCGGAAGTCGACCGCCTTGCCGTTGTGGTCGGTCAGCTTCCCATGGTCCATGACCTGCAACAGGATGTTGAAGAGGTCCTGGTGCGCCTTCTCGATCTCGTCGAGGAGGAGGACGCAGTGGGGGTGCTGGTCGACTCCGTCGGTGAGAAGGCCGCCCTGGTCGAAGCCGACATAGCCCGGCGGGGCACCGATGAGCCGCGAGACGGTGTGGCGCTCCATGTATTCGGACATGTCGAAGCGGAGCAGCGGCACGCCGAGCGAGGCAGCGAGCTGCTTGGCGACCTCGGTCTTGCCGACGCCGGTCGGGCCCGAGAACAGGTAGCAGCCGATCGGCTTCTCCGGCTCACGCAGGCCGGCACGCGCCAGCTTGATCGAGCTGGAGAGAGCGATAATCGCCTGATCCTGGCCGAAGACCATGGTCTT
>CAYOET010000157.1:0-6151 GCA_964402985.1 uncultured Bauldia sp. | reverse complement strand
TCACCATTTTCCTGATGGTCCTGGGCTTCATCGCGTTCTGGCCGCTCGGCCTCGCCATGCTCGCATATATTCTCTGGGGCGACCGCTGGCCTGAGTTCCGCCGACAGGCGGGCGAGTTCAAGCGCGGCTTCGGCTGGGATTGCGGTCCCGGCATGCATCAGTCCCGCTCCCATGGCGGCCATGGCCATGGCGGCTCGAGCGGCAACGCCGCCTTCGACGAATACCGTACCCGCGAGCTGAAGCGCCTTCAGGAAGAGCGCCGCCGCCTCGAGGAAGAGCGGCAGGAGTTCGAGGCCTTCATGCGCAACCTCCGCATGGCCCGCGACAAGGAAGAGTTCGACCGCTTCATGGCCGACCGCAGGGCCCGCGGCCCCGGCTCGGAAGGCCCGGTCGGCGTCTAACGAGTTCGTCGCGAGCGACTTCCCTCAGGCGAGCCTCCAAGGGCGAGCCACTCGGGGCGCGGGCAACCGCGCCCCTTTTCTTTGTCCGCCGACGCTCAGGTCGCGCTGCGGAAGAGGGTGATCACCAGGAACACCATCCACGCCGCGATCGCGCCGACCGCGATCCGCGCCAGCCACATGCTGATCGGGATTTTGGCCGGGCGCGGCGTCGCGGACACGCGCGCGCCGGGGCGCTTTTGCGCGGCGCGCCGGCGCCGGCTGGCGCTGTCCCACTGCCACAGCAAATAAAGGAGGCCGCCAGCGAGGAGGGCGAGGAAGAGAACGTTCATCCCCGCTTCTCTCCGACGCGAGCGGGTTCAACGCAACCCGCGCCGCAGCGAAAGCGGCCGTTTTCGCCTAGCGGCGCCGCGCGACGACCCGGATCGCGCCGGGCAGCGCCTTGACCAACCGCGCCGCGACCAGCAGCGCAAAGGCGCCGAGCGTCGCGGAGGCGAGCGCGTCGCTGCCGTGCGGCAGCACATGGCCGGGATGGGCCGACGCCGCGGTCGGCAGGAGGCTCGCCGCCACGGCGAGGGCAAGAAGCTTGGCTTTCATCGGGACGTCCCCAACTGATCGCCGACACTATCCGCCGACGGCCGGGTCCGAGCAATACCAGGGATTCATCAAACCGCTCCCGCCTTCTGCCCAAGAACGCGGCACCGGGAAGCGCGCCACCGCAACCTGTGCGAAGCTGCAGCGTTACCGTTCCGAAGACCTCCGCGCACCGGCCTCGCCGGCCCCCGACCCAGAGGACCAGAGATGCTCGCCATCCGCACCGCCGCGATCGCCGCCCTGATGCTCGCCGCCTCGACCCTCTTGGCTCTCGCCGAGCCGGTGCCGCCGGTCGACGAGGGGGCCGCGAACCCCTCCTTCGCCGCCTTCCGCTCCGAGCTGATCGCGATCGTGGAGGCGCGCGACCTCGCCCGTCTCGAGCCGATCCTCCACCCCGACATCCGCATTTCCTTCGGCACCGGCGGCGGCCGGGCCGACGCCGTGGCCGAGTTCCAGGCCAATCCCGAGCGCTGGGACAAACTCGGGGAACTGCTCGCCCTCGGCGGCAAGTTCGAGGAGCCGAGCCGTTTCGTCGCGCCCTACACCTTCCACGTCGAGGTCGACGATCCCTACTCGACGGCCGTCGTCACCGCGCAGAACCTCAACGTCCGCGCCCAACCCTCCACGACCGCGCCGGTCCTCACCCAGCTGAGCTACGAGACGGTGACGCTCGGCGAGAACGCGCTCGGCACCGAGGGCTGGTTCAAGATCGAGCTGCCGGACGGCCGCGCCGGCTACGTCTCGGCCGATTTCGCCCGTCTCATCCTCGACTACCGCGCCAGCTTCGTCCTCACCGACGGCGCCTGGCTCATGGATTTCTTCCTCGCCGGCGACTGAGCGGCGCTAATAGCCCACCGCGGCGTCGGGCGCCTCGTCGTAGATGAAGCTCTGCCCGGCCACCCACGCGCCGTCCTTGAGATAGTCGGCGCGCGTGACCATCCGCCCGTCATCGAGCGCGGAGCGGCTGCGCACGCGACTGATCGTGGCGTGCCCGCTCACCTCTTCGATCACCTCGATCACGCCGTCCTTCACGTCGAGCGCGCCGAGCGTGCGGAAGCCCGCCGTGGTGAAGTAGTGGACGACATGGGCGCTCGCCCGTTCGTCGAAAAAGACGATCGAACGGCCGCCATAGTCGCTGCCCTCGATTCGATGGGTGATCTGGAGCGCTCGCCCGCCGAGGATGAACTCCCACCGCGCGAAATCCACCGACTCCGGTCCGACGCCACGCCAAGTCCGCCCCGCGAATGGCACGAAGGGTAGCATCGGCGGATAGGTTGTGCCCTCGGCCGCGCTCAATGCCAAAGGCCGAGGATCAGGCCGAACAGCGCGAACTGCAGGGTATGGAACCCGCCATTGATCAGGAACAGGGGAAGGCTCTTCCGTTCGAAGAGGTAGTTGATCCCGAAGCTGGTCGCGACCCAGCCGAGTCCGGCCGCGACTCCCGCGCACACCGCGAAGCCGAGGCCGGGATCTGGCCCGAGGAACATCGCGAATACCGCTGCGGCGACTAGGCTGAGCACGAACGACCCGCCGAATGTGACGGCCGGGTTCGCCGCCCGCAGCCTCTCGTCGCTCAGCCCCGCCTCGCGCTGCCAGATTCGGGCGAACAGAGCCGACGAGTACCACAGCCCGCCCAGCAGGAATGTCGCGATTGCCGCCGCCACGACGGCAAGCCAGTTGATGTCCATCACTTCCCCCCTTTGAGCGCTGCTCTGGCCTTTCCTCGCGCCCCTGAAGCCGCGACCGCGCGCTCCGCTCCCTCGGCTCGGGCAACACGCTCCAGCATCGCCAGATGTTCGCGAAGCATCCCGACCCCGCGGTCGAAATACTTAACGTCGCGATGCGTCCGTGCCTGCATCACGCCGCCCTCCATCGTGGTGAGCACGAACTCGGCGAGCGCCTGATGGTTGAGGTCGCGCGGCAGCCTCTCGCTCGCATCCTCGAGGCATCCTCGGATCGCCCCGGTCCACGCCGCGAAATTCTCCGCCAGAAGCTCGCGCACCTTGAGGTCGGGCTCGTGCAGTTCGAGCGCGAGGCTGCCGATTGGGCAGCCATAGGTCGTGTCGCTTTCCACGATCATCAGCCGGTAGGCTGCGAGGAGCGCGAAGATCCGTTCGATCGGGTCGCTCAACCCCTGCCACGCCGGATCGATCAGCATTGGATAGATGCCGTCGCGATAGGCTTCGAGGACGGCGATCAGCACGTCCTGTTTGCCCGGAAAGAAGTGGTAGAGGCTGCCGCTGTTGAGCTGCGAGCGGCTGAGGATGTCGGCGATCGAGGTCGAGTTGAACCCCTTCTCCCAGAACAGCTCCATCGCCGTCATCACGATCTTGGTTCTCGTGTCGGTGGCAGGGCGGGCGTTCATCTCGGTCCTTGATTGACGTTCAACTCTAGCGTTGGTTGATTGTTCAATCAAGTCGTTGCCCGTTAGCGGTCCCGTCGGCGGCGTTAATCATCCCGCCCGAAGGCGCAGCACAGTCATGCCGCCCGCCATCATCCCGCCGAAGATCGGTCGGCTAGACTGACAGCGATGTTCTACTTCGCCTTCCTCGCCGTCAGCTTCTGGCTGACCTATGCCGCCCTCTTCTTCATTTTCCCGCTGTTCTTCGCGAACCGGCTGCCTCGCCCGACCCTCCGCTCGGCGGCCTCGCTCGCCATGATCTTCGCCGCGCTCCTCGCCATCTTTGTCGTCGTCGCGGCGATCCACGACCACGACCGCGTTCTTGCCAACCGCGTCCTTCACGCTCTCGGCGGCGGCTTCCTGTCGTTCTTCGTCTGCTGGCTGGTCGTGCGCGACACCAGGCTCGCGATCGGCCGCTTCCAGTTCCTGGTGTTCAGCGCGCTCACCGTCACCACGCTCGGCGTCGGCAACGAGATCCTCGAGTTCTTCTTCGCCATCTTTTTGCGCGTGAACTTCCAGTCCGACGGCTTCGACACCTGGCTCGACCTCATCAGCAACGCCGTCGGCACCGCTTTGGGCGCGCTCGTCTTCGTGCCCCTCCTGCGCCGCGCCAAGGCCGGCCCGCCGGCCCTGGTGCCCGCCTTCAATGGCTGAGCTCGACGAAGCCTTCGCGCCGATCCGCGCGCTCGTCGCCGAGCTCGCGCTGCCCGGTCTCGTCGAGGCGCCGTCCTACGGAACGCCAGGCCTCAAGGTGAAGGGAAGATTCCTCGCCCGTCTGCGCGAGCCCGACGTCCTCGTCGTGGTCTGCCCGCTCGACGAGAAGGAGTTTTTGATCGAGGCCGACCCGGAAATCTTCTTCGAGACCGAGCACTACAAGGGCTGGCCGGCGGTGCTGGTGCGGCTGTCGAGGATCGAGCGGGAGAGTCTGGCGCTGCTCATCGAGCGCGCGTGGCGCACCCAGGCGCCGAAGCGGCTGCTGGAGGCCTTCGAGGCCGTTCCGGGACTGAAAGACGCAAGCCGGGCCACCTAGCCGGGGCCCGTCAAGCGCGCGAGAGAACCGAAAGGAAACGGCGGCCGTCGCGATCGACGGCCGCCAAATTTGTGGACTGTTGACCGACTACGGAGCCGGCGGAGTCGGCGTCGGCGCCGGCGTCGGAGCCGGGGTCGGCGCGGGCGTCGGTGTCGGAGTCGGAGTCGGAGCCGGAGTGGGCGTCGGAGCCGGGGTCGGCGCCATGGTCGGCGGCGGAGCCGGGGTCACGACAACCGGCGGAGCCGGTGTCTCGACGGCCGGCGGAACGGTCACTTCCACCGTGTCGCCGCCGCGTCCGAAGCCACCGAACACCCAAAACAGGACGACGATGATGAGAAGGGCGCCTACGATGACGCCGATGATTGCGTTGTTGTTCGAGTTCACTACCCGCCTCCTAGAATCGAGTGACAGAATGCGCCCAAAGCAGGCCTAGCGAAACGCACGGCTAGGCCAAAGGTTGCGTCGGACGCAAGGAAAAGTGGCCAAGCTCACGCTTGCCACCCATGCCCCTACCACGTAGCTCGATTCGGGCGGTCTTAAGGCCAAGTTCAAGCCGGCGGCGCGGGGGTGGTGATCTGCACGTTGGGAAGATCGATCGAGATACCGGGCTCCCGGCGATTGAATCCGCCGAAGGCCCACATCACCACGGCGACCACGAGAAGGGCGCCGACCACGACGCCGATGATCGTATTGCTTCCTGAGTCCACGGAAACCTCCAGAAAAGAGGGGGGACGACCCCTCGCTTGGAGGTGAAACGCCGTCGAAGCGGAAACGTTGCCGCTGGAAAGATGAGCACCGCCGCGCGACCCTTTCTCCCGCCTGTGGCAGGATCGCCGCGAAGGGTTCGCGCGCATGACCGATGACCTCCTCGACCGCGTTCGGGCGGAGATGCTGCAGCGTGGCGTCCGCGAGCAGAAAATGTTCGGCGGCGTCTGCTTCATGCTCGATGGCAACATGGTCGCCGGCGTGTCGCCGCGCGGCCTCCTTCTTCGCGTCGGCAAGGAGGGCCACGCCGCGGCTCTCGCCCGCGGCTCGGTGAAGTCGCTGATGGCCGCCCGGGAGATGAAGGGCTACGTCGTCGTCGACCCGACCGCGCTCGAGGGCAGCGCGAACCTCCGCTCCTGGCTCGACCTCGCCTTCGCCTATGTCAGCACGCTGCCGGCCAAGGCCGCCCCCAAGGCCGCCAAACCCGCCGCGGCGGGCAAGGCCGCGAAGAAGCCCTGAGCCATGGACCGCACCGAACGCCTCCTCGCCCTCATGGACGCGCTGCGCCGCAACCGCCGGCCGGTGACGGCGCAGACCCTGTCCGAGGAGCTCGCCGTCTCGGTGCGCACCATCTATCGCGACATCCAGGCCCTCATCGGCCTCGGCGCGCCGATCGATGGCGAGGCCGGCCTCGGCTATATCCTCCGCCCCGGCTTCTTCCTGCCGCCGCTGATGTTCAGCGACGACGAGTTGGAAGCGCTCGTCCTCGGCGCGCGCTGGGTCCGCCAGCATGCCGACGAGGGCCTCGCCAAGGCCGCCGACAACGCGCTCGCCAAGATCGCCGCCGCTTCGCCCGAGGACCGCAGAGACGATATCGCCCGCACCGGCCTCTGGGTCGCGCCCGACTGGAAGAGCACCCTCAAGAACGAGGCGGTGAAGCCGCTCCGCGAGGCGATCCGCCGCGAGCGGAAGGTCGCCATCACCTATCTCGACGAGTCGGGCGCCTCGACCGAACGCACCGTA
>CAYOET010000156.1:0-2022 GCA_964402985.1 uncultured Bauldia sp. | reverse complement strand
CGACAAGGTCCGTAAGCTATTTACGCCAAGGAGTAGCAAGGCTCGACGGGCATAGCAGAGGATCGCGAAATGGAAACATCGGAGACCAACGCCGAGACTACCGGCTGGGTCGCGCAACAGTTACAACAGATCGGCATCGACTTCGGCCCATTTCTCTGGCTCGCGGTCATGGTCTTCTTTGCTTGCGTTGGAATGCTGAGTTCCCGCCTCGGGGGGCGCTTCGGTGCTTGGGCCCGCCGTCAGCGCAAGCCGTAGCCGCCGAGAGGGGCGAGCGGGCGGGATTCCACCTGGGCGACGTGATGCCCGTCGAGGTGAACAGCGCGGACAACGGGCCGGCGCGCTTGCGGTGCCCCGGTCGATGGCCGCATGTGAACCCCATGAACATCAGTGCCGCGACCATGGCCGAGACGAAACCCGGCATCCTTCCCATCCAGACGCTCAAGCAGCTGGCGGCGGAGGGGGTGATCGGGATAGGGCGGGCGCTGGACGCGGACCAGGTGCAGCCGGCCAGTCTCGATCTCCGGCTCGGGTCGCCGGCCTATCGGGTGCGGGCGAGCTTCCTGCCGGGGCCGGAGCGAACCGTGGCCGACCGGCTGAAATCGATCAGCCTCCACGAGATCGACCTCAGCAACGGCGCGGTGCTGGAGACGAACTGCGTCTATATCGTGCCGCTGCTCGAGAGCCTCGCCCTCCCCTCCGACATCGCGGCCTCGGCCAACCCGAAATCCTCGACCGGGCGGCTCGACATCTTCACGCGCCTCATCACCGACCGGGCGCAGGAATTCGACAAGGTGCCCGCCGGCTATCGCGGACCGCTCTATCTCGAGGTCAGCCCGCGCACCTTCCCGATCGTGGCGCGGACCGGGTCGCGTCTCAGTCAGATGCGCTTCCGGCGCGGCGACGCGCGGCTCAGCGACCAGGAGACGGTGACGCTCCACAAGACCGAGCCGCTGGTCGACGGGCCGCTGCAGGTGGCGAACGGGCTCCTCCTCTCGATCGACCTCTCGGAAGCGGCGGGGAGGATCGCCGGCTATCGCGCCAAGCGGCACACCGGCGTGATCGACGTCGACAAGCGCGGCGCCTACGAGGTCCTCGATTTCTGGGAGCCGATCGATACGCGCGGGCGGAAGGAGCTGATCCTCGATCCCGACCAGTTCTACATTCTCGTGTCGCGCGAGGCGGTGCACGTGCCGCCGGCGCATGCCGCGGAGATGGTGGCGTTCGATCCGCTGGTCGGCGAGTTCCGCGTGCATTACGCGGGCTTCTTCGACCCCGGATTCGGCCATGCGGCAGCAGGCGGGGCGGGCAGCCGCGCGGTCCTCGAGGTGCGCAGCCACGAGGTGCCGTTCATCCTCGAGCACGGCCAGGTGGTCGGCCGCCTCGCCTACGAGAAGATGGCGGAGCGGCCGGCGACGCTCTACGGCCAGGGCATCGGCTCGAACTACCAGGCCCAAGGCCTCAAGCTTTCCAAGCACTTCCGCTAGGTGGCAACGCTCTCCGCGGGAGAACCCACCCATCCAGGCGGAGGGGCGGTCTAGCGTCAAAGGGCTGGTCAGGTGCGACCTTTCATGGTCACGGTCAGGCTGCGAAACTATGCTATCGGACGGGCGGGGGAACGCGGCGCCGTTGAACCGTTGGGCCGCGAGAACGTTAGGGTTCGGTTGGTCGAGGAGAGGATGAGCGAGATGCGTCAGTGGATCGTCGGATCGGCCGTGGGGCTGATCGCCGCCTGCGGAGTGTTGGCCGGAGGCGCGTGGGCGCAAACGCCCGGCAATGACGCCCTCGGCGCCGCGGTTGCCCGGTCGGGCTATACGCTGGCCGGCGCGATCGAGCATGTGACGCGGGGCGCCGACGAGGTGCCGCTCGAAGCCTCGTTCGCGATCGAGAATGGCGAGCTCGTGCTGTCGGTCGTCACCTCCCTGCATGGGCTCGAAGGCCCCGCCGGCGAGGCGGTGTTCGTCGTGTACGCAGGCGACGCGACCCAGTCGATGTGGACTTCGGCGGTCGAGGTCTATTCGGACG
>CAYOET010000155.1:0-3521 GCA_964402985.1 uncultured Bauldia sp. | reverse complement strand
TGGAGCGGGTTTTGCGCAGGGCACTCGGCCGAGCTCATGACGGCAGTATCTTGCACGCCGTGGGGATGGGCCCCCGGCTTTCGCCGGGGAGGCGACTGCGGGCTGACGGGGGCGGCTAAGTGCGGACCTTGGCGATGCGATCCAACGCCATCAGCGTCTCGATGAGCGCGGGCATGTCCCTCAGCGGCAGCATGTTGGGGCCGTCGGAGGGGGCGTGGTCGGGGTCGTCGTGGGTCTCGATGAAGACTCCTGCGACACCAACGGCGACAGCCGCGCGGGCGAGAACCGTCACGAATTTTCGCTCGCCGCCGGAGGAGCCGCCCTGTCCGCCCGGCTGCTGCACCGAGTGGGTGGCGTCGAAGATCACCGGCGCGCCGAAGCCGGCCATGATCGGCAGCGAGCGCATGTCGGTGACGAGGGTGTTGTAGCCAAAACTCGCGCCGCGCTCGGTGAGGATCACGTTGGGGTTGCCGCTGCCGACGATCTTGTCGACGACGTTCTTCATGTCCCACGGGGCGAGGAACTGGCCCTTCTTGACGTTGACCACCCTCCCCGTCTCGGCCGCCGCGACGATGAGGTCGGTCTGGCGCGAGAGAAAGGCCGGGATCTGCAAGATATCGACGACCTCCGCGACCGGCGCGCACTGCTCGCGCTCGTGGATGTCGGTGAGGATCGGGAAGCCGAACTCGCGCTTGAGCTCGGCGAAGATGGGCAGGGCCGCGTCGAGACCGATGCCACGCTTGCCTTTGAGGCTCGTGCGATTGGCCTTGTCGAACGAGGTCTTGAAGATTAGCCCGATGCCCGCCTCGGCCGCGATCTTCTTCAGCCGGCTGGCGACCATGAACACGTGGTCGCGGCTCTCGAGCTGGCACGGGCCGGCGATGAGCACGATCGGCAGGTGATTGCCAATCGAAACGTTGCCGACCTTCACGGTGTGGTTGGGGCCGGCGGCCATCCGATCAGACCAGGCGGCTCTGCTCGAGCGCGGCGGCGATGAAGGAGCGGAAGAGCGGGTGCGGCTCGAAAGGGCGCGACTTCAGCTCGGGGTGATACTGCACGCCGATGAACCAGGGATGGTCGACGAACTCGATCGTCTCCGGCAGGAGGCCGTTGGGCGACATGCCGGCGAAGCGCATGCCGTGCTGCTCGAGGCGGTCGCGGTAGCCGACATTGATCTCGTAGCGGTGGCGATGGCGCTCGCTGATCTCGGTCGCGCCGTAGATGTCGGCGATGCGGCTTCCGCGTTCGAGGTTGGCCGCGTAGGAGCCGAGGCGCATCGTGCCGCCGAGGTCGCCGCCGGACGAGCGGCGCTCGAGCGTGTTGCCACGCAGCCACTCGGTCATCAGGCCGACCACCGGCTCCTTGGTCGGGCCGAACTCGCTGGAGCTCGCGGCCTCGATGCCGGCGAGGTTACGAGCGGCTTCGATGACCGCCATCTGCATGCCGAAGCAGATGCCGAAATACGGGACCTTGCGGCTCCGCGCGAAGCTCGCGGCCTTGATCTTGCCGCCCGAGCCGCGCTCGCCGAAACCGCCGGGGACGAGGATGCCGTCGGCCCATTCGAGGTACGGCGTCGGGTCCTCGTGCTCGAAGATCTCCGACTCGATCCACTCGAGATTGACCTTCACGGTGTTGGCGATGCCGCCGTGGTGGAGCGCCTCGGTGAGCGACTTATAGGCGTCCTTCATGCCGGTATACTTGCCGACGATGGCGATCGTGACCGCGCCCTCGGGGTTGCGGATGCGGGCGCCGATCTCTTCCCAGCGGCTGAGGTCGGGCGGAGGGGCGTCGTTGATCCCGAACGCGGCGAGCACCTCGGTGTCGAACCCCTCGCGGTGATAGGCGATCGGCACCTCGTAAATGCTGGCGGCGTCGAGCGCCTGGATGACGGCCGACTTCCGTACATTGCAGAACAGCGAGAGTTTGCGGCGCTCGTCGTCGGGCAAGGGGCGATCGGCGCGGACGAGGAGGATGTCGGGCTGGATGCCGATCGAGCGGAGTTCCTTGACCGAGTGCTGGGTCGGCTTGGTCTTTAGCTCGCCGGCCGCCGGGATATAGGGCAGCAGCGTGAGGTGGATGTAAACCGCGTGCCCGCGTGGAAGATCGTTGCCGAACTGGCGGATGGCCTCGAAGAATGGGAGGCCTTCGATGTCGCCGACGGTGCCGCCGATCTCGCAGAGGACGAAATCGACGCCGTCATTGCCGTCCTTGATGAAAGTCTTGATGGCGTCGGTGACGTGCGGGATCACCTGCACGGTGCCGCCGAGATAGTCCCCGCGCCGCTCCTTGGAGATGATGTCCTGGTAGATCCGGCCGGTGGTGATGTTGTCCATCCGGTTGGCGTTCCGCCCGGTGAACCGCTCGTAGTGGCCGAGGTCGAGGTCGGTCTCGGCGCCGTCTTCGGTGACGAAGACCTCGCCGTGCTGATAGGGGCTCATCGTCCCCGGATCGACGTTGAGATAGGGGTCGAGCTTCCGCAGGCGCACGCGATAGCCGCGCGCTTCGAGGAGAGCCCCGAGAGCGGCGGAGGCGATACCCTTGCCTAAGGAGGAGACCACGCCGCCGGTGATGAAGACGTACCGCGCCATGGGCCTTGAGCTTATCGCCTTCCCGATTGATTCGAAAACAAAATCCGGCCGCGGCCTGTGGATGGCCGCGGCGCGAGCGGTCTCAGGACCGCTCTAAGGAGCGGCCGGCGGGGTCGCCGGCGTCTCGGCCGGAGCCGGCGCGACGGCAGGCGGTGCTGCAGCGGGCGGTACGGCGGGAGCCGGAGCGGGCGCGATCTGGCTCGGCGGAAGGGCGTCGAGGAGGCCGCCGCTGGGCAGCGAGGGCAGCGAAGCCGGAGCCCCGGCCGGCGCATTTGCGCTCGGCAGATCCAGGATCGACGTGGGTTGCCCGGCAACGCGAGCCAGCACCGTCAGAAGGATCGAGGTCGCGAAGAAGACGCCCGCCAGGATCGCCGTCGCGCGGGTGAGGACGTTGCCCTGCCCGCGCGTGGTCATGAAGTTGCTGTTGCCGCCGATGCCGAGCGCGCCACCCTCGGAGCGCTGCAGAAGCACGACCGCGATCAGAGCGACCACGACCATGAGGTGAATGACGATGATGACTGTGTCCATAGAACCTTGCCCGCGAAACCCGGCCTTTTAGCCGAAGCGTTGGTCGACTTCCAGTAGCACCGGCCCGGTTCGGCGAACTCAGCCGGCGGCCGCGACGATGGCGAGGAACTCCTTGACCTTCAGGCTCGCGCCACCGACCAGGGCCCCGTCGACGCCGGGGACGGCGAAGATCGAGGCTGCGTTGTCGGCCTTCACAGAGCCGCCGTAAAGGATGCCGATGCCGTCCGAGCCCGCGCCGAAGCGCTGGGTCAGACAAGAGCGTATGTGGGCATGCATGGCACGGATGTCATCGGTGGTCGGCGTCACGCCCGTGCCGATAGCCCATACCGGCTCGTAGGCGACCACGAGCTTGTCGGCGGTCGCGGCGTCGGGAATTGAGCCCTCGAGCTGGCTCGCGACCACACT
>CAYOET010000154.1:0-15799 GCA_964402985.1 uncultured Bauldia sp. | reverse complement strand
GGGGAGGTCGAAACCGCGGAGCGGTTTCGGGAGGGGGGATTCGCGCTCTCGACAGGTGCTGCGCGAGCGGGATCGCAGCGCCCTCCCGAAGCTGCTCGGGCGAAGCCCTCGCACCTTCGACCTCCCCTCGAGGGGGAGGTTAAGAATTGGGGTTGGCGACCGCGCTCGCGGACGAGGGGTGGTCGCCATGCGCCAGGTGGGTCCATGAGCTGGGCGGTGCTGCCGGCGCACAACGCCGGGATGCGGATCGGGTTGTTCGGGGGGTCGTTCAATCCGCCGCACGAGGGGCATCTGGCGGCGAGCGAGCTGGCGCTCTCGCGGCTCAAGCTCGATCGCATCTGGTGGTGGGTGTCGCCCGCCAATCCGCTGAAGCGCGAGCGGCCGGCGGGGTTTCAGGAGCGCATCGCCGCCTCGCGGAGGCTGGTCACCGATCCGCGGATCGTCGTTACCGGTGTCGAAGCCTCGCTCGGCAGCACGCGGACGGCGGATACGCTCGCCAAGGTCCTCCATCGCGCGCCGGACGTTCGCTTCGTGTGGCTGATGGGGGCGGACAATCTCGCCGGCTTCCATCGCTGGCACGCCTGGCGCGACATCGCCGGACTGGTGCCGATCGCGGTGATCGACCGGCCCGGGCAGACTTTCCGGGCGACCGCCTCGGCGGCCGCGCAGACGCTGGCGAGGTTCCGGATCAAGGAGGCGGACGCGGCGCTCCTCGCCGATTGCCCGCCGCCGGCCTGGGTTTTCCTGCACGGGCTCCGCCACCATGCATCCTCGACCGCGCTCCGCGGAACACGGGCAAAGGTAGAGTCTTGAAAGTGTTGCGGATAACCACCTATCTTCGAAGAGCCGGCGGGGAAGGCGAACGCGTCCCGCTGCGGCTTCGGAAGGGACAGAAAGGAACCACCCACTGATAACGGCAACCCAGCAAGGCGGCGCCTCTACCCGCGTCGCGCTTCCCGCGGAAGACGTCGTGTCGATTGACCCCGCGGATGCCCTCAAAGTGGTCCTCGAGAGTCTGGAAGACGCCAAGGCCGAGGACACAGTCTCCATCGACATCGCCAACAAATCGTCGCTCGCCGACTACATGGTCGTGGCCTCCGGCCGCTCCCATCGTCATGTCGGCGCGCTCGCCGACCACCTCCTTGACGATCTCAAGGCGGCGGGCGTCACGGGTGCGCGCGTCGAAGGCCTGCCCAGCTGCGACTGGGTGCTGGTCGACGCCGGCGACGTGATCGTTCACCTCTTCCGCCCGGAAGTGCGCAGCTTCTACAATCTGGAGAAGATGTGGCAGGCGGAGCCGGTGACCGGACCGGTCCTCGTCCTCTCGCGCTAGAGCCTAGCGCCGGGCGAGGCCAAGAGAACTCGCTCGGACGACAATGAAGATAACCATCGCGGCGGTCGGCAAGCTCAAGGCCGGAGCCGAAGCAGAGCTTGTACGCCGCTATGTCGAGCGCGCTACCGACCACGGGCGCGGACTCGGGATCAGCCTCGTCGAACGCGAGATCGGCGAGGGCAAGGAAACGCGAGCCGCCGACCGGGCCGCGCGCGAAGCCGGGCTCCTCCTCGCCGCCGCCGGCGAGAACGCCGCGATCGTCGCCCTCGACGAGCGGGGGAAATCATTGAGCAGCGCAGATTTCGCCGCATGGCTGAAGCGCCAGCGCGAAGCCGGGCGGGCGGAACTCGCGTTCGTCATCGGCGGGCCGGACGGGCTCGATCCGAGCGTGCGGCAGCGCGCCGAGCTGGTGCTCTCGTTCGGCGCCATGACCATCCCGCATCAGCTGGTGCGGGCACTCCTCGCCGAGCAGATCTATCGCGCGCTCACCATCATCTCGGGCCACCCGTATCACCGCAGCTAGTTCGGGTACCGCTTCCGTCATCCCGGCGAAGGCCGGGACCCAGGAAACGGTACGGAAGCGCTCCATCGGTGACCTGATCGTGGGTTCGCCAACGATGCGTGGTTGGATTCTGGTGGCGCCGTCCTCTGGGTCCCGGCCTTCGCCGGGAAGACGGCTGCGGTTCAGGCGGGAGATCGTGAAGCGGGTTGGCAGTACCGAAAATTGGTTTGCCGGGGAGGGGCTTTGTGGTTGATGAGGAATCGTCAGCCACTAGCTAGGCTCGGGTTCGGGATCGGTAGGGCGAGTCCGGTGCTGCAACGTCTCTGTCTTGCGCTCGCCCTCGCCCTTGGCCTCGCTTCCTGGTGCGGAAACGTGTCGGCGCAGGAGCCGTCCGAGCAGCTGATCGCCGCGCGGCAGGCGATTATCGCCGAGCGCGACCGGAAGATCGCCGAGCTCGAAGCGCTCTCCGAGCAGATCCACCTCTCTGAGTCGCGCGTCGCCGAGCTGACCGCGGAGATCGCGACGCTCGACACCGACCGGGCGACGCTTAACCAGAATTTGATATCCACGGCCGAGCGTATGCGCGAGCTGGAAGGGCAGCTCGACGCGACGGAGGCGAGACTCGCCTCCCTCGCTAACGACGAGGCGACCATCCGCACGTCACTCCTCGAACGGCGCGATCAGCTGGCCGGCGTGCTGGCCGCCCTGCAGCGCATGGGACGGCGGCCCGCGCCGGCGATCCTGGTGCGGCCGGAGGATGCGCTCGCCTCGGTACGGAGCGCGATTCTCCTCGGCGCGGTCGTACCCGAGCTGCGCAGCGAAGCGACCGAACTCGCAGACGACCTCGCGCGGCTGGTGGCCCTTGAGGAGAGCATTCGCGAGGAACGCGACCGGCTGACCGCCGACGCGACCAGCCTTGCCGAAGACCGCACCCGGCTCGAGATTCTCGTCAACGAGCGAGCGGGCGCCCAGGCGCAATCGCAGGAAGCGCTCGCCGCCGAGCGCGAACGGGTCGCCGCCCTCGCCACCGAGACGACCGGCCTCGAAGAGCTGGTCGGACGCATGGAGGGCGAGATCGCTGCGGCGACGGCGGCGGCCGACCGCGCCCGGCAGTCCGAGGCGGCGCTCGAGGCGGCCCTCGTCCCGAGCGCGCCGGCCGTTCCGCCGACGAATCTGGGGGCTCCCGACCGCATCGAGCCGGCGGTCGCCTTCGCCCGAGCGGCGGGGCTTCTGCCGCTGCCGGCCAACGGCGCGCTCGTCACAAATTACGGAGCGGAAGACGGGATAGGCGGGAGGACAACGGGGATAACGCTCGAAACCCGCCCTGGCGCTCAGGTTTCAACGCCGTCCGACGGTTGGGTCGTTTACGCTGGTCCGTTCAGGAGCTACGGCCAACTCTTGATCCTGAATACCGGCGGTGGATATCATGTCGTTCTGGCCGGTATGCAGCGCATCATTGTCGAACTCGGTCAATTCGTACTTGCAGGAGAGCCGGTGGCGGTCATGGGGGCGCACCGGAATGCGGGCGTGGGTCCGTTAGGGATCGATGCCGCGCAACCACTCCTATATGTGGAATTCAGGAAAGACGGACAGGCCATCGATCCCGGTCCTTGGTGGATCGAAGAACCAGACACAAAGGTTGGCGGATGAACAGGAAAGCTAAGTTCCTCGTCGCCGGTTCCCTCATCGGAGCCACGGCCGTGATCGGGGTTGCCCAGATCCCGTTGCTCGCCGGCGGCGCGGCCAATGCTGCGGCTCCGGATACTTACCGGCAGCTGAATCTCTTCGGCGAAATCTTCGAACGCATCCGCTCCGACTATGTGGAAGTGCCGGACGAAAGCGTGCTGATCGAAGCGGCCATCAACGGCATGCTGGGCGCGCTCGACCCCCACTCGTCGTATATGCCGCCGGAGGCCTACCAGGACATGGGCGTCGAGATGCGCGGCGCCTTCGGCGGCCTCGGCCTCGAAGTGACGATGGAAGAGGGCACCGTCCGCGTCATCACGCCGATGGACGAATCGCCCGCCGGTCGCGCCGGCGTTCTCACCGGCGACCTCATCGTCGAGATCGACGGCGAGTCGCTGCAGGGCTTCAGCCTCGACCAGGCGGTCGAGAAGATGCGCGGCCCCGTCAATACGCCAGTCCGGCTCACCGTCGTCCGCGAGGGCGCCGAGCTGCCGCTCTACATCACGGTGGTCCGCGACACGATCCGGCTCCCGTCGGTGCGCTACCGCGTCGAGGGCGATGTCGGCTACATGCGCATCTCGAGCTTCACCGAGCAGACGATCGACGGCCTCAACAAGGCGGTCGAATCGCTCACCGCCGAGATCGGGGCGGGCGAGATCAAGGGCTTCATCCTCGACCTTCGCAACAACCCGGGCGGGCTCCTCGACCAGTCGATCGGCGCGTCGGACGTGTTCCTGGAGCGCGGCGAGGTCATGTCAACCCGCGGCCGCTATCCCGAGCAGACGCAGCGCTTCAACGCGCGGCCGGGCGACATCACGAACGGCGCTCCGGTGATCGTGCTGATCAACGGCGGCTCGGCCTCGGCGTCGGAGATCGTGGCCGGCGCCCTGCAGGACCATGAGCGGGCGACCGTCATCGGCACCCGTTCGTTCGGCAAGGGCTCGGTGCAGACGATCGTGCCGCTCGGACCGGACGGGGCGATGCGGCTGACCACGGCGCGCTACTACACGCCGTCGGGCCGCTCGATCCAGGCGGTCGGCATCGTGCCGGACATCGAGGTGATCCAGGAGCTGCCGGAAGAGCTGCGCAATCTCGGCATCGAGGCGCGCGGCGAAGCCAATCTCCGCGGCCACCTCAACAATGCCGGCGCCGAAGGCGGGGAAGCCACCGGCTCGCTCGCCTACGTGCCGCCGAACCCGGCCAACGACGTGCAGCTGCAATACGCGCTCTCGCTGCTCAACGGCACCGAGACGAACGAGCATTTCCGCCCCGGCACGCAAGCCGCGGCGCAGCTGCCGATGGCCCCGACGGCTCCGACAGGTCCAGTGCCGAACTAGTTTCCCATCAAGCGCGGCGGGCGGTACAAACCGCCCGTCCGCAACTTCAGGGAAGCTGATTCGCCACATGGCGGCCGATGACCTCAACCGGCCCCTCGGGGTCGGCCCCAAGCCGGCCCAACGCAAACTCCCGTGGGCGATGATCGCGTCGGTGGGCGTGGTCGCGGTCGGCCTTGTGGCGGGCGCCGGGCAGCTGGCCTGGAAGCGCTCGCTGCGCGACAACCCACCATCTCCGGTCGTCGTCGAGGTCCAGGACCTCGGCGCGCGCCAGCCCGAAATGCCGGCGGTGCTCACCGACGCCGCCAACGATCCGCCGCCGGTCGTGGTCCAAGGGCCGGGGATGATCACCATCCGCGACCCCAACGCGCCGCCGCCGGTCGAGCTTGCGCTCGCCGCCGATCCAGCGCTTCTCGCCACCACCGCGCATGGCGCCGTGCCGCGCGTCGGCGCCGACGGCAGGCGGCCGCTCGAGGCCTATGCGCGACCCGCGGTCAACGGGGCGGTGCGCATTGCGCTGGTGATCGGCGGGCTCGGCATCAGCCAGATGGGGACGCGCGCCGCGGTCGAGCAGCTGCCGCCCGAGGTCAGCCTCGCCTTCGCGCCCTACGGCAACGACCTCGAGGCGTCGGTGGCGCAGGCGCGGGAGGCGGGACACGAGCTCCTCCTGCAGGTGCCGCTCGAGCCGTTCGACTATCCCAATGTCGACCCCGGCGAGCACACGCTGACGGTCGCCGGGCCGGCGGCCGACAATCGCGACCGGCTCGACTGGCTGATGAGCCGGATCAGCACCTATGTCGGGGTCGTGAATTACATGGGGGCGCGCTTCACCAGCGATGCCGGGGCGATGGAGACCTTCCTCGAGGAGGTCGGCAACCATGGCCTGATGTATGTCGACGACGGCAGCTCGGCGCGGAGCAAGGTGCGCGCTGAGGCGGCGGGCGTCGCGCCCTACGCGGTGGCCGACATGATCGTCGACGCGGTGGAGGACCGCCAGGCGATCGATCGCGCGCTCGCCGCGCTCGAGGCGCTGGCGCGCGAGAAGGGCTCGGCGGTCGCCATCGGCTCGGCCTATCCGCTGACCGTCGAGCGGGTGGTGCTGTGGGCCGAGGCGGCGCGGACGCGGGGCATCACCTTCGTGCCGGTGAGCGCGCTGGCGGTCGAATGAAGGGAATTGGGAATAGCGAATAGCGAATGGAGAGGCGCGGCACGCGGCCGGCTCTGCTATTTTGCTATTCGCTACTCTCTATTCGCCATTCGCTCTCTCCCATGGCCAAATCCAAGAACCTCGCCGATCTCCCCTACCGGCCCTGCGTCGGCATCGCGGTGTTCAACCGCGAGGGCGAGGTGTTCGTCGGGCGGCGCGCCGATGCGCCGGGCGAGGCGGAGGGGCCGGGACAGTGGTGGCAGATGCCGCAGGGCGGGGTCGACGAGGGCGAGGACCTCCTCGCCGCCGCCAGGCGCGAGCTGTGGGAAGAGACCTCGATCCGCAGCGTCTCGCTCCTCGCCGAAGCGCCGCGCTGGCTGACCTACGACCTCCCGCCGGAGCTGATCGGCAGGGCGTGGGGCGGCCGCTTCCGCGGCCAGCGGCAGAAATGGTTCGCCTTCCGGCTCGATGCGCCCGAGAGCGAGATCGACGTCCTCCACCCCGGCGGCGGGCGCCACAAGGCGGAGTTCATGGCGTGGAAGTGGGAGAGCCTCGAGCGCCTGCCGACCCTCGTGCCGCCGTTCAAGAAGGCGGTGTACGAGCAGGTGGTCGAGATCTTTGCAGACTTGCCCAACCGGCCCTCCGGCATTTGAGACTGCGGGGGCTGGCCGGTTATCAAGTCGCGAATACGGACGACTGGCGATGACCTCGAGGCAGTGGAAGCACCATCCTTTCGTTGATCCGGTGCCGCTTCCCTACGGTGCCACCTTCGACCGAGCCGAGTTCGAGAAGATTCGCGCTGGGCTGGTCCCTGGTGCCATGGAGGACAAGTGGTTCATCCAGTTCGAGGAGCCAGATCTCGGCCTCTATCGTAGTTGGACGGGCAAGGCGGTCTATCGCGTCACCTTCGAGAGGCTCGATAATGCGCACCGCGTCGTGGCGGCGTTGCGTGAGGCCTCGATCATGCCAGACTACAACGACGCCTATCACGCCGAACTGCTCAACTTCCTGATCCGCAATCTTCTCCTCGGCGAGTTCCTCCCGTTTCCCCGCCCATCGCGTCTGGAAGAGCCGGTGCCGGGCGTCTTCCAGCATTCGATCTGCGGCCGACGCTACCCGGAGAAGGCTGTGGAAGAGAGGAACGGATAGGACCACGCCTTGCACGAACGAAAAGGCCGCCCCGAGGGCGGCCTTCGTGATCGGTGGAGCGGGGAGGCGAACTAGTCGCGCTCGGTGACCCAGAGGCGGGTGTCGATGTTGGCGCCGGCCGAGAAGTTGCCGATCCAGATGTCGTAGATGCCCGACTGCGCATTCGGGAACTCGATTTCCGGCATGAGTGCAAAGCCCGAGTCGTCGTCGAAATACCAGGTGCCGTCCGGACCGTTGACGAGCAGCACCGTGTCGGTGCTGTCGGACGGCACGATGGTGAACGTCAGCGTGGTGCTGCCCGAGGTGTTGTAGGTGATCCGGTAGTCCGGGGCGGTGGCGACCCAGCCCGTGCCGGAGAACAGATTGCAGGTCGACAGGTCGACCTCGCCGCCCGAGAGGATATCGACGGAGAATGGATCGGGCGTGAAGCCGGCCGCGAGCGTTGTCTCGCTGAAGGCGGGAGGCTGGTTGAAATCGGGGCAGGCGGCCTCGGCGGCGCCGGCCAAGGCGAGAGACGCGATGGCGCCAAGGAGGATGCGCATGGGTTTCTTCCCTTGGGTGATCCGACGGCTAAGTCCGCCGGCAAATTATCGCTGCACTCTGAAAGATTTACGCGCGGCGAATGGCAATCTGAAAATGCGCGCCGCCTAGGCGAGGCCGGCGGCGGCGCGGACTTCCTTGAGCTGCATGAGGCGAAGCTCGGCGTCGGACTTGACCGAGGCGTCGGTCGCGTCGGCGACGTCTTCCTCGGCGTCCTTGATCTCGGACGCGATCCTCTCGGCGCTGAGGTCGGCGAGGAGGATCGCTTCCTCGGCGAGGATGGTGAGGCCCTCGGGCGTCGTATCGGCGAAGCCGCCGCGCACGAAGATGCGCTCGACCACGCCCCGCGACAGCGTCGCCTCGACCACGCCGGGACGGAGCGTCGCCATCACCGGGGCGTGGCCCTTGAGGACGGTGAACTGGCCCTCGGAGCCGGGAACGACGACTTGCGTCGCCTGCTCGGAGAGGAGGAGCCGCTCGGGCGAGACGAGCTCGAAGCTGAAGGGATCGGCCATTACCGCCTCTGATCCAGGAAGAAGCCGAGGGCGAGGCCGACCAGACCGCCGATGACGGCGAAGAGGCCGACCCGGAAGATGCGGTCGTTCTGGCTGCCGGCGTCGTTCACCTGGATGGCGACGTCGCCGATGCCGATCGTGGCGATTTCGGGCAGCATCAGGTAGCCGACGAGGCCACCGACCACCAAGCCAACGAGGAGCAGGACGCCCTTGAGGTTCATCGCGGCGCCGGCCTAGGCCGCCTCGGCGGCGAGGCGCTTGGCCTTCTCGACGGCGTCCTCGATCGTGCCGACCATGTAGAAGGCCTGCTCCGGCAGGTGGTCGTATTCGCCGTTGGCCACGGCCGCAAAGCCCTTGATGGTGTCGGCGAGGTCGACGAGCTTGCCGGGCGTGTTGGTGAAGACCTCGGCGACGAAGAAGGGCTGCGAGAGGAAGCGCTCGATTTTCCGGGCGCGCGCGACGGTGAGCTTGTCCTCTTCCGAGAGCTCGTCCATGCCGAGGATAGCGATGATGTCCTGCAGGGTCTTGTAGCGCTGCAGGATCGACTGGACCTTGCGCGCCACCAGGTAATGCTCCTCGCCGACGATGCGCGGGTCGAGCATGCGCGAGGTGGAGTCGAGCGGGTCGACGGCCGGATAGAGGCCCTTCTCGGCGATGCCGCGCGACAGCGTCGTGGTCGCGTCGAGGTGGGCGAAGGTAGTGGCCGGGGCCGGGTCGGTGAGGTCGTCGGCGGGCACGAAGATCGCCTGCACCGAGGTGATCGAGCCCTTGTGGGTGCTGGTGATGCGCTCCTGGAGCGCGCCCATGTCGGTGGAGAGCGTCGGCTGGTAGCCGACGGCGCTCGGGATGCGGCCGAGGAGCGCCGAGAGCTCCGAACCCGCCTGGGTGAAGCGGAAGATGTTGTCGACGAAGAAGAGCACGTCCTGGCCCTGGTCGCGGAAATACTCGGCGACGGTCAGCCCGGAGAGGCCGACGCGGGCTCTTGCGCCCGGCGGCTCGTTCATCTGGCCGTAGATCAGGGCGCACTTGGACCCCGAGACGTCGCCGTTGTTCTTGTGCGGGTCCTTGTTGACGCCCGACTCGATCATCTCGTGATAGAGGTCGTTGCCCTCGCGGGTGCGCTCGCCGACGCCGGCGAACACCGAATAGCCGCCGTGCGCCTTGGCGACGTTGTTGATGAGCTCCTGGATGAGCACCGTCTTGCCGACGCCGGCGCCGCCGAAGAGGCCGATCTTGCCGCCGCGGGCGTAAGGGGCGAGGAGGTCGATGACCTTGATGCCGGTGACCAGGATCTCGGCCTCGGTCGACTGGTCGACATAGGACGGGGTCGGCTGGTGGATGGCGCGGCGCTGCGCGGTGACGATCGGGCCCTGCTCGTCGACCGGCTCGCCGATGACGTTCATGATCCGGCCGAGGGTCTCGTCGCCGACCGGAACCGAGATCGGCTCGCCAGTGTCGAACACTTCCTGGCCGCGCATGACGCCTTCGGTGGCGTCCATGGCGACGGTGCGGACGGTGTTCTCGCCGAGATGCTGCGCGACCTCGAGGACGAGGCGGACGCCGTGGTTTTCGGTCTCGAGCGCGTTCAGGATCGCCGGCAAGTGGTCGCTGAACTGAACGTCGATGACGGCGCCGGTGATCTGGCGGATGCGCCCGACGGCCCGGGGGCCCCCCGGCGCAAGGCCGCTCGCGGTGGAGGCGCCCGCGACGGGCTTGGCTTTGGCTGCGGCAGTGGTTTTCTTGGCCATGATGTTCCCTGTCTGCGGCCTACCGGCTGCGAGATCTATCCTGGTGTTCGTGGGCTCGTTAGCGCGATCAGACTTCGACGAGATCCAGTCGACGCTCGATTCGGGTCAATCGCTCGTCAAAGCGATCCATCCGGTTGTTGAGGGCCGCCAACTGAAACTGAACCTGGGCACCCTGTTGCTCAAGGGCGGAGACGCGGTGCTTGACCTCGCTCATGTCACCCTCAAGCCGCTCCACGGACGCGGGTATGCGCCGTAGGTGCTCCAAGACGATGTCTTCGTATTTCTCAGCCATTGGTTCGGCTCTTGCGGCAGGCGTCCAATTCTCTCAGTTCCGGCGGCAACCGTCTACACGGCCTCGGCGCCTGAGATGATCTCGATCAGTTCCTTGGTGATCATGGCCTGACGCGTGCGGTTATAGTTGAGCGTCAGGCGGTTGATCATGTCGCCCGCGTTGCGTGTCGCGTTGTCCATCGCGGTCATCTGCGCGCCGTAGAACGAAGCGTTGTTCTCGAGCAGCGCGCCGAAGATCTGGACGGCGATATTGCGGGGCAGAAGGTCGCCGAGGATCGTCTCCTCGTCGGGTTCGTATTCGTAGACGGCGAGACCGGCGGTCTTGGCGGTGCCGGTGATCTCGGCCGGTATCAGGCGCTGGGCGGTCGGGACCTGCGCGATCACCGACTTGAAGCGCGAGAAGAAGAGGGTCGCGACGTCGAACTGGCCGGCGTCGAAGAGGGCGAAGACCTTCCTGGCGATCATATCACCCTGGGTGAAGCCAAGCTCGCGCACGGAGCGGAGATCGACGAATTCGAGGATCTGGCTGGGGAAAGTGCGGCGGAGGATGTCGTAGCCCTTGCGGCCGACGCAGAGGAACTTGACCGTCTTGCCCTCGCGCTGGAGGCGGAAGGCGGTGTCGCGGGCGAGGCGGGCGATGGCCGAGTTGAAGGCGCCGGAAAGGCCGCGCTCTCCGGTGCAGACGACGAGGAGATGCACGTCGTCCTTGCCGGTGCCGCGCAGGAGGAGGGGGGCGTTGGCCCCGTCCTGCAGGCCGCCGGCGAGGTTGGCGAGAACCGCGCTCATCCGCTCGGCGTAGGGCCGCGCGGCGGCGGCCGCGGTCTGCGCGCGGCGCAGCTTCGCCGCCGCGACCATCTGCATCGCCTTGGTGATCTTGCGCGTCGCCTTGACCGAGGCGATGCGGTTGCGAAGGGCCTTTAGGCTCGGCATGGCTTAGCCGGACGCTCCGCGAGACCTAGGTGAACGACTTCGTGAAGGTCTCGACCGCCTGCTTGAGCTGGGCCTCGAGGTCCTTGGTGAGCTCGCGCTTGTCGCGGATGCCGTCGAGGATCGCCTTGTGCTGGCTGCGCAGATTGGCAAGGAGGCCGGCCTCGAAGGCGGTGACGCGGTTGACCGGAATGCGGTCGACGAAGCCGTTCACGCCGGCGTAGATGACCGCGACCTGCTCCTCGACCTTCAGCGGCGAGAACTGCGGCTGCTTGAGGAGCTCGGTGAGCCGCGCGCCGCGGGCGAGGAGGCGCTGGGTGGTGGCGTCGAGGTCGGAGCCGAACTGGGCGAAGGCGGCCATCTCGCGGTACTGCGCGAGCTCGCCCTTGATGGTGCCGGCGACCTTCTTCATCGCCTTGATCTGCGCCGAGGAGCCGACGCGCGAGACCGAGATGCCGACGTTGAGCGCCGGGCGGATGCCCTGGAAGAAGAGGTCGGTCTCGAGGAAGATCTGGCCGTCGGTGATCGAAATCACGTTGGTCGGGATGTAGGCCGAGACGTCGTTGGCCTGGGTCTCGACCACCGGGAGGGCGGTCAGCGAGCCGAGGCCGTGATCCTCGTTGAGCTTGGCGGCGCGCTCGAGGAGGCGCGAGTGGAGGTAGAACACGTCGCCCGGATAGGCCTCGCGGCCCGGCGGGCGGCGCAGCAGCAGCGACATCTGGCGGTAGGCGACGGCCTGCTTGGAGAGGTCGTCATAGGCGATCAGGGCATGCATGCCGTTGTCGCGGAAATACTCGCCCATGGTGCAGCCGGCGAAGGGCGCCAGATACTGCATCGGGGCGGGGTCGGAGGCGGTGGCGGCGACGATGATCGAGTATTCGAGCGCGCCGTTCTCCTCGAGGGTCTTCACGAACTGCGCGACCGTCGAGCGCTTCTGACCGATGGCGACGTAGATGCAATAGAGCTTCTTCGACTCGTCGTTGCCGGCGTTGATCGGACGCTGGTTGAGCATCGTGTCGAGGAAGACGGCGGTCTTGCCGGTCTGGCGGTCGCCGATGATCAGCTCGCGCTGGCCGCGGCCGATCGGGATGAGCGCGTCAATGGCCTTGAGGCCGGTCTGCATCGGCTCATGCACCGACTTCCGGGGGATGATGCCGGGCGCCTTGACGTCGACGCGGCGGCGCTCGGTGGCTTCGATCGGGCCCTTGCCGTCGATCGGGTTGCCGAGGGCGTCGACGACGCGGCCGAGAAGGCCCTTGCCGACCGGCACCTCGACGATGGCGCCGGTGCGCTTGACGGTGTCGCCTTCCTTGATGTCGCGGTCGTTGCCGAAGATGACGATACCGACATTGTCGGTCTCGAGGTTGAGCGCCATGCCGCGGATGCCGTTCGGGAACTCGACCATCTCGCCGGCCTGGACGTTGTCGAGGCCGTAGACGCGGGCAATTCCGTCGCCGACGGAGAGGACCTGGCCGACCTCCGAGACCTCGGCTTCGGCGCCGAAGTTCTTGTTCTGGTCTTTCAGGATGGCGGAAATTTCCGCGGCCCGGATATCCATTTAGCGGACCTCTCTCATGGCAATCTTGAGGGCGTTCAGCTTGGTGCGAAGGGACGTGTCTATCATCCGGCTGCCGACTCTAACGACAAGTCCGCCGATCAGGCTGGGATCGACCTTGGTGCGAAGGGCGACGACCTTGCCGAGCGAGGCTTTCAGCGCCTCCGTAAGGGCCTCGGACTGGGTCGCGGAAAGCGGTTCGGCGCTGGTCACGTCGGCGGTCGTCTCGCCGCGCTCGCGGGCGACGCGCTGGGCGAATCCCTCGATCATGCCGGGAAGGGCGAAGAGGCGGCGGTTCTTGACCACCACCTTGACGAAATTGGTGGTCGTCGTGCCGAGGTGGGCGGCCTCGAGGACGGCGGTGACGGCTTTCAGCTGCTCCTCGGTCGAGAAGACGGGGCTGCGGACGAGGCGGCGGAGATCGGCGCTCTCGTCGAGGGCGCGGCCGAGCGTGTCGAGGTCGGCCTTGACGGCGTCGACCGAATTCGACTCGCGGGCGAGGTCGAACAATGCCGACGCGTAGCGGTCAGCCACTCCCGAGACGATGCTGCCTTCTTTATCCAACGCCCGCTCGCTCTCCAGCCCGGCCCCGTTCCGCGGTCGAGAGGCCTACCCAGAAGCCTTGACGGGATTGATTTTTCACGCCGGCGCATTCCGGAAGCCAGAAGCCTCCGGAAACCGCGGTCTCGTTAACATGCGCGTCCGGTCCGGGCAACCGGATTGGAACGGGGAAAAGGTGCGGCCAAACGTGCCGCGGGCAAAGCGGCATTCGGCAGTCGGCAATCGGCATTCGGCACTCAAGAAGGGAAGAGGTCGCCGGGTAAATCGGTCGTCGGAGGCATTCGTCGCTGGCCCCGACTGCCGATTGCCGACTGCCGAATGCCCCCTAGAGAAAGCTCTGCGGGTCGACGTCGACCTGGACGCGAACCGAGCCGCGCGGCGGCGGGGCGGCGGCGAGCCACGTGCGCAGCCACGACTGGAGGTCGGCGCTGCGGGGCGCCTGCACCAGCAGCCGGTAGCGGTGGCGGCCGCGGACCAGCGCCAACGGCGCCTCGGCGGGTCCGAGGACCATGAAGTCGTCGCGCTCGGGGGCGGTACGGCGGAGGGCGGCGGCGTGCTCTCTCGCGGCGGCTCGTTCCGTGGCCGAAACGATGAGCGCGGCAAGGCGCACGAAGGGCGGGAGGCGCGCTTCGCGGCGTTCGGCGATCTCGCGGGCGTAGAAGGCCTCGCGGTCGCCGGAGGCGATGGCCTGCAGGACGGGATGATCGGGGGCGTAGGTCTGGAGGAGGGCGAGGCTCCTGCCGCCGGCGCGGCCGGCGCGTCCAGTCACCTGCGAGAGGATCTGGAAGGTGCGCTCGGCGGCGCGCATGTCGCCGTGGGCGAGGCATAGATCGGCGTCGACCACGCCGACGAGGGTGAGGAGCGGGAAGTTGTGACCCTTGGCCACCAGCTGCGTGCCGATGACGATGTCGGCCTCGCCGGCGGTGATGGCGGCGAGCTGCTGGCGCATCCCTTCGAGGCCGCCGAAGAGGTCGCTGGAAAGGACAACGGTGCGGGCTTCCGGGAAGCGCTCGGCGACTTCCTCGGCGAGGCGCTCGACGCCGGGGCCGCAGGCGACCAGCGTCTCGCTCTCGCCGCAGCTCGGGCAGGATTTCGGGCGCGGCTCGGTATGGCCGCAATGGTGGCAGGCCAGCACGCCGCGGAAGCGGTGTTCGACCAACCAGGTCGAGCAGTTGGGGCACTGGAAGCGGTGGCCGCAGTGGCGGCACAGCGTCAGGGGCGCGTAGCCCCGGCGGTTGAGGAAGAGGAGCGCCTGCTGCTTCTCGGCGAGGGTCGATTCGATCGCCGAGACGAGGCGCGGGGCGAGCCAGCGGCCGCGCTCGGGCGGGTCAGTCTTAAGGTCGATGAGGCCGATGTCGGGGAGCGAAGCCTCGCGGAAGCGGCCAGGCAGCTCGACGCGCTGGTAGCGGCCGAGATCGGCGTTGACGCGAGTCTCGATCGAAGGGGTGGCCGAAGCGAGCACGACCGGGAAATCGCCGAGGTTTGCGCGCACCACCGCCATGTCGCGGGCGTGATAGGTGACGCCATCGTCCTGCTTGTAGGCGCCGTCGTGCTCCTCGTCGACGACGATGAGGCCGAGCTCGGTGTAGGGCAGGAACAGCGCCGAGCGGGCGCCCGCGACGGCGCGGACTTCGCCGCTCGCGACGCCGCGCCAGATTCGCTCGCGGAGGCGGGGCGAAAGCTCGGAGTGCCAAGGCGCGGGGCGCGCGCCGAAGCGTTTGGCGAAGCGGTCGAGGAAGTCGGCGGTGAGGGCGATCTCGGGGAGGAGAATCAGCACTTGCCTGCCCCGGCGGAGGGCCTCGGCCACGGCCTCGAAATAGGTTTCGGTCTTGCCGGAGCCGGTGACGCCGTCGAGGACAGTCGCCGAGAAACGGCCGAAGCCTTTGAGAATCGTCTCGGCCGCCGCCGCCTGCTCGGCGCTGAGCGGATCGTGCTCGCGGTCGGGATCGGGACGTTCGGCAACCGGCGTGACCGGCATCTCGATCACCGCCAGCGTTCCGGCTTCGACGAGGCCGGAAATGACGCTCGGGCTGACATTGGCGGTGGCGGCGAGCGCCGAGCGCGCCCAGGGCTTCTGGTCCGACAGCAGCTCGAGGACGCGGAGGCGGGCGGGGGTGAGCCGCTCGGGCAGGGGGCCAGCGAGGCGGACGCCGGTCTGGGTGGTCTCGGGAGCGAGCGCGCCGGGCGAGCGCAGCACCATGCGCAGGATCATGCCGCGCGGGGTCAGCGTGTAGTCGGCGACCCAGTCGACGAAACGGCGGGTCTCGGCGGCGAGCGGGGGCGCGTCGAAGACCTCCTCGATGTCTTTCAGGCGGCTTGCGTCGGCGAGGTCGGGCGCGTCGTCCCAGACGGCGGCGATGTAGGAGCGCGTGCCGAGCGGGACCTGAACGATGCTGCCGGGCTCGATGGGCATGGCGCGGGGGACGCGGTAGCTGTACGGCCCCTCGACCGCGAGCGGGACGAGCACCGAGACGATGCGCTGAGCGAAGGGCGTGTCGTCGAAGGCGCCGG
>CAYOET010000153.1:0-6072 GCA_964402985.1 uncultured Bauldia sp. | reverse complement strand
GAGGCGGCGCGAGATCTCGGTCTTGCCGACGCCGGTCGGCCCGATCATCAGGATGTTCTTGGGCAGGACCTCTTCGCGCATCGGGCCGGTCAGCTGCTGGCGCCGCCAGCGGTTGCGGAGCGCGATCGCGACGGCGCGCTTGGCCTCGTTCTGGCCGATGATGAACCGGTCGAGCTCGGAGACGGTCTCGCGCGGCGAAAAATTGTTCGTAGCCATTTCGTTGTGTGAACCCTTCGAACTCAGGCAGCGGCCTGGAGCGATTCCAGCGTCACTTCCGAGTTGGTGTAGATGCAGATCTCGGCGGCGATCTTCATCGCCCGCCGGGCGATCGCCTCGGCGTCGAGATCGGTGTCGACGAGCGCGCGCGCCGCGGCGAGCGCATAATTGCCACCAGAGCCGATGCCGGCGACGCCGTTCTCCGGCTCGAGCACGTCGCCGGTGCCGGTGAGGACCAGCGTCGTCGCGTCGTCGGCGACGATCATCATCGCCTCGAGGCGGCGCAGGTAGCGGTCGGTGCGCCAGTCCTTGGCGAGCTCGACCGAGGCGCGCATCAGCTGCCCGCGATACTGCTCGAGCTTGGACTCGAGCCGTTCGAGGAGCGTGAAGGCGTCGGCCGTCGCGCCGGCGAACCCGGCGATTACCGAGCCATTGCCGATCCGCCGCACCTTCTTGGCGTTCTGCTTCATCACCGTGTTGCCGACGGAGACCTGCCCGTCGCCGGCGATCACCACCTTGCCGCCCTTCCGCACGGTCACGATCGTCGTACCGTGCCAGCCCGGAAATTCGTTATCCGACATAGGCTTACACTACCCTTCCTGGCCGGATCGCCCGGGTCCCTGATGGCCCCCATCGGCGTCCGCCGTCGTGAAAAGTCATCCTTCACGAGTCGGCCCTTATGTAGGTGAAGGGCGCCGCCGTTCAAACGCGCGGCGGAAGAGCCTTGGATTCTTGGCCCGACTTCCTCATAAGACCGGGCATTCTGGAGATCGCCATGCGCAGCGCCACCGTCGAGCGGCGGACCAAGGAAACCAACATTGCCGTGACCGTCGTCCTCGACGGCAGCGGCAAGGCTGACGTCGCCACCGGCGTCGGCTTCCTCGACCACATGCTCGACCAGATCGCCCGCCACGGGCTCTTCGATGTGACGCTGACCGCCAAGGGCGATCTCCACATCGACCAGCACCACACCACGGAAGACACCGGCATCGCGCTCGGCCAGGCTTTCAGGAAGGCGCTCGGCGAGATGAAGGGCATCACCCGCTACGCCGATGTCCACGTCCCCATGGACGAGACGCTGACCCGCTGCGCGATCGACATTTCGGGCCGCCCGCACCTGGTGTGGCGCGTGAGCTTCCCGACGCCCAAGATCGGCGAGTTCGACACCGAGCTGGTGAAGGAGTTCTTCGCCGCGTTCGCCCAGCACGCCGGGATCACGCTGCACGTCGAGACCCTCTACGGCGACAACAGCCACCACATCGCGGAGAGCTGCTTCAAGGCGCTCGCCCGCGCGCTTCGCGCCGCCGTCGCCATCGACCCGCGCCAGGAAGGCCGCGTGCCCTCGACCAAGGGACGGCTCGGTGATTAGGCGCTCGCAAATCTACACGGTGCACCTGCCGCCCGCCCGGCGCGGCAACGAGCCGTCGATCGAGGACGTCGCCTTCGTCAAGGACGGCTTCGCCTGGCCGGCGCTGTTCTTTGCGGCGATCTGGATGATCTACCACCGCATGTGGCTGGTCCTCGTCGGCTACCTCGTGATCGTGGTGGGCTTCGCCTGGCTCGCCGACCCGCTCGTCGAACCGGCGCAGGCCGCGATCATGGCCCTCTTCGCGATCTGGTTCGCGCTGGAGGCCAACAATTTCCGCCGCTGGACGATGGACGGCACCGGCTGGCGCATGGTCGGCGTCAGCGAAGGCCGCGACCTCCTCGACGCCGAGCGGAATTTCTTCGCCGAGGAGGCGCTGAGCGTCCCCGTCCCACCCGTTCCGCCAACCCCGCCCTCGCCGCCCGAGCGGCCCGCCGCGCCCGTGCCCCCGCAGCCGCCTCACACCCCGGTCCTCGGCCTCTTCCCCGAGCCGCGCCCGCGATGAGCGTTGCCATCATCGACTACGGCGCCGGCAATCTCCGCTCGGCCGCGAAGGCATTCGAGACCGCCCTCCGAACCGAGAAGCGGAGCGACACCGTCACCGTCACCAACGATCCCGAGGTCGTGGCGAAGGCCGACCGCGTCGTCCTCCCCGGCGATGGCGCGTTCCGCGACTGCCGGCACAATCTCGACGCCACGCCCGGCATGATCGAGGCGGTCAACGCCGTTATCGACGACGGCCGCCCCTTCCTCGGCATCTGCGTCGGCATGCAGCTTCTGGCCACCCGCGGCCTCGAATACGGCCACACCGACGGCCTCGACCGCATCCCCGGCGAGGTGCGGATGATCGAGCCCTCCGACGGCAACCACAAGATCCCGCACATGGGCTGGAACACGCTGCACCAGGAGCGGCGCCACAAGCTCCTCCACGGCATCCCGCTCGGCGACGAGGGCTGGCACGCCTATTTCCTGCACGCCTACCAGCTGGTGCCGAACGACGAGCACGACGTGATGGCGGTCGCCTATTACGGCACGCCGGTGACGGCGATCGTCGCCCGCGGCAACGTCGTCGGCACCCAGTTCCACCCCGAGAAGAGCCAAAAACTCGGCCTCGCGCTGATCGCGAACTTCCTCAAATGGAAGCCGTGAAGCAGCGCCAATGATCCTCTACCCGGCGATCGACCTGAAGGACGGCGTCTGCGTCCGCCTCGAGCGCGGCGAAATGAGCGCCGCCACCGTATTCAACACCGACCCGGCGGCGCAGGCGCGTGCCTTTGCCGACGCCGGCTTCCAATGGATCCACATCGTTGATCTGAATGGCGCTTTCGCCGGCGCGTCGGTCAACGCCCCGGCCGTCGACACCATCCTCGACGCGGTCGCTATCCCGGTCCAGCTCGGCGGCGGCATCCGCGACATGGCCGGGATCGAATCCTGGCTCGGCAAGGGCGTGCGCCGTGTCATTCTCGGCACCGCCGCGCTCAAGGACCCCGACTTCGTGAAGGCCGCCGCCAAGGCTTTTCCCGGCCGGGTTGCCGTCGGCATCGACGCCCGCGGCGGCAAGGTCGCCGTCCAGGGTTGGGCCGAACAGTCACAAATCGACGCAGTCACGCTCGCGGCTCGCTTCGAAGATGCTGGCGTGGCCGCGATCATCTATACGGACATCGACCGCGACGGGGTGTTTTCCGGTCTTAACCTGGAAGCCACCCTGGCGCTGGCGGAAAGTGTAACTATTCCGGTCATCGCCTCGGGAGGACTGGCCGGTATCGAAGACGTGAAGAGGCTCATGGAGCCTCGCTATTCGAAACTGGGAGGAGCCGTTGCCGGGCGTGCGCTCTATGACGGCCGGCTCGATCCTCGGGAAGCCTTGAGACTTACTGGGGTTAGATAGAGGGAGCTGGCAATGGAACATAACGATGGGGCAGTCACCCACACCCGGGTCGTCCTGCCGGAAGCCGCGCGCTGGGAACTGGCCGCCAATCTTCGCAAGAGCTCGGACCGCTCGGCGGACCTTCTCCGCGGACTGCTCTTCCTGCTCGCGGCCGGCGTTGCGGGCTACGCGGCGACGCGCACCTTCACCGCCGAGACGATGCTCTTCCACATCGCCGCGCTGGCCTCGGCCGGCCTCGCCATGGCGATGCTCGTCGGCACCTGGATGATGACGCGCGCCCAGTCCGACGCCCGTTACCAGTCGATCGTCACCACCGGCGTCGACACCGCCGACAATTCGTCGGCCGCCTCGTTCACCGTGCGCGACCAGATCGTGTGCTGGTTCATCTTCACCGCCGCAGTCCTGGAACTGGTCGCCATCCTCGCCCACATGGGGGCAGACTAGCCGCGGCGGCCGGGAGGCCGGATGCTCAAGGTTCGTGTGATCCCCTGCCTCGACGTCAAGGACGGGCGGGTGGTCAAGGGCGTGAACTTCGTCGACCTCAAGGACGCCGGCGATCCCGTCGAGGCGGCGAAGGCCTATGACGCGGCCGGCGCCGACGAACTCTGCTTCCTCGATATCACCGCCAGCTACGAGAAGCGCGGGACGCTCCTCGATGTCGTCAGCCGCACCGCCGAGGCCTGCTTCATGCCGGTCACCGTGGGCGGCGGGGTGCGCAACGTCGAGGACGTGCGCGCCCTCATGCTGGCCGGCGCCGACAAGGTCTCGATCAACACCGCCGCCGTGAACGACCGGTCCATCGTCGCCCGCGCCGCGGAAAAGTTCGGCGCCCAGGCGATCGTCGTCGCCATCGATGCCAAGAAGGTCAGCGCCCCCGGCGAGACCAAGCGCTGGGAAGTCTTCACCCATGGCGGCCGCAACCCGACCGGCATCAACGCGCTGGCCTACGCCATGGAGGTCGCCGTCCTCGGCGCCGGCGAGATCCTGCTGACCTCGATGGACCGCGACGGCACCAAGAACTGCTTCGACATCGCCCTCACCCGCCTGATCGCCGACTCGGTCCCCATCCCGGTCGTCGCCTCGGGCGGCGTCGGCGATCTCGACGACCTTGTCGCGGGCGTCCGCGACGGCCACGCCTCGGCGGTCCTCGCCGCCTCGATCTTCCATTTCGGCACCTTCTCGATCGGGGAGGCCAAGCGCCACATGGCCGCCGCCGGCATCCCCATCCGCCTCGAGTCGTAGACCCTCAACCCCCTCAATCCCCTCAATCGTCATCCCGGCGAAGGCCGGGACCCAGGAACGGTTGACCTGGGCTCTGATCTCGCCTCGTTACCAGCTCGATCTTCCTAACGATCAAACGCGGCGCGATGGCACCGTCGCCTGGGTCCCGGCCTTCGCCGGGATGACGGATGAGGTTCGAGCGACTTGTATTTTCCACGGCCCCGCCTGAGCAGATCCGGAGTTCATGGGTTGCCGGGACAAGCCCGGCGATGACAGAAGAGTGAGGGAATGAGGTGAGTCCGACCTCGCCTCACCCTTGCAGGGCTTTTAGATGACCAATTTCACCCTTAGCGACCTCGCCGCGATCATCGAGGACCGCGCCCGTACCGCGCCGCCCGACTCGTATACGGCGAAGCTCCTCGCCGGCGGGGTCCCGCGCGCGGCGCGGAAATTCGGCGAGGAATCGCTCGAAGCGATCCTCGCCGCGATGGAGGGCAACAAGGCCGGCCTCACCGCCGAGGCGGCCGACGTCGCCTACCACCTCCTCGTCCTTCTCCGCGCCGCCGGGGTTCCGTTGAGCGACGTCATGGCGGAACTCGAGAAGCGCACTGCCCAAGGTGGGCTCGCGGAAAAGGCCGCGCGGAAGTAGAGATCTCCCGATGGATCAGCGCGCCGACCTCGAACTCGCGCCGCACCGCCTCTTCACGCGCGGCGAGTGGGCGACCCTGCGCGCCGACACGCCGATGACGCTGAACGAGGACGAGGTCCAGCGCCTGCAGAGCCTCAACGACCCCATCTCGATGGACGAGGTGATCAGCATCTACTTGCCCGTCTCGCGTCTCCTCAGCCTTTATGCCGGCGCGATCCAGGGCCTCCACGACGTCACCAAGACCTTCCTCGGCGTCACCGACGGCAAGACCCCTTTCGTCATCGGCCTCGCCGGCTCGGTCGCGGTCGGCAAGTCGACCACCGCCCGCGTGCTGCGCGCCCTCCTCGCCCGCTGGCCGAACGTCCCCAAGGTCGAACTCGTCACCACCGACGGCTTCCTGCTCCCCAACGCGGTCCTCGAGCGCGAGGGCCTTCTCGAGCGGAAGGGCTTCCCCGAGAGCTACGATCTCCCCGCGCTGATCGGCTTCCTCAGCGCCATCAAGGCCGGCAAGCGCAACGTCACCGCCCCGGTCTACTCGCACCTCGAATACGACGTGACGAGCGAGCGCGTGACCATCGACCGCCCCGACATCCTCATCATCGAGGGCCTCAACGTCCTCGAGACGCCGACGCCGAGTGCCGGCCACGCCTCCGGCCCGTTCGTCTCCGACTTCTTCGACTTCTCGATCTATCTCGACGCCGACGAGACCCTTCTCCGCCGCTGGTACGTCGA
>CAYOET010000152.1:0-5986 GCA_964402985.1 uncultured Bauldia sp. | reverse complement strand
GTGGTGGCTTCGTTGATGACGTTCTCGAAGAAGAGCGCCCCCTGCTCCGCCGCCGTGTCGGCGCCGAGCGACTGCCTGATCGGCACCACGTCGTTGTCGACCGTCTTCGGCAGCCCGACCACGGTCAGCCGATAGCCGTTGGCCGAGAGATAGGCCGCGAGCTCGGCGGCGGTGGTGTTGGTGTCATCTCCGCCGATTGTGTGGAGGATGGTCACCTCGTCGCGGACAAGCTGCTCGGCCGCCTTGGCGAGCGGCACCTCGCCTTCCTTGACGAGCCCGCGCTTCACGCAGTCGGCGACGTTCGAAAGCTTCACCCGGCTGTTGCCGATCGGCGAGCCGCCGAATCCGTGGAGGATCGCCGCCCCCTTCCGGACCTCCGGGGTGACCGGGATCGAGTCGCCCTTGAGGAGGCCCATATAGCCGGCGCGATAACCGATCATCTCGGCGTCCGGGGCGACCGCGCTGTAGCGCTCGATCAGCCCGCCGACGGCGGAGGAGAGGCACGGCGCGAGGCCGCCGGCGGTGAGCATCGCGATCTTGTTCTTGGGCATGAGCCGAGTCCTGTGTGGCGCGTTCCTGGCGAGAAGCCGCCCCGAGGCGGCGGCGGACGCCTTTACCGCGTCCCGCGGGTTCTCGCCAGCCGCAGCACGTTCCGTGCCGGCTAGCCCCTGATGCCTATCGGCTCCAGCGCCGCGGCGAGGGCCTTGAGGTTGTCTTGGGTCTCGAATTCGAGCATCGCCTTGGGGGCGAGCTGGTGTTCCTTCACGGCGCCGTTCTTGCGGACATAGGCGACCGGGTAGATGGCGCTGGTGCCGTCGGCCTCGATGGTCAGGGCGACGCCGTCGGGGCCGCCTTCGTCGAGGAAGGCGGCGAGCGGGAGGATGCCCTCGTTGCGGACGCCCTCGCCCTCGGACACGGTGACGACACGGGCGAGGAAGCCCTTCTGGTGCCAGAGCTCGGGGCCGCGCGTCGCCTCGTCGAGGAGGTAGGAGACGAGCTTGCCCGCCTCGATCGCCGGGCGGGGGCGCTGCACGCCGAAATGCTTCTCCGCAACGTGCCGGGCAAGGATGCGCGAGTTGTAGCGGTAGCCCTGCACCGCGCCCGAATTGGGCGGCATGCCGTGCTTGCTGAGGCCGGACTGGCCCTGGGTGATCGTGCCGGCAAAGTGGATGCCCGGCACCGTCGCGCTCTCCCACCACGTGCTTTGCGCGGGGAGGCCGCTTGCCCCGAAGGTGGCGACGCCGAGCTTGGGGAGGTCGCGGAGCGGACAGGTGAAGCCGGTCGCGTTGATCACGTCGTCGGCGGGGAAAAGGAGGTTCTCGCCGCTCTTGGTCGCGCGGACGGTTACCTGCAGCGCGCCGCCGAGGCGCTCGACCTTGTCGATCGAGCCGTCGATCACGCCGACGCCGCCGCCGAGGACGAAATCCTCGTAGGGCTGGAGGTAGCGGGCGCGGACGCCGACCAGCGAGTTGATGGTCACGGACAGCTTCGCCGGCGAAGGCGAGACCAGCGTCAGCGAACGCGCCCATGGGAGAAGGCCGGTGGCGATCTCGAAAGCCGAATTGTGCTTGCCGATCAGGAAGACCCGGCGGTCGGCGTAGCCCTCGGCCGGCCGTACGTCGGCGTAGTGCTGGGTGAGTTCGACGCCGGGGATGGGCGGCCTCCACGGCTCGGCGACGCCGACCGCGAGGATGACGTGGCGGCAGCGATACTCGCCGTCGCTGGTGGCGAGCACGAAGCGCGGGCCGTCGGCGGTGTCCTCGCGGCGCGTCGACTCCCAGCGGCAGCCGTAGCGGATTTTTAGGCCGGTGCGGGTCGCGAAGTCGGTGAGGTTGGCCTCCATTTCCGCGCGGGACGGAAAGTCCGACGTCCCGTCCATGTGGCGGATCTGCAGCGAGCGCGCCTCGGCCTCGTCGGCGATCAGGCTGTTCCAGTCGGCGCGCTCGAACGAGCGGCTGCCCGGCCCGCCCGGCGCGTAGGGCTTGGTCCAGGAGAGGAGGCGCTGGAAGAGCGGCCATTTGCGGAACATGCCGCCCGGGCCGGGGTCGGCGGAGAGCGCGGCATGAGGGATATTGAGCCGGCTAAGCGAGTAGACGGCCTGCAGCCCGCCGGGGCCGCTGCCGACCACCACCACCGGATAGTCGCCGGGGGGAAAAGGACGCGAGGGTACTTCGGCCATCGTTCGCGTCAGCTCCGCCAGCGGTTGGCGTTGCGGAGGCGCCGGGCCTGCGCCTGCAGCATGCGGTACATGAACTTCGGATTGCCCAGCAGGAACGGCTGGACGTCCTTCGAGCCGATCACCAGGCAGCGCATCGATCCGCGCGCCACGACGTCGGCGACCGGCGGGTCGCCGAGCAGGACCGAGACCTCGCCGAAGAACTCGCCGCGCCCGAGTCGGGCGCGTTCCTCGCCGTCGACGAGGATCGAGCATTCGCCGTCGAGCACGATGTAGAAGCCCGAGCCGGTGAGGCCCTGACGGAGGATCCTCGTCCCGTCGGCGAAAAAGACTTCCTGGAACTGCTCGACCGCTGCCTCGAGCTGCGGGGTGATGAAATCGGCGAACAGCGCGAACTGCGACAAGGACGCCACGATTTCTTCCCGACCGGCCATGAAATTACCTCTTGGAATCCGCGCGCGACGCTACCCAGCCGGCCCGGGGAAAGGAAGGCCCGCTTCGGTTTGGCGCGCGGAAAGCAAAACACCGCAAGACTCCGGCGTGGCTGGTGTATAAGCCCCGCTGACCCTCGTTCAGCGCGGAATTCCGCGGTTTGCCCGATGTCTCTTGAGACGCTGACTGCCGGCTCGCCTGCCCGTTCCCATCCCACCGGCACGGTAACCTTTCTGTTCACCGATATCGAAGGGTCGACGCGGCTCGTCCACGAGCTCGGCACCGCGCGCTGGCAGCCGCTGCTCGAGCGCCACCGCGCGCTCCTTCGCGAGGCGATCGCGGGCGCCGGCGGTATCGAGGTGCAGACCGAGGGCGACGGGTTCTTCGCGGTGTTCGCGCGGCCGGCCTCGGCAGTGCTCGCGGCAAGCGAAGGGCAGCGCAAGCTCCACGCCGAGACATGGCCCGCAGGCGCCCCGATCCGCGTCCGCATGGGCCTCCACACCGGCGAGGGCGCGCTCGACGCCGACGGCGCCTATATCGGGCCGGACGTGCATCGCGCCGCGCGGATCGGCGCTGCCGGCAATGGCGGGCAGATCGTGCTCTCCGAGGCGATTTGCGGGCTGGTCGCGGACTCGCTGCCCGCGGGGGTGCGCATCGTCGATCTGGGACGCCACAGGCTCAAGGACCTTCGCGCCGAGCGCCTCGCCGAGATCAGGATCGACGGGCTCCCCGCCGAGTTCCCGCCGCTGCGCACGCTCGACGCCCGGCCCAACAATTTGCCGGTCATCCTGACCTCGTTCGTCGGCCGCGCCGAGGAGCTGCGGGCGGCCTCCGAGCTCCTCGCCAAGACCCGCCTCCTCACCCTCAGCGGCCCGGGCGGGACCGGCAAGACGCGCCTTGCCCTGCAGATCGCGGCGGACACGTCGGATCGCTTCCCCGACGGCATCTGGTTCGTGGCGCTCGAGCCGATCCGCGACCCGGACCTCGTGCTGCCGACCATCGCCCACACGCTCGGCCTCAAGAGCGGGCACCGCAGCGATCTCGAGATGATCGCCGAGGCGGTCGGCAAGAAGCGGGTGCTCTTCGTACTCGACAATTTCGAGCAGGTGGTCGAGGCCGGGCCGCATCTGGTCGACCTCCTCAAGGCCTGCCCCGAGCTGCGTCTCCTCGTCACCAGCCGCGCGGTGCTCCGGGTCTATGGGGAGCAGGAATTCTCCGTCCCCGGCCTGCCCGCTCCGCCCGATTTCAGCCGCCTCTCCCAGCTCGACGTCGAAAACCTTTCGGCCGACCTGCGGACGCCAGGCGTGCTCGCCCTCAGCCAGTACGAGGCGGTGAAGCTGTTCATCGCCCGCGCGGTCGCCGTCCGTCCGGGCTTCGCGGTCAACAACGACAACGCCCCCGCGGTGGCGCAAATCTGCGCGCGGCTGAACGGCATGCCGCTCGCGATCGAGCTTGCCGCGGCGCGCACCAAACTCCTCTCGCCGCAGCAAATCCTGTCGCGCCTCGAGGACCAGCTCTCCCTGCTTACCGCCGGGTCGCGGGACTTGCCGGAGCGGCAGCAGACGCTGCGCGGCGCGATCTCCTGGAGCTATGACCTCCTCGGCGAGGTGTCGCGCGCCTTCTTCGATCGGCTCTCGATTTTCGTGGGTGGCTTCGAACTGGAGGACGCCGAGACGGTCTGCCCGGTCGGACTGACCGGGCTCGACCTCCTCGACGGGATCGCCTCGCTCGTCGACCAGAGCCTGGTGCGGCGCGACGAGCGCTACCCCGAGACGCGGTTCGATATCTTCCCGACGATCCGCGAGTTCGCCTTCGAACGGCTCACGGCGCGCGGCGAGGCGGACGTCATGGCGGAGCGCCACGCGCGACATTTCCTCGACCTCGCCACGCGGGCGCGGCCGCATCTGTCCGGCGCCGACCAGCGTCACTGGCTCGACAAGCTGGAGCGCGAGCACGACAATTTCCGCGCCGCGCTGGATTGGCTGACGGCAAGGCCCGAACCGGCGCTGGCTGCGAACTTCGCCTACGTGCTATGGCGGTTCTGGCAGCAGCGCGGGTACCTCAACGAGGCGCGCACGCGCCTCGACCGCATGGACGCGATGAGCTGGTCGCTCGCCCCCACCGACCGCGGCCGCTTCTACGAGGCGCTGGGGAGTGTTGCGTATTGGCAGGCCGACCATCCCGGCACGACACGCGCCTACGACCTTGCCCTCGCCGCGTGGCGCGAGGTCGGCGACAAGCGCGAGATCGCCAACGCGCTCTACAACCGCGCCTACGCCGACATCCTGCCCGAGCTGGTGAAGAGCGCCACCCATCCGCCCGATACGATCAAGGCCGCCGAGCGTTGCGACGAGGCGCTCGCCCTCTTCCGCGAGGTCGGCGACAAGGTTGGCGAGGCCAACATTTTGTGGGCGCGCGGCAGCATCTATTTCTTCGATCGGAAGCCCGCCGAGGCCGAGCCATGGTTCCGCCAGGCGCTCGCCGCCTTCCGCGCCGCCAAGCACAAGACGATGGAGGCGTGGACCCTCCACATGCTCGGCGTCACGCTTCTCAAGATGGGCGACACGGCCGGCGCCGCCGAGCGCAACCATGAGGCGCTCCGGCTCTTCCACGCCGCCGGCGATCTCGGCGGGGTGACGCTCGCCCTCGACGACCTAGCGGCGATCGCCATCGTCAAGGGCGACGCGGTGCGCGCCGGCCGGCTGCACGGCGCGGCGCGGAAGCTCGAGGCCTCGACCGGCACGCAGCTCGCGCGCTACGTCCAGGAGCAGCTCGACGAGACCAACGGGCCTCCCTCGGCGATCAGCCGCGAAGATGTCGAAAAACACACAGCCGCGGGCGCGGCGATGACGCTCGACGACGTCGTCGCCTATGCCCTCAAGGCCCCCGAGCCGGCCAAGTAGGGACCCAGGAAACAGGCGATGGATTGGACCCTAACCCTGGTCGGCGCTTTCGTCGGGTGCATCGTCGTCACCCAGCTGGTCTTCGTCCTGACGCGCGGGTCGCCGATGTCGGCGGGCAAGATCTTCGGCGTCTACACGGCGTTCGCGGCGCTCGCCAGCGTGATCGCCTCCTTCGTGTGGCGCGGCTATTCGCCGGAGCTGCAGGGCGCCACGATCTCGTTTTTTGCAGCCGGCCTCATCATCGGGATCATCCACACCATCATCTGGCAGCGCACCGGGCGAGGCTGACGGGCGGCAGGCGATCCGAGTAGTCTTGGGCGATAAAGAGGGAAACGATGTTCTGGGTCGGGTATCTCGCCGGCGCGGTGGTCGCGTGCATCGTCTTCACGCAGATCTTCTTCTTCCTCACCCGCAGGCGACCGCCGATGTCGGCGCAGAAGATCGTCGGCACGTATGTCGGATTCGCGGTGATCGC
>CAYOET010000151.1:0-20589 GCA_964402985.1 uncultured Bauldia sp. | reverse complement strand
GGCCGTATCCTCGACACCCTCACCCCTGCAGAATGCCGAAACTACTTCGCCAACGCCGGGTACCTCCCACCTGACTTCATCACGCTCTAGTGCGTTTCGCAGGCCAGCCTCCTTCGGGCCGTACTTTGCGAATTCGTGCAGTAAGTGCTGACGTTGACCCGCCTCCGGGAGAACACGACGTCGAGGGGCATCATTACTGCCAGCCCGTGGCAGCCCTCACAGGGTGCCTTGACGCCGTTTGATGGACCCGCGGGCGTGAGTGACGCATGGTCTCATCGGAACGTCCTGGTATACTCATGACGACCGAGAGCCCTTCGCCGTGCGGGTGGGCACCGGGAACATCGGCCGGGGGGCACGTTCTGGGTGGAGGTTCCATGTATCATCGAAGTCTCGTCACGATCGTCTCACTCGCATTGTTCCTGGGCTTCGCATCGTACAGCCAGGCACAGATCGTACAGGAGGTCGATCCCGTCCTGAGGGGTGCGATTGCAGCGGCTGATCCCGGCGCAGGTCAGATTTCTTCAACTCGCTGCGCCGCTTGTCACACCTTTGACGAGAACGGGCCGAACAGAGTCGGACCCAATCTGTATGGGATCGTTGGACGGGTGATCGGAGGCAAGGAGGGTTTCAATTACTCGCCGCCTTTTCAACAGCTTATGGCGGCCGGCGACATGTGGACCTTCGAGAAGCTTGATGACTTCCTTGCCGATCCGCGGGGGACCGTCCCAGGTACGCGCATGGCTGTTCCAGGAATTGCTAGTGAAGCGGACCGTCACAGCCTGATCGCATACCTGCGAACCCTGTCCGCCTCCCCCTTCCCGCTCGAATAGCCGACCGCCCGCTTGAACAGCCAGAGAGGCATGGCACAAGGCGGCTCTTCTCGAAGTGGCGGTTGGCGGATCTAACGGTCTGGCAAAGCAAGAAAGCGTAGGACCGCCGGACAGGTGGCTGCCCGGCGGTCGAGCGAAGGACCCGCCTTGTCCGTGCAGGAGTCCTTCGCGTTCTAACGGGGGCAGCAGCGGCGGCCAACTGTGCTCTGAGTTCCTGGCGTCGCCGTCAGGGCCCGAACGGGCCCAAGCGTCGATTCGAGAGAGCGTAGGCTCCTGCCTCCAAGTCCTTGTTCAGCCTCTTCCGACCTTGAATCTGCGCCACGTCGTCTGGGTCTGCCCAGCCGACCGGAAGACATCTCTCCAACTCACTCTCGTCGCACACCTGCGCGGAGGCGACGCGCGGCGTAGGTTCTGCCTCTTTCCCCGTTGGCCATCTCGCTTGAGCTACATGCGACCGTCCGAAAGCTTTGGTTTGACGGGGACACAAAACGAATCTCCTTCTGAGGCATAAATATAAGTTCAGGCGAGAGAGGTCTTCCGCGCCTTGATCCAGATCAAATCTCTGCCGATCGGATCGCAAGAAGACCAGCCGACCGACACAGCTGCGAATCGTGTTCCCAGGGGCGTGGTGCAGCTGACGGCCTAGTGGGCTGGGTCGCAGGCGTTGGCCGGGCGGGGCATGCGGCAACAGCCGGCGGCGTGGGATGATCGCCCATGGGACGATGCTACCCAGGGTCATGTAGCAACGGCGCTGTACTTTTCTTGCGGCGGCATTTTCGCCGTGGACCTGCCAAAGAATAATAGGGAGCTCCCGTCGGGTCAAACGAGTAGCCGTGACGACACGCGGCACGGAACACCGAGGCATATTGGCGACGAGCAACCGCAGAGACTGGTCTCGTAGATCAGATAGGCAATTCTGGAGTTGCAGGCCTACGGCAATTTCGTTGCCGACCAGCGACGAAGACGAGGTGGGAACCGGGCGTCATTAGTAGGACGAGGCAATCCCCGGCGCTACGTTTCTCTTGAGGAATTTCCCAGTAGAACTCTGTTCATGTCAATGACGGGTGTCCGTGCGGCATTGAATTCAGAATGGCTTGCTCTTCGAGACTTCGCAGAGAAAAGAACGCATCGAGTTGGAGCCCGACAATGAGTCGACAATCGCGTCATCAATTGCGTCGTTGTAGGACAAGCTGGATTGTCCCCAGACGTCCAACGGATCCCACCATCCATATTGCGCGCAAATGACGTCCTCTCGAAGCGCCACGGTCAGCTCGGCACGGGCCGTGAAACGGCCGACCGGAGTGACGACGTCGACGAAATCGTTGCTTTCGATCTCCCGAGCGGCAGCGACCTTCGGGTGGATCTGAACGACCGGGAAAGGCATCGCGTTGAGAATTGATGATTCCTGGCGCTGCTGACTATGACAAAACTGCGGCCACTTCGCGCAGGTAAGTCGCAGTGGATAGCGGGCGAGGTCCGGTCGGCTCTCAGGGCTCATCCTTGGCGGTTCGTATGCTGGGAGCCGGTCTTCGCCGACTGCTCCAAGTGTGGCTGCGATGATCTCGACTCGGCCGCTTGGCGTGGCGAAGCCACGCTCGCGCCGGCTGCCCTTCCCCGACTTGAGCCTAACCCTGACCCCACGAGGATTGGCGCGGAGCGTCTCCAGGGAAACCCCGGTGGGCTCCAGCTGAT
The DNA here is from genome assembly GCA_964402985.1 of uncultured Bauldia sp. Lineage (GTDB taxonomy): Bacteria > Pseudomonadota > Alphaproteobacteria > Rhizobiales > Kaistiaceae > JADYYB01. The sequence goes on along the minus strand of CAYOET010000151.1, from coordinate 18,067 downwards.
ATCTCAGCCCTTCGTCCGGGTCGCCGCCGAAGAAGCGGTCGCTCAGCCCCAGCCTGACGGCCAGCTCAAAGACGATGTCGGTGTCGGAGCGACTCTCTCCTCGTGGCGGAAGCACGGCTGGCCGTAGCTGAAGCCACTCTTCCGCCTCATGGGTGATCGCGAATCCCGCTTGCAGACCGGAACGTTCCCACGCCGAGGCGACCGGAAGAATGAGGTCAGCCTCACGGCTGGACGGCGTCAAGAATAGTTCCGTCATCAAGTAGAAGTCGAGCGACCGTAGAGCTTCCGTCGCGTGCTCGGTGCGCGGCTTCGTAAGCGCAAAGTTGCCCCCGAACGACACGAGCGCCCTTATTGGATAAGGATCGCTTGTAGTGATTGTCCGGAAGAGGTCTCTTGTAGTGACCCACCCGCGGCGCGGTGGCCCTAAAGGCCGTTGATCGCCACCGAGCGTGCGAGCTCGGGTTCTTTCACGCACCCACTCGAACGCAGAGACATCTTGAACAGGGGGTCGATTGAACCAGACGTTGCCACCCTCAGCATCGAGACTGCCTGTAAGCGCGTACAGCACGTTGATGCAGCGGGTGGTTTGCGAAGCGTTGGAATGCTGGGCGGTGCCGGTCCAAGTGAAGAAGGACACAGGCCCGCATTTGCTCAACCATCCGGCGAGTTGTTCGATGTCTTCGGTACGGAGTCCCGTGATCTCAGCAACACGATCCGGCGGAAAGTGTGAGCAACGCTCGCGAAGTGTGTCGAGGACAGGCCGGCAAGACACCATTGTCCCTCGGCACTCCACCCTGCGGACGCCAGATAGGGACGCAGTGGCCGGAGTCAGCTCGCCCTTGGGACACGGTACGGGGACTTCAAGCGTCTCGTCCCAGATCATCGGAGCCCCAGTGCCCTCTGGGCCCACAACGTGAATGTCCGTCAGAAGGGTCCCGTCGTCGTCTCGCACAAGAAAGGCCGCGTCAGAGTAGCGACGCAGAAAGGCCTCATCGGCACCGCCTCGCTCAAGCATGAGGTGCGCCAGTCCTAACGCTAGAGCGCCGTCTGTGCCGGGTCGCAGGCCGAGCCACAGATCGGCACCGCGAGCCAACCCCTGTCGACGCGGATCGATAACGACGAGTCTAGCGCCTCGCCTCTTCGCTTCGCGAATTGGCGCCACTTGCGATAGCCACGTCGCGGTCGGGTTGAATCCCCACAGGAGAATGAGGCCAGTATGCGAATAGTCGGGCATTCCGATGCCTGCGCCCCAGGTAAGCATCGGTGTGAAGTCCTTGTGCCAGTTGCAGTTCTCAGTCGCAAATACGAGGTTCGGGCTGCCGAAAGCGTGAACCAGCCGATGGATCCACCCGAAACTATCGGCAATCGCGGTACCGCTGGGCGTAGTGACGGCGAAAGCGACAGCCTCCGCGCCGCTTTCGGCCGCGATCGATCTCAGCTTTCCCGCCGCAAGGTCCAACGCTTCGCTCCAGCCAATCGGCTGAAAGCCGGGGTCGTCACTGCCCTTTGGGTTGGTGCGAACCAACGGCACCGTCAGTCGATCCGGATGATGCACGAACTCGGGAGCTGTCTTTGCCTTGACGCAGATCGAGCTCCCCGTCGGGTGGCTTGGGTCCGGGTCGACTCGCAAAAGCCGCCCGCCCCCTACTGTGGCGAGACATCCACAATGCGAGATGCATAAAGCGCAATAGGTGGGGATGCGAACTGAAGTCAACGCTCAAGCATCCTGACGCTCGTCCACCGGCTTCTGACTCTCAATCGATCCGTTCAAAATGGTAACATGGACTACTAACCTCGGTCACGATTGGACGCCGGAGGCGGAAGCTCGCTCTAAGGGAGGGATTCTTTTGGCCTCGCGGAAAACTCCAACGACGGCGCCAGGCGCTCATTCCTTGCAACATCCTTGAGTATTTCCAGGAGGACGCTTCCCGCCCTGCAGAACGGTGGAGTTGGCTCGCCTCCTTCGTCCTCCCTCCGAAGCCAGGTTTCGCAACGCTCCGACTCGAAGCACGAGACGCAGAGATCGGCGACGTCGCGGTAGCCGCTCCCCGCCGGTGCGGAGGAGGCGCATCGGGTCGATGTCGAGTCGCAGCAGCAGCTCGGCTAACAGCCGCTCCTGACGCTGTACCCGCCGATACTGCCATTCGTTCCAACGAGGGAGCCGCAGCGGGGCCTCCTTAGGAGAAAAGGACGTCGAGTAGCATCATCACGGCCAGCCCGGCCATCAAGCCTGCGTTGGCAAGTCGCCCGTCGCCCTTCCGGTTGATCTCCGGGATAATTGCGCTCGCGATGACGTAGATCATCGCTCCGGCGGCAAAACCGAGCCCCCAGGGAAGGAGCGGAGTGAAAGCTGCAACAGCGGCCACGCCAAGAACGCCGCCGACCGGCTCGATCAGGCCCGTCGCAGCGGCGACGAGAACCGAGGGCCAGCGGCCGAAGCCAATCGCGGAGAGGGCGCTTGCCACGGCAAGGCCCTCAGGGAGATTCTGAAGGCCTATCCCCACGGCGAGAGCCGTTGCCGCGCCGGACTCCGCGCTGCCGAAACCGATTCCCACCGCCATCCCCTCGGGGAAATTGTGAAGGGTGATGGCGATCACCAGCAGCCACACGCGATGGGCGGCAACGCTGCCCTCGATCCGCGGGACTGTGGCCCGGAGGAGCCGCCCCGCCCCCTCGATCGCCGCTCCGCCGAGGAGCAAGCCCAGGATCACCAGGACCGTCGCTGCCTCACGGCTGCCGAGCGAGCCCTCGGCGGCGCGGAGTCCAGGCAGGATGAGGGAAAAGAACGAAGCGGCCAACATCACTCCGGCCGAGAAGCCGAGCGAGAGGTCGCCTACACTCGCCGAAAGTCGCCGGAAAGCGAGAAAGGGCATCGCACCCACGGCCGTCGCCAGTCCGGCGAGGAGGCTCGCCCCGGTACCGGTTGCGATCGTCTTCCAGTCCATGGGATAGCGACTCGGTGGCGCGCGTTCGACTAAGTTGGGCGACCTATCGAGAGGCGGGTCTTGATCCAAATCAAGGGAACGGTGCGCTCGATCGCCTCTGGTGCCCCCGCCCTCGCCGCAGTCGAGAATGAAAGATGAGCATCGGCCCCTGGACTGGGTTCGTCCTCGCGCTTCTCGCCTTCGTCGGCGCGCATGTCGTCCTTCCCATCCCGCCCCTCCGGTCGCGTCTCATCGCGTTCCTCGGCCGGCGCCTCTATCTCCTTGCCTACTCGACACTCTCGATGATGCTCCTCGTCTGGGTAATAGTTGAGGCGCGGCGCGCCCCTTACCTCCCTTTATGGTCGCAACAGCAGTGGCAGGCGCTGGTGCCGCTTGTCCTCGTTCCAGTCGCCGCATGGTTCCTGATCGCGGGACTGACCGAGCCCAATCCGCTTTCGATCTCGATCCGGCGCGAAGGCAGTTCGCTCGGGCCGATGGCGGCAATCACCCGCCACCCGATCCTCTGGGGGTTCCTCTTGTGGTCAGGCAGCCACCTCGTCCCCAATGGCGACTTCGTGTCGCTCATCCTCTTCGGCGGGCTCACGCTCCTTGCCCTCGCGGGCTTCGCGCTGGTCGACCTGCGTGCCCGTCGACGGCTCGGAAAGGAGGCGTGGTGGGAACTCGCCTCGCGGACATCGGTGCTGCCCTTCGCCGCGGCTTTGAGCGGCCGCGCGAGGCTCTCTTGGTCGCCTCGGCTGGCACTTTCGGCCATCGCCGCGCTAGCTCTCTCGGTGGCGTTCGTGCTGTGGGGCCACGCCGCACTCATCGGCACGGATCCGTTAGCCTTCCTTGGTTTCTAGCCGCTGCCGTGTCCCACCGAGCGGGAGTTGATCAACGTCGGGAGTCCTCCAGCAGACCGCAATATCGCGGTCAGGATGTCAGCTCGCGGCAATATCTCCCAGACGTGGCAGGTCCAAGAGCAGCACACCCCTTGGCACGATGACGATCAGCTTGTCCCGGGCAAGTTGGTTGAGCTGTCTGCTTATCGTGGAAATGCTAAGCCCAAGAAAGTCACCGATATCCTGACGCCCCATCGGGAGAGGCACCTTCATCAACATGGCACGCGCCCCTACCCAGCGACGGTGCTGGTCCAGCAAGAAGCCGGCGACTTTCGCTTTTGCGCTACCGAGGCTTCCGAGAACCATTCGGTCATGAGCGTTTTCGAGCTCGCGCTCGGTGGCCTCATGAACGCAACGAAAAAGGGCCGGTCTGACGGCGAGAAAATCGGCGAACGCGCGCCGAGGGAAGCAACACGAGATAGTAGGCTCAGCAGCCTCCGCGGAAAATCTATACAGGCCGCCGCGCGATCGACCGAGGAGATCTCCAGGGAACCCAAACCCTATGATACAACGATGCCCATTGGGCAGGAGGCGATAGAGGCGCACCACGCCCGAAATGACATTGAAGACTGCGTCCGCGTTGGCCCCTTCCATGAAGAGCGCGCTACGCCGCTGGAATGCGCATCTGCGGCCGAGCCGCTCAAGCGACCCTAGATCGCTCCTGTCAACCGCCGAGCAGATGCCCGTCGGCTGAACCGGGCACTCCGCGCAATCCTTGGGTCCGAAAAGCGTTCGAGACTGCGACCTCAAACTCATCTGAGTGTCAATCGCCCTGACGGTAGATGCCGTTGTAGCAATTTGGAGCACTCCACCTGATGCTTGTCCTACTCCAAAGAAGCCCCGATCGGCCCCGCGCCGCGGTCGGTGCGACACGAAGTAGCGGCAGCCTGCTCCCGGCGGACCGGCCTCTAGGCCTGCGTAGGCGCAGGCTTCAAGAAACGACATGGAAGGTACCTCGCATCCTTCCAGGACAGTCATCTCCGGCAGGCAGGACCCTCCAGAAGTTTGATCCGGAGCAACGCCGTAATGCGTCGATGGCGATACTCTTAGTGTGAGCGAGTGCGCTGGCATCGGTAGACCCCTCAACCCAGGCCTTGGGGCGTTGGGTCAGATGCAGTCACCCGACACTGACCCCGCCGCCAGCGCGCTCGCTTCAGTCCCAGGAACAACAGCCGGCAGATTCGGCCAACCGGGAACTGGACGTCACTTATCCGTGGCAGTGACCTTGACGGGTCCGCGAAGGTCGGCCTGTGGCCAACCGACTGATTGAGGCGCCACCGGAAGCGTTCGGCCTAGCCTGTGCGAGGCTTGGTGATCGAGGCTGTTATCGTTCGTCCCCGCAGTCTTGTTTTCACTCTGGGGTCGAGTTGTCTGAGCTCCCGAGCCTTTCGATCGGTGGAGCAACAGACGTTGTCCGGGCTTCGAGTCCGTCGGGCCGCGTCGCGATGAAGAGGCTCGCAAGGACCGAGGCGACCGCTTGTAGGGCGAGGAAGAGCATTGGCGTACCGATCGCTGTCGCCAAGGCTAAACCGGCAGCCATCGCTCCGTACGCCATGCGTTTGCCCTTCCGCGGGATGGCACGTTGTGCCTCCCAGGCCGCGAGCATGGGCCCCATACGAGGGTTCGCCACAATCCGGGCACGCAGGCGAGGGCTGCCGCGTCCAAAGGCAGCGGCCGCTAGAAGGAGGAACGGCGTCGTCGGGAGAAGGGGTACGATCAGTGCCAGCGTCGCAACACAGATTGCGAGCCAACCGAGCCCCTGCCAGAGGCGGGCCCTCAAGCCACCCGCGATCGCGCCTCGGGGCCAACGGGAGTGAAATAGCACGGAGGACTCCCAACCGTTCCCTGCGGGCTAGGTTCGACTGCTGAGTGGGAATGTGGAGGAGTGCTGACAGCTTTTCCTTGCGCTTGGTCAAATCGGATGCAGGGGGGCACACGCATCGTCGCCAATCGCCTTCCCCTGCTGTTAGCCAGACTGCGGCAATTGCCCGCTTGCTTGCTGAGCCTCCAGAGTCAGCAGGGACAGGACGGCCTGGATTTGATTGAGATCAAGGAGCGCCCCGCATCGGGCCACCATGCTCACGGCAGACTGCTAGCGCGTGCGCGCGAGGGCTGCTGAATGATCGACCCGCTCGACCTAGTGACACACTCCTCGGACGCCGCTCTGCTAATCAGCGCGAGCCAGCAGGTTCTGGCGGCCAACGACGCGGCGCGGGCGTTACTCGGCCGCGGGAGCGCTGATAAGCTCGACGCCAGCTGCGACGACCTGCTACGCGGGACGCGAGCGGATGGGACCGGTCTCTGCTGCCGCCATTGCGAGGCCATCACCGGCTTTCGCGGTCTTCGCCCGTACGCTTACGATAGGTGCTCTCTCCAGCGCGCAGATGGCAGCCGCTTCGAGGCTAGCCTTCGCACAATCGCCCTCCCGGGCGCGGGCGCGGACCCCGAGCGACCCGTCGCTATCATCTTCATCGTGCCGGCGATCCCCTTCCGCACCGCCTCTCATGCCGGCCAGCCACGCCTCGAGGTATATACTCTCGGGCACTTCGCCCTCGCCTTCGGTGAGTCTTCCATCGACATGGAGCGCTGGCCGCGGAAGCAAGCGGTCGAGCTCCTGAAGCTTCTCGTGGTGCAGGCTGGGCGGCCGATCCATCGCGAACGGCTGATCGAGCATTTCTGGCCAGACACGCTGGACGATGCCGCGTGGGCAAGGCTCAAGGTGACAATACATTTCCTCCGCCAAAAGCTCCGCGAGGCTGGCCTGCGGGACGAGGTCGTGGAGACGGTCGACGCCTCCTACCTGCTTCGCACCGATGGGCTCTGGATCGATGCTCGGGCATTTGAGGAGCTCGCGCGTGAAGGTCGGGATCATCAGCGCGCAGGCCGCCTCGACGAAGCGATCTCTGCCTACGATCGGGCCAAGAGACTCTATCGCGGCGACTTCATGGAGGCCGACCGCTACGCCGAGTGGTGCGCAGAGGAGCGAGAACGCCTCTCGGAGATTCATGTCGAGTTGCTCGCGTCGTTGTCCGAACTGCGCTTTCTCTCTGGCGACTTTGCCGGCGCGACGCGCGACTGCCATGCGGCGCTCGTGCGTGAGCCCTGCCGCGAAAGCGTTCATCGGGTCTTGATGCGGTCGTTGATCGCCCTCAACCGACCAAAGAGCGCCATCGCCCAGTTTGACCGCTGCCGCCGGGTCCTCAAGGCCGAGCTTGGCGTCAACCCAAGCGAGGAGACCAAGTCGATCTTGGTACCACTTGTTCGGAATGCCCCTGACACCCTTCAGCTAGCAGGCACCGCAGGGCCGCCGGTTGTGGCACTGCCGAACTTCAAGGAGCGAAACCATGAGCAGACAAGTGACAGCGCGAAACGAGCCGGATCCGGGGGAGAACTCCCAAGCGTCAAAGCATAGCGACGCGCACGACGGCTGTGGCTGCGGCCGCGACTGTGCGTGCGGGGGAAGCGGTGAGTGCGGCTGCGGCGGCGATTGCGATTGCGGGACCAAGACCGAGGGCATTCCGGACGAGCGGGCGATCAGTGTCCCTAAGTCTTCGCCTAGCGGGGTGGGTTCGGTCGGATGAAGCTCATATATTTCGCTTGGGTACGGGAGCGGATCGGCCGTCCCGGGGAGGAACTCGACCTCCCCGAAGAGGTCGGGACCGTCGCCGGCCTCATCGACTGGCTCCGGTTGCGCGGGCCGGAATACGAGGCCGCGCTCGCCGATGTCTTCGCGGTCCGCGTGGCGCTCGATAAGGTCCACGCTCGGCCCGGCGATGCGATAGGCGATGCCACTGAGGCCGCCCTCTTCCCGCCTATGACAGGTGGCTAACCGATCTCGCTCGATCGACGTGCCACACAGGGGGCATAGCCGCTACCGCAGGGTGAAAGCCAGCTCGAGAACGGCACCACCGTACTTCGTCTTTTCGCAGGAGACTGAAGCCAGGACCGTTTGTCAGCACCCGCGTATTCGTCGGTGCGCGCCCAAGCAGCCTTCGCCGGACGGGTACAGGGTGACGGCCGCTGCTGGGCATTTCGAATGCGATCTCGTCATCAAGCCTCGCTAGAGCCGGATGATCTCGCAAGGCGTACCGGCAACGGCAGGCTGGGCGCGTGCGGCGCGGACGAGAAGGCAATCGGCCTCCACCAACGCCGACAGCATCGAGGAATCCTGACGTGGGAGGGGAGTCGCGCGCGGCAGCGCCGACGGCCTCCGTTCCAGCCGGGCTCTTAGATAATCCTCGTGATCGCCGTTCGCGGGCATGTCGACCGCGAGAGTTGCCGGCTCGCGCGGGTCGGCACGCCGCTGGCCGAGCAGGGCGGCGATCAGCGGCCGAAGGAAGAGGATCGCGCAGACCAAGCTCGACACGGGGTTGCCGGGAAGACCGAGCACCGCCATCCTGCCGAGGCGGCCGTAGATGAGAGGGCGGCCCGGGCGCATGGCGATGCGCCAGAAGTCGAGGCTCATGCCGGCCTCGGCAAGAGCCGGGCGGATCAGGTCGTGGGCGCCGACCGAAGCACCGCCGATGGTGACCAAGACGTCCATGCCGTCGGCCGCGGCTCGGCCGGCGTTCGCCGCGATCACCTCGCCCCGGTCGGGAAGGATGCCGAGGTCGACGGATTCCGCGCCGCATCCCTCCGCGAGCGGGACGAGGCCGAGGGCGCTCGAAGCGACGATCTGATCGGGGCCGGGCGTTGCGCCCGGCGGAACGAGCTCGTCGCCGGCCGAGAGGAAGGCGACGCGCGGCCGCCGGCGAACGGAGAGTCCTGCAACTCCCGAGGCGGCGGCGAGCGAGAGCTCGCGCGGCCCGAGCCGGCAGCCCGGCGGGAGGAGTTGGTCGCCCGCCTTGAAGTCGAGCCCCGAGGGCCGGATCGAGTGGCCTGCGATCGGAGCGACCGTTATCTCCACCCTGTCGCCGTCGCGGCGGGCGTTCTCCTGGACGAGGATAGTGTCGGCGCCGTTGGGGACGGGCGCTCCGGTGAAGATACGCACGGCTTGGCCCGCGCCGACTCGTCCGTCATAGCGACGGCCGGCCGCCGACTCACCGACCACCTTCAGGCGGACCCCCGCGGCCGCATCGGCAGCGCGGACCGCGTAGCCGTCCATCGCGGAAGCCGGGAACGGAGGCTGGGTCAGCTTAGCCACCACCGGCTCAGCCAGCGTCCGCCCCGCTGCCGCGGCAATCGCTACCTCCTCGGCCGGGGTGGAGGTTGCTACAGCGAGGATGCGGCGGAGTGCCTCGTCGACGGAGAGAACGGTCACGGCGCTTGCCAGTGCTGCGTTCGCCCGCCCGCCTTCTCGACGAGCCGGATGGGGCCAATCATCATCCCGCGGTCGATTGCCTTGGCCATGTCGTAGATAGTCAGGCAAGCGATCGAGACCGCAGTCAGCGCCTCCATCTCGACCCCGGTGCGGCCGGTGACCTTAACCGTCGCGCTGACTCTCAGGCCGGGAAAGGACTCGTCAGGCTCGATGTCGACCGACACTTCGCTCAGGGCCAGCGGATGGCAGAGTGGGATGAGCTCGTGCGTACGCTTCGCCGACATGATGCCGGCGATCCGGGCAATCCCGCGGACGTCGCCCTTCTTGGCATCACCGGCGAGGATGGCGTCGAGAGTCTCGCGACGCATCCGAACCGCGCCCTCGGCGGTGGCGCTCCGGTCGGTCTCCTTCTTGTCGGAGACGTCCACCATCGCGGCCTTTCCACTTTGGTCGAGATGGCTCAGTCGGCTCATCGCAGTCGCCCGTTCGCAGCCGCCTCAGGGTGGCGAGACTGCGCAGCTTTCTCACGAGAGGGCGGGCTTGTCGAGGCGCGGAAGGGGATGCCATTGGGGCGGACCGCGGCTATAATTGACTGATGAAGCTTCTTTATTTCGCTTGGGTGCGCGAACGGATGGGGCGCGGCGAGAAGACCCTTGTCGGCTTCGGAAGACCGGCGGATGAGCAGACGGAGACCGGCGGGTGAGCATGCGGGGACCGGCTCTCGTTCCACGGATCGCGGTCGAGGCCGTACCGTTCGACGTGGGTGCCGAAATCGATCGGCTGATCGCCAGGCGGACGGATTTCGGGGCTTCCGTCGTGTTCACGGGCCATTGCCGCGACGAAGACGGGCGGATCGTCGCCCTCGAGCTCGAGCACTATCCGGGGATGGCCGAGAAGGAGCTGGAGCGGATCGCGGCCGAGGCGGCCTCGCGCTGGCCGCTCGCCGGCCTCACCGTCGCGCATCGGACCGGTAGGGTCGTGCCGGGTGAGGTTATCGTGGTGGTCATCGCGCTGTCCGAGCATCGCCGCGAGGCGCTCAACGCGACCGAGTTCATTATGGACTTCCTCAAGACCGACGCGCCCTTCTGGAAGAAGGAGCATCATCCCAACGGCAGCAGCTCCGCCTGGGTCGCGCCCAAGCAAGCCGACGACGCAGCACGTGAGAGCTGGGGGCGGGAGTAGCGTCGGCCGCCGCTCAGAGTCGTCAGGTCAGGATCAGCTTGAAGCCCGCGACGACCAGAACGACGGCAAGAGCGTAGCGAACCACGAAGACGGGAAAGACGCGGCTCCCGAGTTGCGTGCCGAGGAGGCCGCCGAGAGCAGCTGCGGCGAGCCAGAGGGGCAGCGTGCCCGGTAGCGAGGCCCAGCTCGTAGTCGCGCCGGCAAGACCGGCCAGCGAATTGCACAGTATGAAAGCGGCCGAGATGCCAGAGGTCACCCGCGTGGCCGCCCAGCCAGAGAGGAGGAGGATTGGACTGAGGAAGATCCCGCCGCCAGTGCCAGTCAATCCAGCGAGAAGCCCCACACAAGCGCCGACGAAGAGCGCACCCCAGAGCGGAGGACGCGTGCCGGATTCTGTCGTCTTCCGGGCCGATCGCGCCAGCTCCGCCGCGGCCATCAGGAGCATCACTCCGACGATCAGTTTGTAAACGTCGGTCGGGAGGTGGAGCGAGCCACCGATGAAGGCGGCCGGGATCGAGGTCGCAACGAAGGGGAGGAGCGTCCGCCAGTCGGAGTAGCCGGCGCGGCCGTAGCGGATCGTGCCGATGGAGGCGACGAGGACGTTGAGGGCAAGAGCGGAAGCGCGCATCGTCTCCGGGGCGACGCCGGCCAGCGCCATCGCCGCGAGATAGCCGGACGCGCCGCCATGGCCGACCGAGGAGTAGAGAACTGCGGCGAGGAAGATCAGCCCGGTCAGCCAGTGCGCGTCGTCCATCCGATCCCCTTTCGGCGGGAAGCCAGACGCTTAGCGCATGACCTCGCCGCCGGGCCAGCCTTTCGATAGACTCCGTCCATGATCTTCTCGGATGACGAAATTCAGCGCTACGCGCGGCATCTGGTGCTGTCCGATGTCGGCGGGCCGGGGCAACAAAAGCTCAAGGCGGCGCGCGTTCTCGTGGTCGGCGCGGGCGGGCTGGGGGCGCCGGTGCTGGCCTATCTCGCTGCCGGCGGGGTGGGGCAGATCGGCGTCGTCGACCACGACACGGTGTCGGTCTCGGACCTCCAGCGCCAGGTGATCTACGCGACGCAGCAGGTCGGGCAGCCGAAGGTGCAGGCGGCGCGCGTGTCGCTTGAGCGGCTCAACCCGCATGTCGAGGTGGAGCCCTATTGCGTGAAGGTCGGCGCGGCGAACGCCGTGTCGCTGGTTTCGGGCTACGACCTCGTCGCCGACTGCACCGACAATCCGGAGGCGCGCTACGTCGTCTCCGATGCCTGCTTCGACGCCCGGAAAACTCTGGTCACGGCGGCGGCCGGGCAGTTCGACGGCAGCCTCACCACCCTCAAGCCGCACCTCATCGGTGCCGACGGGAAGCCTAACCCGACCTATCGCTGCCTCTTCCCGCGCCTGCCGGACGCCGGAGCCGCGCCGCGCTGCGCCGAGGTCGGCGTGTTGGGCGTGCTGACCGGCCTCGTGGGGAGCCTGCAGGCGCTCGAGATCGTCAAAGAGATCGTTGGCATCGGCTCGAGCCTCGTCGGGCGGCTGCTGATGGTCGACAGCCGAACGCTGCGGTTCGAGACGATCGCCTATCGTTGGGACCCGGCCAACCCTCTCAACGGGACCAATGCTGCCGAGTAGGCTAGGCTAGCCGCCGGTCGTGCTCATGTGGCGGGAGAGGACGGGGCCGCGGGCGCGGTCGATGACGAAGTCGTGGCCCTTGGGCTTCAAGTAGATCGCCCGGTCGATCGCAGCGTGGAGAGCCTCGTCGCCCTGCGAGGCGCGGAGCGGGGCTCTGAGGTCGACCGCACTCTCCTGGCCGAGGCACATGAATAGCGTGCCGGTGCAAGTGACCCGGACGCGGTTGCAACTTTCGCAGAAATTGTGGGTGAGCGGGGTGATGAGGCCGAGCCGCCCTTGGGTTTCCTCGACGCGAACGTAACGCGCCGGGCCGCCGCTGCGTATCGGCAGGTCGGTGAGGGTCCAGCGCTCGGCCAGCCTCGCCCGGACGTGGGAGAGAGGCAGGAACTGGTCGGTGCGGTCGGGGCCAACATCACCGAGCGGCATGGTCTCGATGAGGGTAAGGTCCATGCCCAGACCATGCGCCCAGACGATCAGTGCGGGGATCTCGTTCTCGTTCACGCCCTTCAAGGCAACGGTGTTGATCTTCACGGTAAGCCCGGCTGCCCGCGCAGCGGCGATGCCGTCCAGAACTTTCGCAAGATTGCCGCCGCGGGTCGTAGCGCGGAAGGCCGCCGGGTCGAGCGTGTCGACGGAGACATTGATGCGGCGGACGCCGCAGTCGAATAGGTCCCCGGCGAACCGGGCGAGCTGGGTGCCGTTAGTGGTGAGGGTCAGCTCCTCGAGACCGCCCTCGTCGAGGTGGCGCGAGAGCATCCGGAAGAGCTGCATCACGTCGCGGCGGACCAGGGGCTCACCCCCGGTGATGCGGAGCTTCCGCACTCCGCGCGAGACGAAGGCGCTCGCCACCCGGTCGAGCTCCTCGAGTGTGAGCAGCTCGGCCTTGGGCAGGAAGGTCATGTGCTCCGCCATGCAGTAGACGCAGCGAAGGTCGCAGCGGTCGGTCACCGAGAGGCGCACATAAGTAATTCGCCGGCCGAAGCCGTCGACCAGCGCCCGGCAGCCGGCGGGGTGGGCTAAGTCGTCCATGGATGAACGATACCGCCCGGCGCCGCCGGTCACATGACCTGGATCAAACCGCATTGGCCGCTCGTCGCCCCGACCATGCGAGTGCCTTCCGACCGACGAGGCCGGCAAGAAAACCGGCGAGGGCCTCGATGTCGTCCCGGCGGAAGCTCGGGGCGTCCGCCACCAGCGGTCCGTCGGTCACCACCGCCACCGTGTTCCCCTCCCCTTGCTCGCCGAGCGGCGGCGAGTCGACCGAGCGGATCTCGATCCGCTTCATGGGAACGCTCTTGAACCCCTCCATCAGCACGAGATCGACCGACGAGAGTCGGCGGAGGATGTCGGCAATGTCGGGCGGGGCCCCGGCCTCCTCGCGCCGCTCGTGGAGGATCGCCCAGCGGCTTTCGGAGAAGAGGACCACGTCGACCGCGCCGGCCTCGCGGTGAACGAAGGTATCCTTGCCCGGGTGGTCGAGATCGATGGCGTGGTGGACGTGCTTCACCGTCGAGACCGAGATGCCGCGCGCACGGAGCGCCGGGATGAGGCGCGAGATCAGCGTCGTCTTCCCACTGTTCTTCCAGCCCGCAACGCCGAGGACTTGCGGAAGCGCCGCCGCGCCCGCAGCATGGAGGCCGACCGGATTTTCGGCAGCGACGCGGACGACGTGCGTCCCGATCCGGGGCGCGCGCCCGACGATTGCGGGCGGGCGCGGTCGGCCGAGGGTCTTCATGCCGCCTCCTTCTTCCGCAGCCGGAGCGGCGTTATCGTAGGCGGAAGCGGTGCCGCCGGCGTGGCGATGCGGTGCTCGATGTCGTAGAGGTGGCCGCCGCGCCGGGTGTAGGCGAAGAAGGTCAGCGCCGCGCAGCTCGCGTAGAAGGCCATGAACACCCAGAGCGCTGCCTCGGCCCCGCCTGTAAGCTGGATCGAACTACCGTAGGCCATGGGGATGAAGAACGCCCCGACCGCCGCCACCGCCGAGGTGAAGCCGATGATCGCCGCGGACTCCTTCTCGGCCTCGCGGCCGCGCTCCTCGGCGCGCGCGCTCGGCAACAGCCGGTCCATGTCCTTCCGCATGATCGCGGGGATCATCTGGAAGGTCGAGGCGTTGCCGACCCCGGCGAGGAAGAAGAGCGCCATGAAGAGCGCGAAGAAAGCCGAGAAGCTGCCGAGCGCGAGGGCGAGGAGGACGCCCGCGATCGCCGGGATCATCAGCACGAACACCCAGAAGGTCACGCGCCCGCCGCCGTAGCGGTCCGAGACCCAGCCGGTGGCGGCGCGCGAGGCGGCGCCGACCAGCGGCCCGAGGAAGGCGTATTGCAACGAGTCCACGGCCGGGAACTGGGTCTTCATGAGGAGCGGGAAGCCAGCGGAGTAGCCGATGAAGGAGCCGAAAGTGCCGAGATAGAGCCAGCACATGATCCAATTGTGCCGGCGTTGGAAGATCACAGCCTGATCGCGGAACGAGGCGCGCGCCGCGGCGATGTCGTCCATCCCCAGCCAGGCGGCGAGCGCGGAGGCGAGGACGAAGGGCACCCACATATAGCCCGCGTTCTGGAGCCACATGTGCTTCTCCACGCCGTTCTGGACGTAGCTCTGCCCCTCCCCGCCGAGCGCCGCGAAGATGCCGACGCCGATGATCAGCGGCACGGCGAACTGCATCACCGAGACCCCGAGATTGCCGAGCCCCGCGTTGATGGCGAGCGCGTTTCCCTTCTGCGACTTCGGGAAGAAGAAGGAGATGTTGGCCATCGAGGAGGCGAAATTGCCGCCGCCCAGCCCGCACAAAAGCGCGAGGACTAGGAACACCCAGTATGGCGTCGCCGGGCTCTGGACGGCGAGCCCGATTCCGACCGCCGGGATCAGGAGCGACAGGGTGGAGAGCGTGGTCCAGAGGCGCCCGCCGAAGATCGGGACAACGAAGGAATAGACCGCGCGGAGCATGGGACCGGAGAGGCCGGGAAAGGCTGCCAGCCAGAAGAGCTGGCCAGTATTGAACTCGAAGCCGACCAGCGGCAGCTTCGCCACGACCACCGACCACACCATCCATACCGCGAAGGAAAGGAGGAGGTTCGGGACCGAGATCCAGAGGTTGCGCTGCGCGGCCGCCCGGCCCTGCTCCTGCCAGAAGCGTGGGTCCTCGGGCCGCCAGTCGGTGATGATGCGTGTGCCCATGGGTGGTCTCCTTGTGATCGGTTCGCGCCGGGTGGCCGTCCTCAATCGGCCGTGCGAGCCACGGCGTTGGCCGGGGCTGCGCCGGCGTCTGCCGGGGCTGCCCCGCTCTCGCGCGGACGCGGATAGGGTTGCTCGGGAAGGTCGCTGAGCGTGGTTTCGCCGGCGAGCTGCGGGTAGCGGCGAAACTCGGTGCGACGGATGGCGATGTGCATCCACACGGTGGAGACGCCGACCAGGGCGAAGAGCAGCATGAAGCAGCTGCTCCAGACGCCGGTGAGGTCGTTGAAGACACCGAAGGCGATGGGGAGCACGAAGCCGCCGAGCCCGCCGATCATGCCGACGAGGCCGCCCACGGAGCCCACGTGATAGGGGTAGTAGACCGGAATGTGCTTGTAGACGGCGGCCTTCCCCAGCGACATCACGAAGCCGAGGACGATGGTAAGGAAGGCGAAGAGCGGCACGCTGAGGCCGAAGCTGAAGGTGATCGGCCCGTCGATGCCGGTGATGATGTATTGCGT
The DNA here is from genome assembly GCA_964402985.1 of uncultured Bauldia sp. Taxonomy (GTDB): domain Bacteria; phylum Pseudomonadota; class Alphaproteobacteria; order Rhizobiales; family Kaistiaceae; genus JADYYB01. Next base: position 2,492 of record CAYOET010000151.1, on the reverse strand, counting down.
CTCCGGGTAGCTGAGGATGAAGAGCGCGATCAGCGAGACGATGAAGGTCAGATACATCACCAATCGCGCGCCCCAGCGATCCGACATCCACCCGCCCAGGGCGCGGAACACCGAGCCGGGAAGCGCGTAAGCCGCAGCCAAGGCGCCCGCTGCCTTGAGGTCGAGCCCGTAAGCGCCGACATAGTATCGCGGTAGCCAGCTGGCGAGTGCGACAAACGCCCCGAAGACGAAGAAGTAATATGTGGCGAAGCGCCAGACCTGGAGCCGCTTCAGCGGCTCCAGCTGCTTTGCCACCGACACCTTCTCCCCGCCCCGCCGCCGCTGGGCGTGAGCGGGATCGTCGCGAAGGATTGCGAATGCTGCCAGCGCCATTGCTGCGAGGATCACGGAGTAGACCTGCGCGGTCCGTTCCCAGCCCAAGGCCACGACCAAGAACGGCGCCCCGAAATTGGTGACCGCCGAGCCCATGTTACCCATGCCGAAAATGCCAAGCGCGGTGCCTTGCGCGTTGGTCGGAAACCAGTGCGAGACATAGGTGACGCCGACGATGAAGGCGCCACCGGCAAGACCCACGCCAAGTGCGGCGACGAGGAGCCAAGCGTAGCTGTCGGCCCAAGAAAGGAGAAAGGTGGCAGCGGCGCTGGCCAGCATGACCAGGGTCATAACAAGCCGCCCGCCATACTGCTCGGTCCAGATGCCGAGCATCACACGGCTCAGGGAGCCGCTCAGCACCGGCGTCGCGACCAGAAGGCCGAACTGCGTCTCCGAGAGCCCGAGCTCTTGCTCAATCCTCACGCCAATGATCGAGAATATCGTCCACACCGCGAAGCAGGCGGTGAAGGCAACCGTGCTCGTTCCCAACGCCCGGTACTGCTGTCCGCGCGTTACACTGGGAAGCAGATCCATGTGATCCCCCAAGCGCCCGGGTTTCGCCTACGGCGTTGCCGCCAGAGCACCACCAGTCGAACCGCGCGGCAGCACCTCGGCGCTGAGATAAGCAACGAGAGCCCAGATCTCCTCTGGCGTAAGGTAGTTGAAGGACGGCATCAGCGGCGCGTCGCCGTTCGGGATGCCGGCCGCGATGCGGTAGTAGAGCTGCACCGCATCGGTGCCTGCCTTGACCTCGCCCGCGGCAAGGTTGGCCGGCGGCAAGAGATGTCCCGGGAAGTCCTCGATAAACGCCGCCCCCGGGCCGTCACCTGCCCCGCTATCGCCATGGCAAGCGGCGCAGTTGGCGGCATAGAGTTCCCGCCCCTGATCGATCAGCGGCGTTGTGAACGGCGGCGGTGGGGTCGTCGCCACGGCCGGGCCGGGATCGGGACGGCTGACCCAGAAGTGGTTGAGGACGGCGACGAGGCTCGCCACCTGCTCCTCGGTGAGAGCCCCGAAGCCGGGCATGCCGGAACTCGGAAGCCCGTCCACGATCACGTGGCGAAGGTCGGCATCTGAGGCGATGCCGCTCTGGGTCGACACGAACCGGTAGAGGCCGGACGTGAGATCGCGCGGGAGGGTGCCGAAGGTCGGCGAGTCTTTGCCAAGACCGTTGCCGTCGCCGTCGACGCCATGGCAGCGCGCGCATTGGCTGACATAGAGAGGGAACCCGGCCTGCACGCCGCGATCGGCAAGCGCGTCCGCGGCCGCGACCTCGACGGGGAGTGGCGCCGGCTCAAATCCTGCCAGCGTCGGCGGCCGGATCAGGAAGGCGGCGCCGAGAAGAACGAGCATGATCGAGGCGGCGAAATAGGTCAGGAACGACTTGTCGCTGCGGAGCGCAAACTCCCACTTCCGGCGGAACTTGTTCGCCGCCGTCCGCATCGACTGGTAGGGCCGAACAGCGATGTTGATCGGGTAGGTCCAGACGTGGATGAGCTTAGTGAAGGGAAAGTAGGCGGCGAAGAGGAAGCCGAGGAGGACGTGGATCTGGGTGAAGAGCCCCGCTCCGGCCATCAGTTCTGGCTCGGGCCGGAAGCGCCAGAGGCTCGCGAACCACGCCGCGCCCGGGAAAGCCGCGCCCCAAATGCGGTCGACCAGCGACTGATAGAGGCCGAGGGCGATGATGGCGATGAGGAAGAGATGAACGATGTAGTCGTCGGGCTGGCTTAGCGCGCGCACCTCGGGAACGGTCACGCGGCGGACCAGCGCGATAATCGAGCCGGTGATCGCCATCGCCCCGCCGACCAGGCCGATCCAGAAGAAGATGTCGACGGCGAACTGCGAGCCGACGAGGCCGCCGAAGAACCCGGTGAGGTGGCCAGCGAAGAGGAGGATGATGCCCCAGTGGAGGAGGAGCGAGGCAAGTCCGAGGACGCCCCGATTGAACATGCCACTCGCTCGCGTCGTGATCGCGAAGGGGCGATAGACCATACGAACGAATGGGACGAAGAAGAACAGTGCCAGGCTAAGATACGGAAAGACGGACCAAAGCAGGGTGTTCATGGTGATCCTCCTGCGGGTACAGCGCCTTGTTTTGCGTGGTAGGAAATGACTGGGGC
>CAYOET010000150.1:0-11680 GCA_964402985.1 uncultured Bauldia sp. | reverse complement strand
TGCGCCGCGCCGGGGTGGAGGTCAAGGTGTGAGGTTGCGCCGCGCCTTTCATGCAAGGGCAATGGCGTCCCCGGCGGGATTCGAACCCACGACCCCAGGATTAGGAATCCTGTGCTCTATCCTGCTGAGCTACGGGGTCACCGTGCCAGCGATGTACCATGCGTCGGCGAATTTTCTAAGGCCGCCGCCGCGGACCCCGCCGACCTTCACCGCCACCGCACCGACAGGCCGCTGGCTCTAGCCAAGACCCGGCTTCCATGGTTTGTTCGAGATGCGGCGATGGGGGGTTTCATGCGTATCGTTTACGCCTTCGCTTGTGCGTTGCTTGCCTCTTTGCCGGGCACCGCCGCGGCTGACGACCTTCACCTCTTCGGAAGCGCCGAGTTCGTCTATCTGAACGCGCCGGCGGGACCCGCCGGAATCCCGGTCTCGGACGGCACCCCAGGATTGACGTCGAGCCACTTCGACCTCGGCTGGACCACTGGCTTCGACGCCCGGCTGGGCGTGGCGTTTGGCAGCTGGGGCGTTGAGGGCCGCTATCTCGGCGACTTCGCCTGGTCCGCCTCCGCTACCGACGTCGGCGCCGCCACGATCTTTTCGACTCCGAGCATCAATTTCGGCGCACTCGACGTCACCGCCACCGAAAGCGCTTCCCTCCGCTCATGGGAGATCAACGGCTTCTGGCAGGCGACCGAACGGCTTCGCGTCTTCGCTGGTTACCGCTCTATCGACCTCGGCGGCAGCTTCGCGGCCGACATCGGAGGGGTCGCGACGTTCGCCTACACGATCGGCAACGAGCTACAGGGCGGGCAGATCGGCCTCGAGGCCCGCCTCCTCGACAGCGGCGAACCGCCCGGCGCACGTTTCTTCGTCGATGCGCGCGGCAGCGTCGGCTACTACGCCAACTCGATCGGGTATGCGGGGACGACCAGTGGGATCGGCGGGGCGCTCCCGACCTTCGCCGGGAACGGAAGCAACAATACCTTCGCCGCCGAAGGCGAGGTGCGGGCGGGTCTCGCGCTCGACCACTTCCGCGTCCACCTCGGCTACCGCGTTCTCTACGTGGCCGACATCGCCACCACTTTTGGCAACTTCGGCAGCGCGAACGTCTCAACCGGAGTGGTGAGCCCCTCTGCGGACGGCAGCGCCCTCTTCCACGGACCGACCGCCGGCTTCACCCTGGTCTGGTAGGGAGCGTGCGGCCGGCCCCCGGGGCCCAACTATCCTTCGAACGCCGAGGCGAATTTTCTAGGCCGCGGGCGCGGTGCTAGACTGGGCCTCGTAAAGCGGTCCGCCGGGCCGCGTCCGGTTGCGTAGCGGACAGCGATGGCGCGAAGCCCTGGTGTTCTTGTGTTCGGCGTCGCGTTGGCCGCCTGCCCGCTCGCGCTCGCTGCCGATTGTCCGCTCGCCCCTACGAGCACCGAGCGGGTGGCCGCGATCCTCTCCGCCGACAGCCTCGTGCTCGAATCGGGCCTGCCCGTCCGCCTCGCCGCCATCGCCGCTCCCGCGGCGCCGTTCGACGCTGCCGCTGCGGCCGCGCTCGGCGATCTCGTCGCCGGCCGCACGGTAGAGGTGCGCCTCGCCTCCCCCGACCGCGACCGTTATGGCCGCGCCATAGCCCAGATCTTCGTCCCCGGCGCACCCGAGATCTGGCTGCAAGCGGCGCTGATCGAACGCGGCCTCCTGGAAGTCCGCACCACGCCCGGCGACGCGAGCTGCGCCCGCGCCCTCCTCGCCCTCGAGGCGATGGCCCGCGACGCCCATGTCGGCATCTGGGCCGACGGTAGCCGCGCCGCGTTCCGCTCCACCGACCCCACGCTCACCGCGCATCGCGGCTCCTACGCCGTCGTCGAGGGCCGCGTCGTCTCCACCGGGAGTACCGAACGGACACTGTTCCTCAACTTCGGCTACGACTGGTCGACCGATTTCACGGTGACAATGTCCGCCGCCGACGCCTCTGCCTTTGATTTCTCCGGATTTGGCGTAGAGGGTCTATCCGGACGAGTGGTTCGCGTCCGCGGCTGGCTCGAGGAGCGCGACGGCCCCACTATTCGCATTGACCACGCGGAACAGATAGAGATTCTGGACGGCGGCGCGTGAGGCGGAATCGGTTCGTGTCGGCACTGCGAACTCCTTTGGCGGGGGCGGTCCTCCTCGTCCTCGTCCTCGCCGGCTGCACGACGCTGGCCGGCCTGCCCGTCGGCCCGCCGCAGAGCGTCATCAACGGCCTCGACCTCCGCAACGAGGACCCGGTCGAGGCCGCCGAGCACGCCCGCATCGTCGCCGCCTATGGCGGCATCTACGACGACCCGGCGGCCGAGACCACGCTCGCCCTCATCGTCGGCCGCCTCGTCGCCGCGTCGGACGACCCAAATCAGTCCTACCGCGTCACCATCCTCAACGCCCCGTCGGTCAACGCATTCGCGCTCCCCGGCGGCTTCCTCTACGTGACGCGCGGCCTCCTCGCCCTCGCCAACGACGCCTCCGAGGTCGCAGCCGTCGTCGCCCACGAGATGGCCCACGTCACCGCCCGCCACGCCGCCGCGCGGCAGAGCCGCGCGCAGACCGCGGTGATCGTCGGCGAGGCGGTCAACGAGGCGCTCCAGGCCTCCAACTCGGCGACCGTCGACGCGGCGAGCCAGCGCTCGCTCGCGAGCTTTTCGCGCCAGCAGGAGCTCGAGGCCGATGCCATCGGCGTGCAGACCCTCGCCCGCGCCGGCTACGACCCGTTCGCCGCCTCGCGCTTCCTGCGCGCCCTCGCCAACTACTCGACCTACCGCGCCTCGCTTGGCGTCGCCCCCGACCGCCGCCCCGAGTTCCTCGCCTCGCACCCCTCGACCCCCGACCGCATCGGGGCGGCCGAGACGGTGGCGCGCGGCCTCGGCGTCGCCGGCGCGACCGACCAGACCCGCTATCTCGCCGGCATCGACGGCCTCGTCTTCGGCGACGACTCCGCCCAGGGCTATGTGCGCGGCCGGAACTACCTCCACCCCGGCCTCGGCGTCGGCTTCACGGTCGCCGAGGGCTTCGTCATCGACAACGCCGCGAGCGCCGTCCTCGCCACCAACGCGGCCGGCGTCGCGATGCGCTTCGACGCGGTCAGTCCGCGTGAGGGTTCCCTCGCCGACTACCTCGCCTCGGGCTGGATCAACGGCCTCGACCCGGCGAGCATCCGCTCCTTCGCCGTCAACGGCATGCCCGCCGCCTCGGCGAGCGCCGCGGCCGAGGCGTGGTTCTTCACCATCACCGTCGTCGCCGTGCCGGGCGGCTCGGTCTACCGCTTCATCTTCGCGAGCGAGACCCGCACTCAAGCCTTCGAGCAGGCGGCCGCCACCACCGCCGCCTCGTTCCGCCGCCTCAGCACCACCGAGGCCGCCGAACTGGCCCCGCTCCATCTCCAGATCGTCTCGGTGCGGGCCGGCGAGACCCAGGAGGCGCTCGCGGCTCGGATGCGCGGCGTCGACGAGCCCCTCGCCCTCTTCCGCGTCCTCAACAACCTCCGCCCCGGCCAGATCCTCTCCGCCGGCACCAGCGTGAAGATCGTCACGTACTAGGCGAAGGGACGACGATCCGACCGCCCGGACAAGACATGGGGACATTGTCGCCACCATTCCTGTCGGTGGAGCTGGAGAGGAGATCCTCGACGCATGGGGCCGGCAGCTGTACGCAGCTACTGTCCCGCCGCCGCCTCGACCTCAGGATGATCGCGCAGCAATGCCGCCCGAAGTTTGTCGAGCGCCCGGCTCTCGATCTGCCGCACGCGCTCTTTCGAGATCCCGAGGCTCGCGCCGAGGGCCTCGAGCGTCGCCGCCCCGTCGCGGAGCCGCCGTTCGAGGACGATCCGCCGCTCGCGCTCGCTGAGCTCGCGGAGCGCATCGCGCAGCCACGCACTCCGCCGCTCCTGGTCGATGGCCTCGACCACGGTCTCGTCCGGCAGCGGATCGCCATCGACTAGGAAATCCTGCCGGCTGTCCGATCCCGCCTCGCTGTCCTGGAGCGGCGCGTTGAGCGACAAGTCCGGCCCGGCGAGGCGCGCGTTCATCTGCTCGACGTCGGCGACCGGCGCGCCGACCGCTTCGGCGATCTCGCCGAGCACGACGCTGCCCGCCGCCTCGCCGGTCCGCGCGAGCCTGGCGCGAAGGCGCCGAAGGTTGAAGAAGAGCGCCTTCTGCGTCGAGCTCGTCCCGCCGCGCACGATCGACCAGTTGCGAAGGACATAGTCCTGCATCGCCGCCCGCACCCACCACGTCGCGTAGGTCGAGAACCGCACCTCGCGCTCCGGCTCGAACCTTGCGGCAGCCTCGAGAAGCCCGACATAGCCTTCCTGCACCAGATCGGCGAACGAGAGGCCAAAACTCCGGAACCGGCTCGCGATGGCGACGACCAGCCGGAGATGCGCCTCGGTCAGGTGATGGAGCGCGTCGACGTCGGCGTCCTCGCGCCAGGCCGACGCGAGCATATGCTCCTCCTCGCGCTCGAGGTAGGGCGCGCGCATCGCCACCCGGACAAGCTCACGCTGATCGCTGCCAAGGCTGGCCATCACGCACCCATCGGCTCGAGCGCGCCGCCCGTAGCGCGGCGCTCCGCTGGGTCAAGGGCCGGGGAGGCGCAAGGTTCCGGGGACCCGGTGCCCAAAAACAAATCGCCCGGCCGTTTCCGGCCGGGCGATGAATGAAATCCTGCCGAACGGGCGAGAAGCCTAGGCAGCCTCTTCCTGAGTCTCTTCGGCCTCGGCCTCTTCGCCGGCGGCCGCCTTGATGCGGCGCGGGCTCTTGGCGAGGTTCTGCTCGATCTGGCGGACGGCTTCGGTCTCGGAGATCTTCTCGACCGCCGCGATCTCGCGCGACATCCGGTCGAGGGCCGCTTCGTAGAGCTGGCGCTCCGAGTACGACTGCTCCGGCTGGTTCTCCGACCGGAAGAGGTCGCGCACCACTTCGGCGATGGCGATGAGGTCGCCCGAATTGATCTTCGCCTCGTATTCCTGGGCGCGACGGCTCCACATCGTGCGCTTCACACGCGCGCGGCCCCGCACCACCTCGAGCGACTTCTCGACGGTCGCGTCGGCGGCGAGCTTGCGCATGCCGACGGCTTTCGCCTTCGCGACCGGCACGCGCAGCGTCATCTTGTCCTTCTGGAAATTGACGACGTAGAGTTCGAGCTTGAGCCCAGCCACTTCCTGGTCCTGGAGCATGGTGATCTGCCCGACGCCGTGCGCCGGGTAGACGATGAACTCGCCGACCTTGAACTCATGCTTGCTCGTGGTCTTCTTCGACGTGGGCATGCCGTTGAACTCCCGACGGAGGCTACATCTTCGGAAAAGGGAGCTGCGGCGCTACGCAGCCCTGGTTCCCCGAAGTCTTCGGCTCGCGCCTCCAAGCGTTGACCGGAGCGCCTTGCGGCGATTGGAACTCGCCCCCTACCCTATGCCAAGTCGGTTGCCTGCTGGCGGGTGGAGCTATCACCCGTCAGTTTTGGACCCTCAGGAATCTTTCCAAGAGAGATCGGCAGTCGGCCCGGCGCGAGCAGTCGGCGTGGACGACATATATAACACAAAATGCGGGAATTTCAAAGCTTTATGGCCGCGGCCGAAATAGAGCCGGCTCACGGTTGATTAACTTCTTCGTAATCTAGCAAGAGTGCTGGCGGGTCAGCCCCTTGACCTAGTCGCCCTGGCCCGGTTCCGGGGAGAAATAGAGCTCTAGCTTGTTGGCAACGCCCTCGAATTCCTTGCCGTCGGCGGGTCCGTCGCGCTTGATCGTGATGTTCGGCCACTTCCCGGCATATTCCGTGTTCAGCTTGAGCCACTTCTCGAGGCCCGGCTCGGTGTCCGGCTTGATCGCGTCCGCGGGGCACTCGGGCTCGCACACGCCGCAATCGATGCACTCGTCGGGGTGGATGACGAGCATGTTCTCGCCCTCGTAGAAGCAGTCCACCGGACACACCTCCACGCAGTCCATGTACTTGCAGCGGATGCAGGCGTCGGTAACCACATAAGTCAAAGGAGCTGCTCCGGAAAAAATGCGGCGGTTTGGGGCGGCGGCTTGGGTTAACCGGTTTGCCGAATCGGCGCAAGAAACGGCGGGGTGGGCCAATGCCGCACGCCCGGCGGGTTTTTGCCCTTTACTCCCCGTCCCCTGAAATATCCTCGCTCGCGCCCTTTTTGAGCGCCATCAACGCGCGCCGGTCGCGCTTGTTTGGCCGCGGTCCGGGGTCGTTCCGCGCCCCCGCTTCCGGCTTCGGCTCCTCGGGCGGCGTGAGGTCCTCGAACAGTGCCGCCGCCTCGCTCGGCGATCCGCGCCGCGCCCCCGGCGCGAGCACCTTGAGGACCCGCGTGCCGTGCGGCAGCCCGACGGTGAGAACGTCGCCCAGCTTCACTGCGTGGCGGGCAACCAGAACCTTCTCGCGGTTGACCCGCACCTTGCCGTCGACCGTCAGCCTCTGCGCGCCCGTGCGGGTCTTCACGACCCGCGCGAACCATAGCCATTTGTCGATCCGCTGGCGCTCCAGGCGCTAAGCTCCGTTAGCCGCGCTTCTGGGCTTCGAGCTGAGCCTTGAGCGCTGCGAGTGCAGCGAACGGCGAGTCCGGATCGATCGGCCGCTCGCGACGCGGCTCCTCCCGCCGGGGAAACTCCTCGCGCTTCGGACTATTTCGTCCCTCGCCCTTCCCGCGCTGCTCGCGGTCGCCACGCGGCTCGTCGCGATCGCCACGTCCCGGTCGCCCTCCGCTGCGCGGCGGACGGCCCTGACGCTCGCCCTCGGCTCCGTCCTCGCGCCCGCCCCTGCCACGCCGCGGCCCGCGATTGGGCCGGTCGGTGCGGGGCTTCCGTTCGCCCTCGGGCCGCGCAACGGCCTCGCCGGCGGCCGGCGCTTCAATGGTCGCTGCCACCGCCCCTTCGGCGGGGGCCGCCCCCTCGACAGGCGCCGGAGCCCGGGCCGCACGATCGGGCCGCGCCGCACGCCCATCCCGAGCACCACGCTCGTTGGGCCGGCGCGGACGGCCGCGGTCGGGACGCCCCGGCCGCCAGATCTCGATGAATTCAGGCTCGGCCGGCACTGCGGGGGCGCCCTCAGTCGAAACATCGGCCGCTACCGCGACTTCAGCTTCGGCTCCGGACTCAGCGACCGCTCCCTCGGCCGTCGCCGCCCGTTCGGCGGAAGCCTCGGGCTCTGGGCCACCCTCATTGGCCATCTCCTCGACCGCAACCTCGACCGAAGCGGCGATTGACGCGATCGAGTCCGCTACGAGCACGGCGGGCGCCTCGGTGACTTCGCGCGACGATGTCTCGGCTGTCTCGGGCAACCCTTCGGCCGGGGCCGCTTCGCTCACCACCACCGCAGCCACTGCCGCGACTGGCTTCGGCGGCGCCGGACGGCGCTCGACGCGATAGCCGAGCGACTTCAGCACCGACGCGAAATCTTCGCCCGACGAGCCGAGGAGCGAGGTCATCGCCGGCGTCACCATGAAGCCGTTGCCGTCGACCGCGCCGGCCGGCGGCGGGGCGCCCTCGGGCGTCGCGCGCCAGGCGATCAGCGGCCGGATGAGGTCGGCGAGGCGCTCGAGGATGTCGAGCCGCACCGCGCGCTGCCCGGCGATGCGGAAGCCGACCACCCGATAGAGAGGTCGCGGAAAAGTTGGGTCGACCGGGATCGTCGTCCGCCCCGAAGAGGAAAGCTGCGGCAACTCAGCGACGCCCGGCGCGCCAAGGCCCCCGTTCTTCAAAGCCCACAGCATCGCCAGGAGCCGGCTCGGCGCCGGTTTCAGAAGCTGCGGCACGTAGATGTGGTATGCGCCGAAGCGGACGCCGAGCTTGCGCAGCCCCGCCCGCATCTCCTGGTCAAGCGACTTCACGTCGTCGGCGACGCTCGCCCGCTCGAGGACGCCGAGATTCTCGACCAGCCGGAACGCGATCCCGCGCGCCAGCGGCGCGAGTTCCGCCGCGTCGCGCAGCCCGAAGAGCGGCCCGAGCTGCGTCGTCAGCTGGTGGGTCAGCCACAAATCGAGGCGCTTCTGCACCTGCTCCAACGGCGGCCCGCTCAGCGTCTCGTCGGAAAGGACCACGAAGCGCGGCGCGAGCGCATCATCGCCCTCGACCAGCCGCCCCACCGGATTGCCCTGCCAGCGCAGCTGCCCATCGGCCGCGAGTACGAGATCGGGGTCGGGCGCGGAGCCGAGCCGCGCGGCGCGGCGTTCGATCTCCCCGGCCAGCGACTTCTGCGCCGCGGCGCGGATCGCCTTGGCGTCCTCTCCGCTCGCAGTGGCGTCCGGGGCAAAGCGGAACCCCAGGAGCTGCCCGACGTGCTGGCCTTCGACCACGACGTCCCCGGTAGCGGTAATTTCGGCTTCGAGCATTGCGTTCTCTCTGAGGCGCCTCATCAGGACACTGGTCCTGCGGTCGACGAAGCGCTGGGTCAGCCTTTCATGGAGGGCGTCGGACAGCCGATCCTCTATGGCCCGCGTCCGCTCTTGCCAATAGCCAGGATTGGCGAGCCATCTGGGCCTATTGGCGGCAAAGGTCCAGGTCCGGATGTGGGCAATCCGGTTGGCGAGCGTGTCGATATCGCCATCCGTGCGATCCGCATAGTCCACTTGACGGGAAAACCAGTCCTCGTCGATCGCGCCCTTTCGCGCAATGAACCCAAAAAGGGTCATCGCGAGCTCGGCGTGGTTTGCGGGAGCGATGCGGCGATAGTCGGGAACCTGGCAAATGTCCCACAGGAGCTCGACGCGTTCGCGCCGATCGGCCAGCGCGCTGATCTCGGGCTCGCGCCGCGCCGCTTCGAGGACCCGCTGGTCGTCGGCGAGCGGCGCGCGGACGAGCCCCTCGCGCGGCGCCAGCACATCGAGGCTGGTCCGCAGCGCATCGATCGAGCCGAAATCGAGGTCGCGGTTTCGCCACTGCACGGTCTTCACCGAGTCGAAGCGGTGCGTCTCGAGCGCCTCGACCAGGTCGTCGTCGAACGGTTCGACGCGGCCCGTCACCCCGAACGTCCCGTTCCTCGTGTAGCGGCCGGCGCGACCGGAGATCTGGCCGAATTCCGCCGCGGTGAGCCGCCTGTACTGGTACCCGTCGAACTTGGTGTCGCCGGCGAACGCGACATGCTCGACGTCGAGATTGAGCCCCATCCCGATCGCGTCGGTGGCGACCAGAAAGTCGACGTCGCCCGACTGGAAGAGCTCCACCTGGGCGTTGCGCGTGCGCGGACTGAGCGCCCCCAGCACCACCGCCGCCCCGCCCCGCTGGCGGCGGATCAGTTCGGCGATCGCGTAGACCTCGTTGGCCGAGAACGCGACGACTGCGGAGCGCCGTGGCAGCCGCGTGATCTTCTTCGATCCCGAATAGGACAGAACCGACAGCCGCGGCCGCGTGACCACGTTCACGCCCGGCAGCAGCCGTTCGATGATCCCGCGCATCGTCGGCGCGCCGAGAAGAAGCGTCTCCTGCCGGCCGCGGAGGTTGAGGATGCGGTCGGTGAAGATATGCCCGCGCTCGAGGTCGCCGGCGATCTGGATCTCGTCGATGGCGAGGAACGGCACGTCGACGCTCGCCGGCATCGCTTCCACCGTCGCGACCGTGAAGCGCGGGCTGGCGGGGATGATCTTTTCTTCGCCGGTGACCAGAGCCACCGCCCCGACCCCGGCCTTCGCCGCGACCCGGTCATAGACCTCGCGGGCGAGGAGGCGCAGCGGCAGCCCGATCATCCCGGAGCCGTGCGCCAGCATCCGCTCGATGGCGAGATGGGTCTTGCCGGTATTGGTCGGGCCGAGCACGGCGACCACGTTGCGGCCGCCGCTGAGCGCGGGTTCGATCGGCCTCGTCGAGACGTTCATTGCGGCGAACGGAACTCCCGGGGACTGCGCGCCAGCTGTCTCACGCGGGGACAGTTTCCCTGCATTTTCCAGCGCTTGTGACGGAGGCGGTTAAGAGTCGGAACGAGTCCCGAACAAAACCCGTCCGAATCGCTGACTCGCAAACGTTTCCCGATCCGTTCGCACTGCATGTGGGGTGTCGGCGCTGCACTTTGTCTACATTTGGCGAGGGTGCGGAAACGCGCCGTCAAGGACGACGCCGAGCGGTTAACCTTTAGCGTGCCGGTCCCTGCTCGGACGCGGTCAGCCGCACCGCCCGCACACTAAGTGTTCCGAAGTCGGTGTCCAGCCCGACATAATAGGGGACCAGATAGGGGACATCGCCGCCCAGTGTCGCCAGCCAGATCTCGAGCGAGTCGTTGGCCAGCATCTGCTGCACGCTGTCGTCGTAGGGATTGTGCCCGGCAACCGGCGCATAGCGCGCCCCGCAGACGAACACCACGCCGGAATAGCTGCCCTGCCCGACGCTGCGCACGCTCCGCACTTCCTTGAAGAAGAGCTGCAGGTCGAAACGCTGCCAGCCGTCGAACACCGGGAGGCTGCGGTTACAGACCGAGGGGCCGTCGAGCGCCTCCCCGATCGGCATCGGCATGATGAAGGCGCTGATCGGGTCGAGGACGCCGCGCCAGTCCAGTGCGGTCAGCGGCACGCGGTCGGGGTCGTCCTCGGGCGGCGGCACCAGTTCGATCCCTGTGACCGCGCCGCGGTCGAGCGCCATGCGCACCCCGACATAGGTCTCCCCTTCCCAGGAATCGAGGAGGAAGCTGGACGGCAGAACCCTCTCGCCGGCGAGCCGGCCGTTGCTGGAGAGGGTGGCGCGCGCATCGGAGAAGAGCCGCGCCAACCCCGCCACGGTACCGCTCACGGTGACCGCATACCCGCCTTCGTCGAACACCGACTGGGCGGTGGCCTGACCGAGCCGGAACGGGCCGAGCGTCAGGGCGTAGAGTGCAAAAACGGACCCGGTTGCGGCCTCGGCCGCTCGGCCCGGCGTGGCAAACGCCACCGCCATAAGCAGCGAAACCACACCTCTCAGCGCCAGACTTGCCCGCATCGATCTTCCTATGCACCCGGCCGGCCGGGAATCGAGGTCGCCAAACCCCCAATCCGTGATTAGACCCATTGCTCCGCCTCGTCAGCCGGCAAAACCCTCGCCGGCCGAGGTTGCGCCCGTGAAGATCGCTTGACGGCCCGCCGTTCCCCCGCCTATAGCAGTCCGCTTTCCGAAAGAGCGTTACGCGGTCGGGTTTTCCCGCCGCCGAAGGTTTACCAAGATGTCCAGACGTTGCGAACTGACCGGCCGGGGCGTGCAGACGGGCAATACCGTCAGCCACGCCAACAACAAGGCCCGCCGCCGCTTCCTGCCCAACCTCGTCAACGTCACGCTAATGAGCGACGCGCTGAACCAGTCGGTGTCGCTGCGCATCACCGCGCAGGCCCTCCGCTCGGTCGAGCACCGCGGCGGCCTTGACGCTTTCCTGCTCAAGGCCAGCGAGGACGATCTGTCGCTGAAGGCCCGCCGCCTCCGCCGCCTCGTCGCCAAGCGCCACGAAGCCGCCGCCGCCGTCCCGGCGTAGCACCGCTCACCATCGCCGCCGGCCCCCACGGGCACGGCGCCTCAAGCGGGCCCCAGCGGCCCGCTTCGTGTTTCTGTGTTCCGCGAGCGCATGTTCTGGACGAGTCCGATTGGCCGCGTGAACCTCGACGCGTCCCCTCGCCCCGGAGGGGAGAGGGCTAGAGCGTGATGAAGTCAGGTGGGAGGTACCCGGCGTTGGCGAAGTAGTTTCGGCATTCTGCAGGGGTGAGGGTGTC
>CAYOET010000149.1:0-20928 GCA_964402985.1 uncultured Bauldia sp. | reverse complement strand
GTCGCGGACGGCGTCGGTGGTCGCGGCGTAGGCGAAGAGATAGTCGACCGTCGCGGCCATTTCGAAGGCGCCCTTGTAGCCATGGCGCATCACGCCGGCGATCCATTTCGGGTTCGCCGCCCGGCCGCGCACCACGCGGGCGATCTCCTCGGCGAGGGAGCGCACCACCGGCTTCTCGGGGCGGGAGGTGTCGCCGTGATAGACGCGCGGAGCCGCGCCTTTCAGCGTCTCGACCGTGGCCGCGAGGCCGCCCTGGAACTGGTAGTAGTCGTCGGAGTCGAGGATGTCGTGCTCGCGGTTGTCCTGGTTCTGCAGCACCGCGTCGGTCGCGCGGAGGCGGTCGGCGAGCTGCTCGGGCGAGGCGACGCCCTCGCCGCCGGTGCCATAGGCAAACCCGCCCCAGGCGAGATAAGCGTCGGCGAAGTCGCTCCGTTGCGACCAGATTCCTTCGTCGATCAACGCCTGCATCCCCGCGCCATATGCGCCCGGTTTGGAACCGAAGACGCTGATGCCTGCTCGTCGCTTCGCCAGCTCAGGATCGACGCCGCCGGCAGTCAGCCGGCGGCTCTCGCTGCGGACGCGGGCGGCGATCGGGTTGGCGCCGTCCGGCTCGGCCAACTCGGCCACCGCGCGGACGGCGGAGTCGATGAGATCGATCTGTTGCGGGAACGCATCGCGGAACATGCCCGAGATGCGGAAGGTGACGTCTATGCGCGGGCGGGCCAGCTCCGAGAGGGCGAAGATGCTGAAGCCGGTCACCCGTCCGGTGCCCGCCTCCCACACCGGCTTGGCGCCGATGAGGGCGAGGACCTGCGCGATGTCATCCCCGCCGGTGCGCATGTTCGACGTGCCCCAGGCGGAGACGGCGATCGAGCGCGGCCACTCGCCCTCGTCCTGGAAGTAGCGGAGCGCGAGGGCGTCGGCGGCGGCTCGTCCAAGAGTCCAGGCCGCTTCGGTCGGCACGCCGCGAATGTCGACGGAATAGAAGTTGCGCCCGGTCGGCAGCACTTCGGGGCGCCCACGGCTCGGCGCGCCGGAGGGACCTGGCGGGACGAAGCGGCCGTCGAGCGCGGCGAGGACGGCGGCGATCTCCGCGGTGCCCGAGCTGTCGAGCGCCGGGGCGAGCTCCGTTGCGATCCAGCGCAGCACAGCAGCGCTGCGCTGTCCGGGACTCATCGCTCCACGAATGAGGGCCTCCCCCTCTCCCCGCCGGGGAGAGGGCGCAGACTCTGTGTCGGAGGATGGGAGACTCAGGGCGGTCGTCACCATGCCCGCTGCCAGGGCTTCGATGCGTTCCACGGTGTCGCCGTTCGTCCGCCACGGCGCGTTCGAGATGGCCGAGAGAACTCCAGGCCGGGGTCGAGTCCACTCGGCACCGAAATCGCAATCGAGCGGGTCGATCCCAAGGTCGAGATCGTAGGCGACGGCGCGGTGGAGCGAGGCGTCTTCGGGCCGGCCCCCGGCGCGCGGCACGCGCGCGATCGAGACCAGCGTGTCGACGCGGGCGCGCCCCTCGGGACTCGCGCCGAGAATGTGCAGGCCGTCGCGGATCTGCATCTCCTTGATCTCGCAGAGATGGGCGTCGAGTTTCCGGAGTGCGTCGCCGGACTCATCCACGGACAGATCGATGCCAAGGTCGACATCTAGGGCGGCGGCCGACGCACGGGTCAGAATCTCCCGCTGCAGATGGGAGCGCCGGCGCGCGTCCATGCCCGCGGCGAGGGCGTATTCGTCGATCAGCGTTTCGAGTTCGGCGAGCGGGCCGTGGGTCTCGGCGCGGGTCAGCGCCGGCATGAGGTGGTCGACGATCACCGCCGAGGCTCGCCGCTTGGCCTGGGCGCCCTCGCCCGGGTCGTTGACGATGAAGGGATAGATGAGAGGGGTCGCGCCGAGGGCGATCTCCGGCCAGCAGGCGTGCGACAGCCCCGCTGCCTTGCCGGGCAGCCATTCGAGGTTGCCGTGCTTGCCGAGATGGACGATCGCGTCGGCGTCGAAGGCTTCGCGCAGCCACGCATGGAACGCGAGATAGTGGTGCGGCGGGACGAGGTCGGGGTCGTGGTAGGTCGATTTCGGATCGATGTTGTAGCCGCGCGCCGGCTGGATGGCGACCACGACATTGCCGAAGCGGTGGACGGCGAGATGGAAGGCGCCGTCGCGGACGTGCGGGTCGTCTTCCGGCTTGCCCCAGCCCTGGTCGAGCGCCGCGCGGGCGGCGTTCGGAAGCCGGCTAAGGAACGGCCGGTAGGCGTCGAGGGAAAGGCTGATTGGTGCGCCGCCGTGGGCCGAGCGAGCTGTCGTCCCCGACGGCACTTCATCACCACCGTCACCTCGGCGAAGGCCGGGGTCCAGGCGACCGTGGCGATGTGCGTCTTGGCGCGTCGATCCTTTGGCAGGAGCACCCACAACACCGGCCCCCGATGGCGCTGCCGATCTGGGCCCCGGCCTTCGCCGGGGTGACGGAATGCGCTTCGCCCGCGCGTTGGTAGGGCCGGCGAGAAGCACGTCCATGAGGGCGGCCGAACTCTCGGGGAAAGCTCCGGCGTCGTAGCCGCTCGACTGCAGCGCCGCGGCGAGGCGGACGGCGCTCTCCGGCGTGTCGAGGCCGACGCCGTTGGCGATGCGGCCGTCGCGGTTGGGGTAGTTGGAGAGGATGATGGCGACCCGCCGCTCGCTCGCTCGCTTGCCGGCGAGCCGCACCCAGCGGGCCGCCTGCTCCGCCACGAAGGCGATGCGGTCGGGCCTGGGGACGTAGCGGACCACGCGGCTGTCGGTGAGCGTGTCGGGGTCGGCCTCCTCCTTGAACGAGACGGCGCGGGTGAAGATGCGGCCGTCGATCTCCGGGAGGACGACGCTCATCACGAGGTCCTTCGCGGAAAGGCCGCGCGAGCTCTCCGTCCAGGCCTCGGTCGACGAGCCCGAGAACGAGACCTGCAAGACCGGGCGGCCGGGCCGATCGAGGACGGTGGGTTCGTGGCCGCGCCCGAGGCGGGAGACGGCGAAGCCGGTAGCGTTGATGATCAGGGCCGGCGGGGTGACGGCGAAGGCCGCGTCGAGGAAGGACTCCGCCTCGCGGTCCTTGAGGCTGGTGACGAAGACTGGAAGCGCGGCGAGTCCGAGAGTGTCCAGCGCGGAGGCAAGAGACTCGATCGGCGCGGTGTCCCCGCTCTGCACCAGCGCCCGGTAGAAGACGATGGGTACGACGGACCGATCCGCCGACGGGGGCGAGAGGGCGAGCGCGCCCGGCGCGAAATGGCCGGCCTTCGGGAGCACGGCCGGCTCGTCGGGCGCGGGGCCGCGGCCGAGGAGGTGGATGGCGAAGGCCAGTGCGCCGCGAAGGTTCGCCACGCCGCCTTCGGCGCAATAGCGCCAAAGCTTTCGGCACGTCTCTACCGGTTCGGTCGAGTAGGCCTCGAGGGCCTCGTCCCAACGGTCGTCGCCGGGCACGACCACGAGGCGCGGACCGCCCGAGCGTGCAAGGGCGCGGAGCGCATCGAGGCCGTACGGCCAGTAGCCCGTGCCGCCCATCATGCGCACGACGACGAGGCGCGCGTTTGTGAGCGTGCGCTCGATGTAGAGGTCGATGGAGAGTGGATGGGTCAGCCGGGCGAGGTTGGCGAGGCGCAGGCTCGGCGCGTCCGAGGGAAGGGCACGCGCCGCGGCGGCAAGGCCGGCGAGCTCGGTGTCGGCCATCGACAGGAAGACGATCTCGCCCGGCGACTGGCCGAGCTCGACCGCACCCTCGCCGTCGTCGATCCGTTTGGCGTCGGCGGCGAGGAGGTGCATCTCAGCGCTGCAAGACCGCGCGGATCGCGGGCTCGTCCATGTGCTTCTCGCCGATCACGACGAGCCCGCTCGGCTTGTGGCCGGGCGCGAACCAGGTCTCGACCCGGCTGCCAACGGCCTGGATGATAAGCGGCGCGGATTTTCCCTCGACTGCAACGCGACCCTTGATGCGGAGGACGGCGTCCGCGGCGAGCGCGTCCCTGACGTGCTTCTTCACGGCCTCGGCGGATGCGAAGACCGGCGTGGCGACGACGAAGCTGACGAAGTCGTCGTGGTCGTGCTCCGCCTCCCCTTCCATCTCGTGATGGCTGAGGCGGGCCGCCATGTCGTCCTCGGCGGTGGCGCCAAGGCCGACCAGCACGGAGGCGGGCAAGCCGGCCCGGTCGGCGTGGACGAGGCGGGTTTCGGGACGGGCCTCCGCCCGGACGGCGGCCACGGCGGCGCGGAGCGCGTCGCCATCGAGGAGGTCGGACTTCGACATCACGATGAGGTCGGCGGAGCGGAGCTGGTCCTCGAAGAGCTCGACGATCGGGGGGTCGTGGTCGCGTGAGGGATCTTCCGCCGCGGCGGCGATCATCGCCGGGTTGGGCGCGAAGCGACCGTCGGCTACGGCGCACGCGTCGACCACGGTGACCACGCTGTCGACAGTGACGCGGTGCCTCACGGCCGGCCAGGAGAAGGCGCGCACCAGGGGCTGAGGGAGCGCGAGGCCCGACGTCTCGATGACGATGTGCTGGGGCGGCGGGTTTCGCGCGAGCAGCATTTCCATGGTTGGCACGAAGTCGTCGGCGACGGTGCAGCAGATGCAGCCGTTGGTGAGTTCGATCACCGTCTCGGGATTGCAGCCGTCGTCCCCGCAGTCCTCGAGGAGCGCGCCGTCGAAGCCCATATCGCCGAACTCGTTGACGATGATGGCGATGCGCTTGCCGCCGCTGTTGCGGAGAAGGTTGCGGATCAGCGTGGTCTTGCCGGCGCCGAGGAAGCCGGTGACGACGGTGGCGGGGATGCGGTCGGCGTTCATCGGGTCGCTCCGGTCAGGCGGCGGGTTTGAGGGTGAGCGGCAGGCCGGCGGCGACGAGGATGACGCGGCCGGCGATCGCTGCGACCTCCTGGTTGAGCTGGCCCTGAAGGTCGGCGAATTTCCGCGCCAGAGGATGGGCGGCGACGCCCCCTCCTCCCACTTCGTTCGAGACCACGACGACCGGGCCGGCGGCGCGCTCCATCGCGGCGAGGAGGCCGTGGATGGCGGACTCGAAGTCGGCGTCGGCGGCCATGAGATTGGCGAGCCAGAGCGTGAGGTCCTCGACGAGAAGCGCCCGATCCGGGCGGCTTTCGCGCTCGATCGTTACGGCAAGCTCGTAGGGCGCCTCGATGACCCGCCAGGCGGCGCTGCGCCGCGCGCGGTGAGCGGCGATGCGGCGCTCCATCTCCGCGTCATCGTCGACGATGGCGGTGGCGACGTAGAGCGCTTCGAGCCCCGTGCCGAGCACGAGTTGCTCGGCGTGGAGGCTCTTGCCCGATCCGGTGCCGCCGAAGACCAGCGTGAGGTTTGGCGAGCCCATCGCGCTCAGGTCGCACGCGACAGGCGCTGGTGCAGGAGGCCGCCGAAGAACCCGGCCGCGGACCACAGGACCGCGCTCGCCACCAGCGAGGCAACGACGAATTCGCCCGCGAGGGCGGCGGGATAGGCTGCGTCCAGCGTCGGCGGCCGGGGCGCGCCGACGACGTGCGGCGCGACGATCAGCGCGATGCCGCCCATCTTCCAGGCCCAGTGCCGGCCAAAGGCCAGCGCCGCGAGGCCGGCAGCGGAGACGGCAGCCGTCGAGAGCCACCAGATCTGCCGCACGCCGAGATCGGCGGCGGCGGTGCCGGGCAGCTCGGGCGGGAGGCCCAAGGCCGGCAGGAGCGAGACCGCGAGGAAGCCGCCGACGCCCCAGAAGAGACCGGTGCGGGCGTCCACCGCGTCGCCCTTCAGCGCCATTGCGCCGATGAGGATCATCGCGACGGCGACGCCCATCAGGAGGTTGGCGAGGATTGTGTAGGTCACGCGCTCGAGGCCTTCCCGCGGCGCCCACTCCTCTTCTTCATGCTCGGGCACGGCGAGGCCCGTCTCGTCAGCGGCGGGCGCGGCATGGGCATGGTCGGTCGGCGCGGCGTTCTCGTAGATTTCGGCGTGGAGGATGAGCGGCCGGGTGGTGACGGTCTGCACCAGCGAGACGATGACGCACGCGGCAAGGCCTGCGCCGAAGGCGCTGAAGACGATGTTCCGAAACATGGTTGCGTCCCGGCTAGTGGCAGGGCAGCCCGAAGGCGTGCCTGGCGTCGTGGGTGGCGTTGTGGATGAGGCTCGGCGCCGCGAAACCTGTCGCGACGAAGAGCACAGATCCGAAGACGATCGCCATCAGCGCAGGGAGGATACGGGAAGCAAGTGTCGGGCTGGCGCGCAGCCCGGTCAGCGTGGTCATCGGTTCTCCTTTGCCGTCCCACCGACGGCGTGGACCAAAACGAACGCTGGCAGGTCTCCTGGCTCGCGGGTCTTCGCCCCTCCGCGCCTTCCCGGTTGCCCAGTGGCTTCTTGCGGAGCGGCTCGCCGCTTACAGTTGCGGGGGCAGCTGCGGCTTCGGAGCGTGCCTTCGGACACGACCCTCACCGCATTCCCATTTCATCCCGACGCGTGAGCGACGGGAACCAGCGCTTCGACCCTAGGTCGGGCGAGGCGGCTCAGCAAGGGAGTTCGGGCGCCCCTCCCCTATTTCTCGACCCGCACCGCTGCCTCCGGAGAAGACGTCACGCCCCTTCGACGTTGCGGCGGCGGATCCGGCTCCACAGGGCGCGGAGCTTTGCGGCGAAGGGCGAACTGTTCCACCAGCGCGTCACGGCAACATCGGCGCGGCGGCGGTGGCGCCGGACGAAGGGAATATCGACCGAGAGGACGATGAGGCCGAGCGGCAGCATCCACACGCCGAGGAGCGGCAGAATCGCGCCGAGGAATCCACCCAGGATAAGGAGGATGCCGAGCCCGATCCTCAGGATGCGACTGCGCGGCAGGTCGATCGTCCTGCCGGCGAACTTGATTTGGGCCATCGGTCTCCAACGCCTCTGTCGGGAAAGAGATCGTAATGGAGAGGCGCCATTGCAACCACTGCTTCCGAGCGGCGCAGCATCGCGGCTCCGTTTGGGGCTTGGAACGCCGCCGGGGCTTTGCTAAGGACACGCCCTGATCCCCGATAGCTCAGTTGGTAGAGCAAGCGACTGTTAATCGCTTTGTCCCTGGTTCGAGTCCAGGTCGGGGAGCCACCTTCATCGACGCGTCACCGCGGACTTCGCCGGATCAGCGCTTCCGAGGGAGGCCCGCACGAATCCGGGCGGGCGGCTGGCTAGCGCGCCGTGGAGCCTCGGTTGGCCGAGGCTCCACGAGCAACGATCAGTCGAGGACAACCGAACTGACGGAGCGGTCGCCGACAAGCGTCGGGCCGGGCCCGGGAACTGATAGGCCAGGCCCGAAAGGCCAACCCGGAGTCAGACCCGTCGGCCGCGCTTCCCGCGTCAAACAGCGCCAGCCATGGATCGTTCCATGGTTTGCCGAAGCCGGCCTCGTGCCCGGGGAGCGTGTCGCCTCGCCTCGGCCTCGCAAATAGCGACAGATCCGAACAATTTTAGGAAACTGCTTCTCTTATTCTTATGGTCTCTCGGTGTGTGGTGCGCCGTCTCGAATTGAGGACGGAACCGTGCTGGCTTCGTGGACTCGCCTTGTCTTCCTGGCCCTGCTCGTTGTCGCTTCGCCCGCCCTTGCCGCCGACGAATGGTGGATCGGCGAGAGCGTTGGGGCGGTGTGGATCCTCGAAGAGGGGAAAGAGACACGTCTCGCCTCCTCGGGAACCGTCTTCCCGAACGCCGCCACGCTCGCCACCAGCCCAACCGGCCGGGCGCTCCTGGTTCGTGAAAGTGAAAGCGTGTTCGTGGGACCGAGCACCGTCATCGCCCTCCTCCAGCGTGGCGGCCGCACCCGGGTGATCCAGATCGCCGGCGTGGCCGAGTTCGAGGTCGAGCGGCGGAACGTGCAGCATTTTACGGTGGAGACGCCCTTCCTGGCCGCGGTCGTGAAGGGTACGCATTTCACCGTCGAGGTGGAGGACAGCGGCGCGCGCGTCGGGGTCGAGCGCGGGACCGTCGAGGTGACAAGCAGCGAGAGCCGCCAACGCACCGATCTCACCGCCGGGATGGCAGCCGTGGTCACCGCCGACAATCCCGCGATCGGACTCCTCGGCGGACGCCCGCCGGTGGTGCAGGTCAACTCGCGCGGCGGGTATCCGGCATCCCTCCCCGCCGACCCGCGGGCACCGGGCGTCGCCGATTCCGAAGGGTCCTCAAATCTCTCCGAGGTTGGCCCGGATGACGACGGGCCGGGTGTCGAAACACCCGACGACGCTGCCGGCGGCCGGATCGCCGGTACGGTTGGCGGGGCCGGCGCCGCTCAAGCCGACGAGGACGAGGACAACGGTCACGGCAACGACGACGACCACGACGATGACGGCAACCCGGGTCGCGGCGGCGACGACGACGACAATAGCGGCCACGGAAGCGGCGACGACCGCGATTGAGACGCGGCGGGCCTGAAGACCGTCACCCGCGCCGGAACGCCCTTGGAACAAGGCGCGCTGGTTGCCGGTGAAAGCTCGGCGTCCAAGCAGTCCTTCGTGGCGCGGGTCTATCCGAGCCCAGAACGATCCGCCGCCGTCAGACGCTACGCCGCGTCTGGGCGATCGGCCTGATCGCGCGGCGGCTCCCCGGCGTCGGTCGCTGCGGCCGGATTGTCGTAGACGATCTCCACCGATACGCGCGTCGCCAGCGCGGCAATGGCCCCCAATACGGCCAGCCACGGCGCGCCGAGAACCACCGCGCCGCCAGCGAAAGCGCCCACGGTCAGGTTGATCTCGAGCACCACGTCTCCGTCGGGCTCCTTGATGCGAAGGGTGCGTGCGTTGCCCTCGGCGAGGAGGCGCTTCACCTGGCCGACGAGCTGCGCGCCCGCGACCTCGATCTGCTCGGAAAAGGTCTGTCTCTTCTGCTCTGTCATTGCGACCTCCGCGAACGGGATTTCGGCTCCTGCGGTGCATGTGGTCCCCGCTCCCCGCGACCTCAAGAGCGCGCGGCGAGCGATGAGTCGAGTTTTACGCAACTACTTCTCTGATCCTTAGCGGCCGCGGGTGTTCTATGGGGTAGGCAACCGGAGATTGTCGCTCCCATGAACGCTTCGACCCGTCTCGTGATCCTCGCATCTGCTCTCGTCTGGGCGCCCGCGGCGGCAGCCGAGGACTGGCAGATCGACCGCACCGCCGGCTCGGTGTGGATCCTCAAAGTGGGCGTGGAACCGCGTCTGGCGGCGGCCGGCGAGAGCTTCCCCAACACCGCGACCATCGCCACGAGCCCGGACGGCGGCGCCGTCCTCACGCGCGGCGGGGAGAGCATTGCGATCGGCGGGGAGACCGTCCTTGCCATCGTCCAGCGCGCCGCGCGGAGCACCATCCTCATGGCGGCGGGAGGCGTCGTCCTCGAGGTCGAGCGGCGCAGCGCCGGCTCGTTCACGGTCGAGACCCCCTTCCTGTCCGCCGCCCCCACCACTACCCGCTTCGCGGTGCGCGTCGGCAACGGCGTTGCAGCGGTCGATGTCGGCCGCGGCACGGTCGAGGTCACCGCGCTTGCCAGCGGCGAGCGGACGGAACTCACCGCCGGCGTCGGCGCCCGCGTAGTGAGCGAAGCCTCTGGCCTCATCCTGGTCGGCGGGCAGCCGGAGATCGTCGAGGGACGTCCGCGCGAGCCGCGTGTCCCCACGCTCGGCAGCATGATGGTGGCGAGCCTGATGCTCGATTTCGCGCCGGGCCCCGGGACACCCGTCGCGCAGTAGTGAGCGAGCGCACGGAGACAGTGATGGGCAGGGCCAAGGTTCTCGTCGGAGTGCTGGCCGGCGTCCTGCTTTATCTAGCGTTCAAATGGTGGGTCGGGGTCTGACGACCCCAGCACCATACGTTGCTGCCTCAACGCCCCGGCCATAGACTTCGTCGGGTGCGTCCGGGGAAGCCATGTCGAGAACCTCTGCCCTTGCGATCCTCTTCGCGCTGACTGCGTCGGTGCCAGCCGCCTTTGCCCAGGAGACCGAGGTCGACCTCGAGTTGGTGCTCGCCATCGACGTGTCGCAGAGCGTCGACCAGTACGAGGGCTATTTGCAGCGTGAAGGGTACATCCAGGCCTTCCTCGATCCGCGCATCGGCGAGGCGATCGGGCGGGGAACGCTCGGCCGGATCGCGGTCATCTATGTCGAGTGGGCCGGGCCGGGGCTGTGGCGGACGGTGGCCGACTGGACAGTGGTCGACGGCAGGGCGAGCAGCGAGGCGTTCGCCGCGGCTCTCAACAGCGTCCCCGTCGCGCGGGGGACGGGAACCTCGATCACCAGCGTGCTCGGCGTCGCCACCGACCTCTTCGAGGACAACGGCTTTGTCAGCGACCGGCGGGTGATCGACATTTCCGGCGACGGACCGAGCAGCGCCGGCGGCAACGTCGCGATGGCGCGCGACGCGGTAGTGGCGACCGGCATCACCATCAACGGCGTCGCCATCAACAATCTCGAACCGAGCAATTTCAGCCTGCCCGACCTCGACCGCTACTACGAGGAATGCGTGATCGGCGGGATGAACGCGTTCGTCATCGCGGTCGACAGCTTCGAGACATTCGGCGAGGCGATCCTCCGCAAGCTGATCCTCGAGATCGCCGAGTTCGACGCCGCCCCCCTGCCCTATGCGACGTACCTGCCGGTGATTCCGGTGCAGCTCGACGGCTTCACCCGCCCGCAGCCGCGCGGGGGCGAGCTCAAATACGCGCCGGCGTGCGATATCGGGGAGCGGATGCGCATCCGCGACCAGCTTGGGCCCGGGCCGTAGTTGCTGGCTTGCGACCTCCGAGCCTTAACCTTTACGCGTAAGATTCTCCGAGAATTAGGTCCGCTCGCCCCCGCTCCGCTCTAAGTTGCGGCGTTCGGTAAGCGGTGGATGGCGGCGATGAACGAGCGCGTCGATTGGGTCGACTACGCGAAGGGGTTCTGCATCATCATGGTGGTGATGATGCACTCGACCCTGGGGGTCGAGAAATACGCTGAACAGGAGAGCTGGGCCGGGCTCATCGTCGCCTTCGCGACGCCCTTCCGGATGCCCGACTTCTTCCTCATCTCGGGCCTCTTTCTCGCCCGCGTCATCGACCGCGACTGGCGCACCTATCTCGACAAGAAGGTCGTCCACTTCCTCTATTTCTACGCGATCTGGGTGACCATCCAGTTCGTCACCAAGGCGCCCGGGATCGCCGCCGAGAGCGGCTGGGGCGAGGTCGTGAACCAGTATGCCCTCGCCTGGATCGAGCCCTTCGGCACGCTGTGGTTCATCTATCTCCTGCCGATCTTCTTCGTGTTCACCAAAGCGCTCCGCAACGTCTCGCCCTGGATTGTCTGGCCGGTCCTCGCCGCGCTCGAGATCGCTCCGATCCATACCGGCTGGGTGGTGCCGGACGAGTTCTCCTCGCGCTTCGTCTATTTCTATACCGGCTACATCGCCGCTCCGTTCGTGTTCCGCATCGCGGCGACGGTGATCGAGCGCGCGGGAATCGGCCTCGCCTATCTCGCCGGCTGGGCGGTGGTGAACGGGATCATGGTGTTCGCCGGCCTCTCCGCCCTTCCCTTCCTCAGCCTCGCGCTCGGTCTCGTCGGCGCGGGCGCGGTGGTGGTGGTCTCGGCGCTTCTCTCCAAGACCGACTTTGCGGCGGCGATCCGCTATTGCGGGCGGAACTCGATCGTCATCTACCTCGCCTTCTTCCTGCCCATGGCGGTGAGCCGCACGATCCTCCTCAAGACCGGCATCGACCTTGGGCTCGTCTCGCTCATCGTCACCGCCTCGGGCGTGGTCGCCCCGCTCGTCCTCTTCTGGATCGTGCGCGGCACGGCGCTCAAGTTCCTGTTCGAGCGGCCGGCCTGGGCGCGGCTCCAGACCGCGTCGCGGGGCGGCCTCGTCCCGGCCGAGTAGTTTTCGAGCCAACGTCTTTGCGCTACACTCCTGGCTCTCCATCAGGTGAGGGACGCGGGTGGCCCAAGGTCTAGAAGACGCGACGCTGCGTGATGTGGTTCGAACTCTCGATAGACCGGAAGACTACGTCCGAGGTGTTCTTGGAAATATGGCCGCCGTTCGCCGACAGCACGGCTCCGCTCTTGTCCGCATTGGCGTCACTGGCCAAGGCATCGCGCCCAACTATCGCATCGAGCCTGAGGTTGGCCAGTTTGCCGGACCGCTGGATGAGATACTGGACGCAAAATTCTACACCGCGTTCCATGGACGAAATCATAAGCAGCTCGATTGGGGATTCCTCGAACTTAGGGACACGCATTGGAGTAAGCATGGAATGACTTTCGTCGAGGTTCAGGCACTCCTAGGGGCAATGCGGGGATTTCGCACGCCAGCGCAACGGCCCAAACCTTGAAGCGTTTGGCGGCAGCCATTAGCTTCCGGCCAGACTCGAGAACTGCCAGCAGGCTCCATGCAGAAAGCGTCTTCCGTCGTCGAGGCCATCGGACGGACACCTCTCATTCGTCTTCGCCGCGTGTCGGAGCTGACCGGCTGCGAGATCTACGGCAAGGCCGAGTTCATGAACCCCGGCCAGTCGGTCAAGGATCGCGCCGCGCTCTTCATCATCCGCGACGCGGTGAAGAGCGGGCGGCTCCGGCCGGGCGGCGTGGTGGTCGAGGGGACGGCGGGCAATACCGGGATCGGGCTGACGGTGGTCGCCAGCGCGCTGGGCTTCCGCAGCGTGATCGTGATCCCGGAGACGCAGAGCCAGGAGAAGAAGGACGCGCTCCGGATGCTGGGCGCGACCCTCATCGAGGTCCCCGCCCTCCCCTACAAGAACCTCAACAACTACATCCGCGTCTCCGGACGGCTTGCGTCCGAGCTCGACGCCACAGAGCCGAACGGGGCGATCTGGGCCAACCAGTTCGACAACATCGCCAACCGTCAGGCGCATATCGAGGGCACCGGACCCGAGATCTGGGAGCAGACCGGCGGCAAGATCGACGGCTTCGTGTCGGCGGTCGGCACGGGGGGAACGCTGGCCGGAACCGGGATCGCGCTCAAGGAGCGGAAGCCGACCGTCACCATTGCGCTCGCCGACCCGCCTGGCGCGGCGCTCTTTTCCTATTACACCAACGGCGTCCTCAAGGCCGAGGGCTCATCGATCACCGAAGGCATCGGCCAGGGGCGCATCACCGCCAATCTCGAGGGCGCGCCGGTCGACCGCGCCTACCAGATCCCCGACGAGGAGTCGCTGCCTTACGCCTTCGACCTCCTCGAGCATGAGGGCATCTGCGTGGGCGCCTCGACGGGCGTGAACATCGCCGGTGCGGTGCGGCTCGCGCGCGACCTCGGGCGCGGGCACACCATCGTCACCGTGCTCTGCGACTACGGCACGCGCTACCAGTCGAAACTCTTCAATCCGGAATTTTTGCGCGGCAAAGGCCTGCCGGTGCCGGCATGGCTGGAGCGCGAGAGCCGCATTGCCGTCCCCTTCGTACAGGCCTAAACGCCTCAGAACCTTTTGTCCGGGAGAGTAGAATGAGCGACCGCTCGCGTTGGTTCGTGACGACGGATTGGCTGTCCAAGCATCTCGACGACCCGTCCGTCATCCTCCTCGACGGCTCGTGGTACCTCCCCAACGCCGCGCGCGACGTCAAAGCCGAGTACCGCGAGAAGCACATCCCGGGCGCGGTCTTCTTCGACATCGACGAGGTGTCGGACAAGACCTCGACGCTGCCGCATATGCTGCCGAACGCCCGCGATTTCGCGAAGATGGCCGGCGCGCTCGGCGTCGGCGACGGGATGAAGATCGTAGTCTACGACTCCGCCGGCCTGTGGACCGCGGCGCGGGTGTGGTGGACGTTCCGGGTCTTCGGCGCCGCCGACATCGTGATCCTCGAGGGCGGGCTGCCGCAGTGGATCGCCGAGGGACGGAAGCTCGAGTCCGGGCCGGGTCCGAAGAAGCCGGCCAAGACTTTCACCGCCAAGTTCAACCCGAAGATGGTCAGCGACATGGAGGACGTGCAGCAGCGCGTCGCCAAAGGCACGGGCACGGTCGTCGACGGCCGCCCCGCGGATCGGTTCTACGGCAAGGCCGCCGAGCCGCGGGCCGGGGTGCCGAGCGGGCACATTCCCGGCACCGTGAGCGCACCCACCAGCGACTTCGTCGCCGGCGGGAAGATGAAGGACGACGCCGAGCTGGCGATGCTGTTCGAGCGGGCGGGCGTCGACCTCAGCCAGCCGGTGGTGACGAGCTGCGGCTCGGGCATATCGGCGGCGACGCTGTCGCTGGCGGCCGAGATCCTGGGTGCGAAGGATGTCGCGCTCTACGACGGCTCGTGGACCGAGTGGACCCAGAAGGGCGGCAAGGTCGCGACCGATAAATAGTCGCGAAATGGCCGGATTTCTGCCCTTCAGGAACCATTCAGCCAGCTGAAGCTTTTCTGCCCGACCCCTATCCGTTTGGCAGCGAGGCGAAAGCCATGAAGTCGTACAAGTTACTCCTCCTGGCCGGCGTGGCGATCTCCGCCGCCGGCCTTCAGTCGCCCACCTACGCGCAAGGCAATCCCCTCGACATCCTCACCATGGGCGCCGAAGCGGTCGCGCAGCTCGACCCGGCGTTCCGGGTCGAGATGGCGCGGCAGGCCGTCGCCGCGGCGCAGGCCGAAGTCGAGCGCGTCCGCGCCGCGGGCGGTGACGTAGCCGCCGCGGAGGCGCAGCTCGCCGCCGCGCGCACCGCTCTCGCCGACGCCGAGGTTGCTGCGGCCGCAGCTGTGGCCGCGCCGCCGCCGGCCGCCGCCGAACCTGCCCCTCCCGCCGCGGTCGAGCCGCCTCCCCCGCCCGTGGTCGAACCGCCGCCGCCGGTGGTCGAGCCGCCGCCTCCCCCTGTGGAGCCGCCGCCTCCCCCGGTCCCGGTAGAGCCGCCTGTGGCGCCGCCGCCGGCACCCGCTCCGGAGCTGCCGCCTGTCGCGCCGGTCGAGCCGCCTCCCGCTCCGCCAGCGCCGCCCGCGGCCGCGGTTGAGCCGGTCGTGCCCCCCGCCCAGCCGGGGATCCTCGACGTGTTACCGCCCGCGATCGGCGACATCCTCCGTCCGACGACACCCGCGCCCGAAGCTCCGCCGGCACCGGCCGAGCCGGCCCCGCCCGCTGCCGCCGCGCCGTCTCCGGCCGCGCCCGTCGAGCCGGCGCCGCCCGCGGGCGGCTTGAACCCGCTGCCCGAGCCGCCGCCCGGCGGGCTGGTCGCGCCCGAGGTTCCTCCGATTCCGAACGCCGACGCCCCGCCGGCGGCGGCTGAGGCTCCCCCGCCCGCGGCCCCCGCCGTCGAAGCGCCGGCACCGGCCGCCCCGGAGATCGCGCCCGAGATCCTCGCCGGTCCCGCGGGCGAGCTCCTCGAGCGCCTGTTCGGGGGTCAGCCGCCCCCGCCCGCCGCTCCGCCGCCCCCGCCGCTACCGCCGAGCGAGGTGGTGATGCCTGAGGCCGGCGCCGGGGAGCAGGTCGTCGAGCAGGAGGGCACGCGCATCATCATCCAGCTGGAGAACAACCAGTTCGCGGTGCGCGGCAACGACGAGGATCGCTTCCGCTATAGCGGCGAGACGCTCGACACGCAGACCCTGCCCAACGGCAACATCGTCGCGACCAGCACGCGCGTCGACGGGACCAAGATCATCACCCTCTACGATCCGCAGGGGAACGTCCTGCGCCGCGTCCGCCAGGACCCGGACGGGAGCGAGGTGCTGTTGATCGGTCTGCCGCTCGATCTCGACCGCGACCAGGACGGCGTTCTCGACAACCCGTCCCCGGTCTACGCCAATGCGCCGCCGGTGGGCGGGCCGATCTACAACTACGACACCTACCTGCCGCCGCTGGTCGTTTCGATCCCGCAGGACCAGTACATCGTCGACCTCCAGTTCGCGACGCCGGAGGCGGTCGAGCAGGCGATCTACGCCCCGCCGGTCGAGGCGATCGAACGGCCCTATTCGCTCGAGGAGATCCGCTTCAACGAGCGCATCCGCGACAAGGTCGTGCGCATCGATCTCGACACGATCACCTTTGCGACCGGGTCAGCCGAGGTGAGCGTGGATCAGATCGATGACCTCGAATATATCGGCTACTACATGGCGCAGGCGATCCAGCAGAACCCGTCGGAGGTCTTCCTGGTCGAGGGCCACACCGACCTGGTCGGCACGAACGCCTCGAACCTCCTTCTTTCGGACCGCCGCGCCGAGAAGGTGGCTCTGATCCTCAGCCAGTACATGGGCATCCCGCCGGAGAACCTCGTCACACAGGGTTACGGCGAGGAGTATCCCAAGGTGCCTACGCAGGCGGCCGAGCCGCTCAACCGCCGGGTGACCATCCGCAACATCACCGAGCTCATCGGCGGCGGTCAGCTGGCGGCGGCCACACCGATGCCGCCGGCACCTCCTCCGCCTCCCCCGCTGCGGAATCGGTAACACGCAAAAGGGCGGCCCCTCGGCCGCCCTTTTCTCGTCCACGCGCTATCGCTCGCCCGAGACGTCAGGCTCACGGGCAGACGCGCGGCGCCCGCCTCCGTCACGGGCCTATGGCGCGGGAGTCGGGGGAGCTGCCGGCGCGGCCCCGGCTTCGGCGGCGGTCGGGTACCTGCCGCAGCTGCTTGCGTCCTCGCCCCAGAAGGCGCGGCACTCCTCGCGGGTCACGGGGCCCTTGCCGACGAAGTCCTCGATGATGAAGGCGATCACGCCTTGCAGCTGGCGCGGCGACATCAGCGGGCTGCCCGCGGGGGGAACGCTGGCGCCGGCCTGCTCGCGGGTCATCCCGTAGCAGCGGTCGTCGGTGTAGGCGCGGCTGTCGAAGTAGGGCATCTCGGTACCCGGGAGGCCGCAGCGGATGATCATCTCCATGGTCGCCGCGTCGAGGCCGGTCTCGCGGAGATTGGCACCCTGCGGCTCCTGGGCGATGTCCTGCACGCCGTTGCCGAACGAGCCGTGGCAGTTGCGGCAGGGCAGCGTATCCTTCCAGATCTGAATACCGAGCGTGACGAGCGCGGGGTTCTGCTGGGCGTTCGCCGGCGCGGAAAACGCGGCCAGCGACAGCATGGCGGCGGCAATGCCGCTGGACGCCCAATGGGTCCTGGTCATGAAATCGATCCTCCCTGAAAATGGCGAAGCGGCTGTGCGCCGCCCTTCTCCCTGCTTCTAGTTTGGCGTCCGGCCATACCGCCGGTCAACGCGGCACGGGCCGAGTTTCGGGCCGATCACGCAAGCGTGCAAGCAGGCCCATAGCACGCCTATACCCCCAGCATTGTGCAGCCCCCGCACGAGTCCTAGACTGTGGCTGCAGCAAGGCACGATCGTGTCTTGCGACAGGGAGGAAGACAGAAAATGACTGTGATGAACCGCAAGGCGCGCGCCTTGGCGGTGACCCTGCTCGGCAGCGTCTGCTTCGCTGCCGGCATGGCCCCGTCCTCGGCCGCCGACGTTACGGCATTCCGTCTTGAGAACGCCCAGAGCGAGCCCAATAACTGGCTCACGGCGCTCGGCAATTACGAAGGCTGGATGTATTCCCGCCTGAACCAGATCAACCGCGACAATGTCGGTGATCTGCACGTCGCCTTCACCGTTCCGCTGCATTCCGCGCTGATCGGCGCCAACAACCCGAGCATGTCGAACCATATGCTGGTCGACGACGGGTACGCCTACATCGATGATGGCTGGGGTGCGATCTACAAGATCGATATCCGCAGCGGCACCTCGGGCACCTTCCTGTGGAAGGCCGACGGCGCCGTCTCCAAGGATGAGCGCAACCGCACCCGCGGCATGGCCCTGTGGGGCAACGCGGTCTACCACAACCTGACCGACGGCCGCGTCGTCGCGGTCGACCGCGACTCCGGCGAGTTCCTTTGGGACCTCCAGGTCGCACGCGTCGACGCTCCCGGCCACTCGGGCGTCAACATCGAGGAGGAAGGCTTCACCGCCGCTCCGCTCGCGGTCGACGGCATGATCCTGGTCGGTCAGTCCAACGGTGACGACCTCACCCGCGGCTGGCTCGCCGCCCTCAACCCGGAAGACGGGTCGGAGATGTGGCGCACCTATACGGTCCCGGGACCGGGCGAGCCGGGCCACGAGACTTGGAAGGACGAGAACAATGTCTGGATGGTCGGCGGCGCCGCCCTCTGGACCGTCGGAACCTACGATCCCGACTCGCGCCTCACCTACTGGGGGACAGGCAACGCCCAGCCGATGTTCGACGTCGAGTACCGTCCCGGCGACAACCTCTACTCGGACGCGGTCATGGCGTTCAACGTCGATGACGGCTCGATCGAATGGTACTTCCAGTACGTCGCCAACGAGGGCTGGGACTACGACGAGAACGGCATTCACCAGATCTACGACATCCCGGTAAACGGCGAGACCACCCGCGTGCTCGGTCACTGGGGCCGCAACGGCTTCCACTACCGCTTCGACGCGACCGACGGCACCTTCCTCGACGCCGTGCAATATGTCGACGAGGTCAACTGGACCGCCGGCATCGACCCCAAGACCGGCAAGCCGGTCGAGTACGATCCGAGCCTCGACGTGCAGACTTACATTCCGGAGACGCGCTTCCTGCGTGGCGATCCGGCCGAGACCGCCTGCCCGACCGCCACCGGTGGCGTGCGCTGGCAGCCGGTCGCCTACAATCCGATCAAGATGATCAGCTACTCGGCTGGTCGTGACGGCTGCTTCTCGCGGCCGGTCATCGCCTCCGTGCCGCTCGGACCGAACGGCACGCTCGGCATCGATCCGGATCAGGGCGGCGGCATCCGCGGCGCGGGCTCGTCGACCAACTACAACATCCATGGCCTCATCGCGGCCGTGGACGTGGTCACGAACCAGATCATCGCCAAGCAGCGCGTGCCGCATGACATCACCAGCGGCATCCTCGCCACCGCCGGCGGCCTCACCTTCACCACCCTCCAGGATGGTGGCGTGATCGCCCTCGACGACGAGTCGCTGCAGATCGTCTGGCGCTTCGACACCGGCATCCCGATCAAGGCGGCTCCGCAGACCTTCGCGGTTCCGAGCGGTCGGCAGCTGGTCGCGGTGATCGCCGGCGGCTCGGCCAGCGGCGGCACCTTCCCCGAGCTTGCTCTGATGCAGCGCGGGGCGATGCTCTACTTCTTCTCGCTCTAGGCGAGAAGCGCTTCCCGGGTCGGGCCTTCGGGCCCGACCCTTCTTTATTCCGGGAAGGAAGGCTTTGCTCAAGCGGACAGTGCCAGCGATCGTCGCCGCCCTTGCGCTTGCCGTTGCGGCGCTGGCAGCGGACGCGGCGGCGCAGGACGCCAGCCCCGCCCTTGAGCGCCATCGCCGGGCAACCTTCTGGGACCTCACGCTCGGCAAGCACGCGCTCGAGCTGTCGAACGACGACTACGTCGAATACGCCTGCGGCACCAATGGCGGTCCGCCCTCCATCCCGCTCGCCGGCTGGGCCGACTATGGGCGCTGCCCGATCGACGCCGCCACCGGCTTCCACGAGGTCTATTTCCGCTACGACGACGAGCTCCAATACGTCGCCCGCGCGCGAACCGTGGACGAGGCGGAGGAAATCTTCCGCTTCGAGGGAACGACCGAGTTCAACCTCCCGATCATCATCTCAGGCCTCTTCGACGACGACGGGTTCCTGCGCGGCATCCGCTTCGTCACCGATCCGCGCACCGACGAGCTGACCCGCGAGAAGGGCTCGAACGCGGCGGCGCTCTTCCGCATCCGCTTCAACGTTCCCTGGCAATGCGCCGATATCCCACCGACGGAAGGGGAGACGGCGTATCTGAGCGGGATCATCAAGCAAGTGTGCACCGCCGAGGCGAACGGCGAGCACTACCGGATCGTGCGCAACCGCTTCCGCAAGGAAGGCCAGCTGACCATCGATCCGGTCACCCACCAGGCCACGATCGGGTATTTCGTCAGCGAGACCCGTTTCGAGCGCACTCTCGACGCGATCGAGAACCGCGAGGCGCACCTCGCCAGCCTCCAGCCGCTTCCGCCGACCGAGCGCCAGCTCCTCGCCGAGCGGGCGATGAACTGCCCCGGCTGCGATCTCGCCGGCGCCGATCTCAAGCGCGTCGACCTCCGCGGCGCCAACCTCGCCGGGGCCAACCTGTCGGGGGCGCTCCTCCACGCCACGCTCCTCTCCGGCGCCAATCTCAGCGGCGCCAATCTGACCGGCGCCAACCTCAACCGTGCCGACCTCCGCCGCGCCAATCTTGCCGGCGCGACGCTCGCCGAGGCGATGCTCTTCGGCGCCTATCTCGACGGCGCGAACCTCACCGGCAGCGACTTCACGCGGGCCCTCGCCCGACAGGCGACGATGATCCGCGTTACCGCCGTCGACACGAGATTCGTGGGCAGCGACCTCCGCGAGACGCGGATGTCGAACGGCAATTTCTCGAACGCCGATTTCTCTCTGGCCTGGCTGCAGACCAGCCTGTCGCAGGCGAACCTCAACTCGGTCGACGCGCGCGGCGCGGACTTCATCGGCGCCGACCTCCGCGAGGCCGATCTCCGCAACGGCGATTTCGCCGGCGCGGGCTTCGTCCAGGCCAATCTCATCAACGCCCAAACCGAAGGCGCGAATTTCGCCGGGGCGTTCATGACCGACGGCACCCAGCGCTAGTACACGCGCAGCGCCATCGAGCGCCGGGGGCGCTGATTTCACGAGTAGGGTTGCGGGACTGCCGCACTATTTGCCAAAAGGGCCGCTTCTGGGCTGGGAGCTGATCAGTGACGCACGCGACAAGGGGCATTCTATCGGCGACGATTCTCCTCGCGGGAGGCGCGCTCGCCGCGTGCGGAGGCCCGAGCTCGGTCGAGCGGCGGACCAGCACTCCGGCCGAGGGCATCACCACGGTGCGGATCATCTCAGAGGCGGGCGACCTCGTCGTCTCGGGCGGCGACGGGCAAACGGCGATCGCCGCCACCGGCACCGCGGTCGATCCCGCCGGCGGGTCCGTCGACGGGATCGACTTCAATACGTCCGTTTACGGGTCCGAGCTGCTCATCGAAGCGCGCACCCCGGGCACCCCGGC
>CAYOET010000148.1:0-3476 GCA_964402985.1 uncultured Bauldia sp. | reverse complement strand
CCGACGGGCTGGAGAAGGGCTGGACGCTCCGCATCCTCATCTACGCCGCGCAGGCCGAGAGCCAGCCGGGCGTGGCGCGGGTCGCGAAGGCGGCCGGGGCGCGAGGCGCGGATGTGCTGTCGGTCAGCGAGGCGGTGCTCGAGAAGATCGCGCGGCGCGACAACCCGCAGACGGTGATCGGCGTCTTCCAGCAGCAGACGATGCAGGCCTCGGCCGTCAAGCCGGGGCCGGGCGGGCTATGGGTCGGGCTCGAGAACATCCGCGACCCGGGCAATCTCGGCACGGTGCTCCGAACCGTCGACGGGATCGGCGCGGACGGGGTGATCCTCATCGGGGAGACGGTCGATCCGTTCTCGATCGAGGCGGTGCGGGCGACCATGGGGTCGATCTTCCACGTGCCGATCGTGCGCATCGCCGCGAACGCCTTTGCCGGCTGGCGGAAGAGCTGGCCGGGCACGGTGGTGGGGACGCACCTCAAGGGCAGCGTCGACTACCGCACGGCCGACTACGGGTGGCCGCTCCTTCTCCTCATGGGCAACGAGCAGTCAGGACTCACCGAGGCGACCGCCGCGCTATGCGACCGGCTGGTGCGCATCCCGATGGCGGGCGGTGCGGACTCGCTCAACCTCGCGGTGGCCACGGCGGTGATGCTGTTCGAGATCAAGCGCGACGAGCTGGGGACGGAGGGGGAGCGATGAGCACGGAGGCGTCAGCGCCGAAGCGGAGACGCCGGCCGCCGGGGCCGCTGAGCGGGCTCGGCTTCGGGCTGATCGCTCTGGTCGTGCTCCTCGACCAGGGCAGCAAATGGATCGCGGAGACCTCGCTGCCCTACGGGGAAGCGTTCCCGGTGCTGCCGATCCTCTCGCTCTACCGGACTTACAATACCGGCGTCGCCTTCAGCATGTTCGCGGGGGCGGGGCCGTGGGTCCTGGTCATCGCCATGCTCGCGATCACGGCGATGGTCCTCTACCTCTGGGCGCGCGCCGACGAGGGCGGGCGCCTTGCGACGGCGGGCTATGCGCTGATCGTCGGCGGGGCGCTCGGCAACCTCATCGACCGGGTCGCGCATGGCTACGTCATCGACTTCCTGCTCCTCCATTTCCGGGACAGGACGCTGTTCGTCTTCAACCTCGCCGACAGCGCGCTGACGCTGGGACCGATCCTGGTGCTGGCGGTGTTCGTGTTCGGGCGGCGGCCAAGCTAGCCTCGGCGGCGCGCCCCTAGGGCGACGGTTGCGGGGGCTGGACGACGACGGCGGCGGGGTCTTGTTCCTCCGTCGCGCCGGTGGCCCAGGCGACGAGGTCGTGGGCAATGGCGCTGGGGGACGGGACCGAGGCGGCGAGGCCAGTGCCGCGAAGGCCGATCTCGCCGACCAAGAGGAAGATCATGGCGACGCTGAGCGGGACGGCGATGGCGCGGCCGGCGCTGAGCCAGCGGCCCGGCGTGGGCGCCGTGGCGAGGCGGATGGCGAGCTGGAGGGTGACGAGAACGGCGGCGGCGCCGAGCGCCCAGTAGCCGGGGCCGGCGTGACCCTCCGCCTCGCTGAGGAGCGCGACGAGGTAGAGGGCGGCGGAAATCCCGGCGAAGGCGAGCCACAGTTCGGCGGGGCCAGGCTCGTCCTTGATCAGCGTGGCGATGGCCGCGATCACGATGACGCCGGCGACGAACCAGCCGCCGAAATGCCCCGCCGTCAGCCAGTCGGCGGTCTCGCCGATGGTCAGCGGCAGGAAGAACGCGAGGCCGAGGGCGACCACGGCGCCAAGCGCCGGCAGCGAACGGATCACACGAAACATGGCGGCCTGACGGTTACTGAAGGGCGCTGATGACGGTCCGGAGGTGGTCGGCAATTTCGCCGATCTGGTTCTTTTCAATGATGAGCGGCGGCGACAAAGCAATGATCTCGCCGGTGACGCGGATCAAGAGGCCGCGCTGGTAGGCGGCCAAAAAAGCCTCGAAGGCGCGCTTGCCGGGCTCGCCTGCACGCGGCGCCAGCTCGATAGCGCCCACGAGGCCGAAATTGCGGATGTCGACGACGTGCGGGAGGTCGCGGAGGCCGTGGAGGGCGTCCTCCCAATCCTTCTCGAGCTCCGCCGCCCGGGTGAGGAGGTTCTCGTCGTCGTAGATGTCGAGGGTGGCGAGGGCGGCGGCGGTCGGCACCGGGTGGCCGGAATAGGTGTAGCCGTGGGCGAACTCGGGGACGTGCTCGGGGCCGGTCATGAAGGCGTCGTGGATGCCCTTCTTCACGAAAACCGCGCCCATCGGGACCGTGCCGTTGGTGATGCCCTTGGCGCAGGTCACCATGTCGGGGATGACGTCGAATTCCTCGACCGCGAAGGGCGAGCCGATGCGGCCGAAGCCGGTGATCACCTCGTCGAGGATGAGGAGGATGCCGTGCCTGGTGCAGATCTCGCGGAGCTTCTTGAGGTAGCCCTTGGGCGGCAGCAGGACGCCGGTCGATCCGGCGATCGGCTCGACGATGACCGCGGAAATGGTCGAGGCGTCATTCAGCGCCACGAGCCGCTCGAGTTCGTCGGCGAGCTCGGCACCATGCTGGGGCAGGCCGCGCGTGAAGGCGTTCGCCGCGAGATTGTGGGTATGCCGCAGGTGGAGGACGCCGGTCATCAGCGGGCCGAAATCGCGCCGGTTCGGACCGATGCCGCCGACGCTCATGCCGCCATAGTTGACGCCGTGATAGGCGCGCTCGCGACCCACCCAGCGGTAGCGTGAGCCCTGGCCTTTCGCCTTGTGAAAGGCGTTGGCGATCTTCAGCGCCGTATCGACGGATTCCGAGCCGGAGTTGGTGAAGAAGACATGGTCGAGGTCGCGCGGAAGATACTGCACCAGCCGCGACGCCAGCTCAAAGGCCTTGGGGTGTCCCATCTGGAAGCCAGGCGCAAAGTCGAGTTCCGCTGCCTGCCTGCGGATGGCCTCGACGATGCGCGGCCGGGCGTGGCCGGCGTTGACGCACCACATCCCCGCGGTGCCGTCGAGGATCGTGCGGCCATCGTCGGCGCGGTAGTGCATCCCGCTGGCGGAAACGAGCATGCGCGGGGCTGACTTGAACTGCCGGTTCGCGGTGAACGGCATCCAGTAGGCGTCGAGATTGTTCGTGCTTGTCATCGGCGCACGCTAGCCGTCGCCCAGGGACCGCTCAAGCTGTCGCGCGGCGCCAGTTGCCGTGGCAAACTGCCGTCATGTTCGAGCAGGTTCAGCGCCCCGGTCCCTATCTGACCGCATTCGCCGGCGTGATGGCGATCATTCTTGTCGTCTCGCTCTTCATCGAGCCGCTGATCCTCCTCCCCTTCCTCATCATCGTCGGCCTCGTGGTGTGGATGTTCTCCGCGTTGAAGGTGACAGTGGGCCAGGGCGTGCTGGAGTGGCGCTTCCGCGGTGGCATTCCCACGAAGCGATTGCAGTTGACGCGGATCGTGAGCGCGGACGTGGTGACCATCCCGTGGCGGTACGGCATAGGGATT
>CAYOET010000147.1:0-11194 GCA_964402985.1 uncultured Bauldia sp. | reverse complement strand
CGGCTGGGCGACAAGGTTTCGGCACGCCATATCGCCGAGGAGGCCAAGGTACCGGTCGTACCGGCGACCGACCCGCTTCCCGACGACGACGACGAGATCAGGAAGCTCGCCGCCAAGGTTGGCTACCCGCTGATGCTCAAGGCCTCATGGGGCGGCGGCGGCCGCGGCATGCGTCCGATCGAGAACGAGGGTCAGATCGTCGAGGCCGTCCGCTCGGCCAAGCGCGAGGCCAAGGCCGCCTTCGGCAAGGACGAGGTGTTCCTCGAGAAGCTGGTGCGCCGGGCGCGTCACGTCGAGGTCCAGATCCTCGGCGACACCCACGGCAACCTCGTCCACCTCTTCGAGCGTGACTGCTCGGTGCAGCGCCGCCACCAGAAGGTGATCGAGCGCGCGCCGGCCGCGTATCTACCCGAGAAGACGCGGCAGGCGCTGTGCGACGCCGCGCTTCGCATCGGCAAGGCGACCAACTATGTCGGCGCCGGCACGGTCGAGTTCCTCGTCGACGCCGATAGCGGCGAGTTCTATTTCATCGAGGTCAACCCGCGCATCCAGG
Source organism: uncultured Bauldia sp. (assembly GCA_964402985.1). Lineage (GTDB taxonomy): Bacteria > Pseudomonadota > Alphaproteobacteria > Rhizobiales > Kaistiaceae > JADYYB01. The sequence continues at coordinate 10,641 of CAYOET010000147.1, read as the reverse complement.
TCGAGCACACCGTCACCGAGGTGGTGACCGGGCTCGACATCGTGAAGGCGCAGATCCACGTCGCCGACGGCGGCCGGCTCGGGCACACCGAGGAGACCGGCATCCCGGTCCAGTCCGAGATCAAGCTGCGTGGCCACGCCATGCAGTGCCGCATCACGACCGAGAACCCCGAGAACAATTTCATCCCGGACTACGGGCGCATCACCGCCTATCGCGGCGCGTTCGGCTTCGGCATCCGCGTCGACGGCGGCACCGCCTATTCGGGCGCGGTGGTCACCCGCTTCTACGATCCGCTTCTCGAGAAGATCACCGCCTGGGCGCCGACCGAGGAAGAAGTCATCGCCCGCATGAACCGGGCGCTTCGCGAGTACCGCATCCGCGGCGTCGCGACCAACCTGCCGTTCCTCGAGGCGGTGCTGAGCCACCCGCGCTTCCTCGGCAACGACGTCACCACGCGCTTCATCGACGAGTCGCCGGAGCTCTTCCATTTTCCCAAGCGCCGCGACCGCGCGACCAAGCTCCTTACCTACATCGCCGACGTATCGGTCAACGGCCACCCCGAGGCGCGCGGCCGTCCGCGTCCGCCGGCCGATGCCCGCGCACCGGTGCCGCCCCATTTCGAAGGCCTCCCTCAGGAGGGCACCAAGCAGCTCTTCGACCGCCTCGGCCCGAAGAAGTTCGCCGAGTGGATGCTGAAGCAGAAGCGCGCGCTGGTCACCGACACGACGATGCGCGACGCCCACCAGTCGCTCCTCGCCACCCGCGTCCGCAGCTTCGACATCGTCGCCATCGCTGACGCCTATGCCGCCGGCCTGCCACAGCTCCTCTCGCTCGAAGCATGGGGCGGGGCGACGTTCGACGTCGCGATGCGCTTCCTCACCGAGGACCCCTGGCAGCGGCTCGCCGCGCTTAGAGAGCGCGCGCCGAATATCCTCCTGCAGATGCTGCTGCGCGGCGCCAACGGCGTCGGCTACACCAACTATCCCGACAACGTCGTCCGCTATTTCGTCGCGCAGGCCGCCGACGCGGGCATGGACCTTTTCCGCATCTTCGACTGCCTCAACTGGGTCGAGAACATGCGCGTCTCGATCGACGCGGTCCTCGAATCCGGCAAGCTCGCGGAAGGCGCGATCTGCTACACTGGCGACATCCTCGACCCCAAGCGCGCGAAGTACTCGCTGCGTTATTACGTCGACCTCGCCAAGGAGATCGAGCGAACCGGGGTCCACATCCTTGGCATCAAGGACATGGCCGGCCTCCTCAAGCCGGCCGCCTCGCGCGTCCTCTTCAAGGCGCTGAAGGAAGAGATCGGCCTCCCGATCCATTTCCACACCCACGATACCTCCGGCGTCTCGGCGGCGAGCGTGCTGGCGGCGGTCGACTCCGGCGTCGACGCCTTCGACGCGGCGATCGACGCGATGTCGGGCGCGACCTCGCAGCCCTCGCTCGGCTCGCTGGTCGAGGCCCTCCGCGGGACCGAGCGCGACACCGGCCTCGACCCCGAGGCGATCCGCCAGATCAGTTTCTACTGGGAAGCGGTGCGCGCGCAGTATTTCGGCTTCGAAAGCGACCTCAAGCCCGGCGCGTCCGAGGTCTATCTCCACGAGATGCCGGGCGGCCAGTTCACCAACCTCAAGGAGCAGGCGCGGGCGCTCGGCCTCTCCTCGCGCTGGCACGAGGTCGCCAAGGCCTATCGCGCCGCGAACGATCTCTTCGGCGACATCGTCAAGGTTACCCCGTCGTCCAAGGTCGTCGGCGACATGGCGCTGGTCATGGTCTCGCAGGACCTCACGCCTAAGGACGTGGTCAGCCCGAGCCGCGAGATCGCCTTCCCTCAGTCGGTGGTCGAGATGCTGCACGGCGATCTCGGCCAGCCGCCCGGCGGGTGGCCGGAGGAACTCCAGAAGAAGGCCCTCAAGGGCGACAAGCCGATCACCGTGCGGCCGGGCTCGCTCCTTGCGGCGGCCGATCTCGACGAGGAGAAGGCCAAGGCCGAAAAGGCCGCCGGCCGTTCGATCAACGAGTACGAGCTCGCCTCCTATCTCATGTATCCGCGCGTCTTCACCGATTTCGCGACGGCGAGCCGCACTTACGGTCCGGTCTCGATCCTGCCGACGCCGATCTATTTCTACGGCATGCAGGCGGGCGAGGAGATCACCGTCGACATCGAGCAGGGCAAGGGCCTCATCATCCGCCTCCAGGCGCTCGGCGACACCGACGAGCAGGGACGCGTCCGTGTCTTCTTCGAGCTCAACGGCCAGCCGCGCATCGTCCAGGTGCCCAACCGCTCGGCGGCCGCCAAGGTCGCGGTCCGCCGCAAGGCGGAGGAGGGCAACGAGAACCATGTCGGCGCGCCGATGCCGGGCGTGGTCGCCACGGTTGCGGTCGCCAAGGGCCAGAAGGTCAAGGCCGGCGATATCCTCTTCACCATCGAGGCGATGAAGATGGAGACCTCGCTCCACGCCGCGCTCGACGCCACCGTCGAGGAGGTGCTCGTCCCGCCCGGCAGCGCGGTCGACGCCAAGGACCTCGTCATCGTCCTCAAGCCCCCCGCGTGACCCGCCAAGCTCGAGCCGTGCGGCACGGTTCTTGCGTCGAATTTTGCTGATCCGTCCGCTACTTCGAGCCGCTGGCTCACTTTTTGGGGCTTAGGAATTCCGAATGGCTTTGATCAATTCGATGCTGACCCGCACCAAGGTCGCGTATCTCTCGATGGAGATCGCGATCCGGCCGGAGATGCACACCTATAGCGGCGGCCTCGGCATCCTCGCCGGCGACACCGCGCGCTCGGCGGCCGACCTCCAGCTGCCGGTGGTGTTCGTCACCCTCGTCATGCGCGGCGGCTACCTCAAGCAGACCATTGACCCCACCGGCTGGCAGGTCGACGCCCCCGATCCGTGGGACCCGTCGGACTGGGCGACCCCGCTCGATGCCATGGTGGCGGTGCGCATCGAAGGCCGGCCGGTGTGGATTCGCCCTTGGCTCCACGTCCTCCAGAGCCCGCTCGGCGGGCGCATCCCGGTCATCCTCCTCGACACCAATATCGACCAGAACGACGCTGGCGACCGCACCATCACCGACATGCTCTACGGCGGCGACTCGGCCTACCGCCTCAAGCAGGAGATCGTCCTCGGCATCGGCGGGATGCGCATCCTCGAGGCGCTCGGCTTCGGCATCTCGGTCTACCACCTCAACGAGGGCCACGCCGCGCTCCTCGGCCTGCCGCTGATCGCGCGCCTCCAGCGCAGCAACCGCAACGGCCAGCAGAGCTTCGATCTCGACCGCGTGCGCGAGCGCTGCGTGTTCACCACCCACACCCCGGTCGAGGCCGGGCACGACAAGTTCGATTACGGCCTCGTCTCCCACCTCTTCGGGGATTCGGTCGACATCGGGCAGCTCCGCGAGATCGCCGGCCATGACGGTCTCAACATGACCAAGCTCGCCATGAACGTGTCGGGCTACGTCAACGGCGTCGCCCGCCGCCACGCCGAGACCACCAAGCGGATGTTCCCCGGCTACGAGATCAGCGCCGTCACCAACGGCGTGCACGTGCCGACCTGGGCGCACCCGTCCTTCGCGCGGCTGTTCCAGTCGGTGACGACCCACTGGGGCCACGAGCCCGAGCTCCTCGTCAACGCCGACCAACTCCTCCGCGACGACCACGTGTGGGGCGCCCACATGCAGGCCAAGGGCGAGCTCATCGAGCTCGTCGCCGAGCGCACCGGCGTCCGCTTCGACCCCGAAGTGGCCACGATCGGCTTCGCCCGGCGCATGACCGGCTACAAGCGGCCGGCGCTTCTCTTCCAGGACCTCGACCGCCTGGTGGCGATCAACAAGGGCAGGCCCTTCCAGCTGGTCATGGCCGGCAAGGCGCACCCGCGCGACAACACCGGCAAGGAGACGATCCGCGACATCCACGCCAAGATCGAGTCCCTCAAGGCCGACATCCGCATGGCCTTCCTGCCCGGCTACGACATGGCGATGGCCAAGACGCTCGTTCCCGGCGTCGACATCTGGCTCAACACGCCGCTACCGCCGCTCGAAGCCTCCGGCACCAGCGGCATGAAGGCGGCACTCAACGGCGTCCTCAACCTCTCCACGCTCGACGGCTGGTGGGAGGAGGGCTACCTCGAAGGCGCGACCGGCTGGAGCATCGGCGACCCGGCGCACGGCGACAGCCACGCGCACGCGCTATACAGCCTCCTCGAGGAGACGGTGCTCCCGCTCTACTACGACGACCGGCCGAAATGGATCTGGATGATGAAGCAGGCGATCGCCAAGATCACGCCCTACTTCAACACCCAGCGCATGATGCGCCGCTACGCGACCGAGGCGTATTTCCGGTAGCGCGTTCGAGCAGTCATCGCCGGGATGACGGTTGCGGTTCAGGCGCACATCGCAAGAGAGGCTGACAGGCATTGGCGTGCCAGCTCCGCACGCGGCGTCGCTCACGCTGACGCCTTCTCGTCTCATTTCCCCCTGACGATCGGTTCAACGCTTCCGGATTCGCCGGCAGCGATCGGATCATTTCGTCCCGAGCCCGCGGCGCCAAAATATGCGCCAGTCGGATCGGAACGAAGTCCCGGCTGACCGGTTACCGAAAGGGGGTTCTTCGCGGGGGCTCCAACACAACTGGAGAAAATAATGAAGCTCAACCCAACGAGAGCAGCCCTCGCTGTGTTTGCCATGGCGCTCGCCGCGCCGCTCCCCGCGTTCGCGCAGATGGGCGCGGGCGATCCGGTCCCCGCGCCGGCCGCCGCCGACCCGATGGCCGCCCCCGCTGCCCCGGCGGCCCCGACCTTCCAGACGACGCTCAGCACGTCCGAGGTCACCGAGTTGCAGACGCTGCTCGCCCAGGCTGGCTTCGACCCCGGAGCCGCCGATGGCATCTTCGGCCCGGCGACGCACGCCGCGCTCATGGCCTACCAGCAGAACGCCGGCCTCACCGCCAACGGCGAAGCGACGCTCGACCTCCTGCAGACCATGCGGACCAGCGTTGTCGGCGCAGCTCCCGCGCCGGGCGGGGCCCCGGCCGATCTGTCGCCGGCTCCCTTGGGCGGCGGCGGCCTCGCGCCGACGCCGTAGCGGTCTAACGACCGCTCAGGGTCCCAACGATAGGCGCCGGCGGTCTTCCGCCGGCCCTTTCCGGAGTTCGCTGCCGCATTGCCCCGCCGCGCCGGCTCGATTAGAACGCCGCAACAGATTTCCAGAAACCCATTTCGGCATGAGGCCTTCCCCAGCGACGGGAAGCGGCGGAGCAGCATTATGGCGCGGCAGTTCATCTATCACATGCAGGGCCTGTCGAAGGCCTATGGCGGAGGCAAGAAGGTCCTCGACGGGATCAACCTCTCGTTCTACCCGGACGCCAAGATCGGCGTGCTCGGCCCCAACGGCTCGGGCAAGTCGACGCTGCTCCGCATCATGGCCGGCACCGACAAGGAGTTCTCCGGCGAGGCATGGCTGGCCGAGCGGGCGACCGTCGGCTACCTCGCGCAGGAGCCGAAACTCGACGAGAGCAAGGACGCGCTCGGCAACGTCATGGAGGGCGTGGCGGCCAAGAAGGCGATCCTCGACCGCTACAACGAGCTGATGATGAACTATTCCGACGAGACCGCCGACGAGTCGGCCAAGCTCCAGGACCTCATCGACAGCCAGAACCTGTGGGACCTCGAGGCGCAGGTCGAGCAGGCGATGGACGCGCTGCGCTGCCCGCCCGGCGACGCCGACGTCACCCGCCTCTCGGGCGGCGAGAAGCGCCGCATCGCGCTCTGCAAGCTGCTGCTCGCCAAGCCCGACCTTCTTCTCCTCGACGAGCCCACCAACCATCTCGATGCCGAGTCGGTGAACTGGCTCGAGAACCACCTTCGCGAATATCCGGGCGCGATCCTCATCGTCACCCACGACCGCTACTTCCTCGACAACGTCACCGGCTGGATTCTCGAACTCGATCGCGGCCGCGGCATCCCCTACGAGGGCAACTACTCGGTCTATCTCGAAAAGAAGGCCAAGCGCATGGAGCAGGAAGGCCGCGAGGAGGATTCGCGGCAGCGCGCGATCACCCGCGAGCGCGAGTGGATCCAGGCCAGCCCGCGCGCCCGGCAGACCAAGTCGAAGGCGCGCATCAAGGCCTATGACGAGCTGGTCCGCCGCAACGAGGAGCGCAAGCCCGGCGCGGCGCAAATCCTCATCCCGCCGGGCGAGCGCCTGGGCGGCAACGTCATCGACATCGACAACCTCTCCAAGGGCTATGGCGACCGGCTGCTCATCGACGGCCTCACCTTCAAGCTGCCGCCGGGCGGCATCGTCGGCGTCATCGGGCCGAACGGCGCCGGCAAGACCACGCTCTTCCGCATGCTCACCGGCGAGGAGAAGCCGGACGCCGGCACGATCAAGCTCGGCGAGACGGTGCATCTCGGCTATGTCGGCCAGAGCCGCGACACGCTCGACCCCAACAAGACGGTCTGGGAGGAGGTCTCGGGCGGGGCCGAGATCATCAAGCTCGGCAAGCGGGAGATGAACTCGCGCGCCTATGTCGGCGCGTTCAACTTCAAGGGGCCGGACCAGCAGGCGCGCGTCGGCCAGCTCTCGGGCGGCCAGCGCAACCGCGTGCACCTCGCCAAGCTCCTCAAGTCGGGCGCCAACGTCCTCCTCCTCGACGAGCCGACCAACGACCTCGACACCGAGACCTTGTCGGCGCTGGAAGACGCGCTCGAGGATTTCGCGGGTTGCGCGGTCATCATCAGCCACGACCGCATGTTCCTCGACCGCATCGCCACCCACATGCTGGCCTTCGAGGGCGACAGCCATGTCGAGTGGTTCGAGGGCAATTTCGCCGACTACGAGGAAGACAAGAAGCGCCGCCTCGGCCCGGACTCGGTGATGCCCAAGCGCATCAAGTACAAGCAGTTCGCGCGAGCGTAGTACCGAATGCGACCGCGCCGTCTCTAGCCTCCCCCTTTGAGGGAAGTCGAAACCGCGTAGCGGTTTCGGGAGGGGGGCTCCCGCGGAGTCTCATTGCACGCCAGCCCCCTTCCCGAAGCTCGGCTTCGCCGACCCTCGACCTCCCCTCGAGGGGGAGGTTGAGGTAGCGTGGGTGCGTGCGCCGGGCCGACGACGGATGATCGCCGTGAAGAGTGTGATCGACCAGCCGAGGGCGGGATCGCCGACGTTCCATCCGGGGATCGTCCTTCGGGATGAACTCACCGAGCTGGAGATCGGCGCCGCCGAACTCGCGCACCAGATCGGCGTGCCTTCGAACCGCATCTCGCAGCTCGTCAACGGAAAGCGCCCGGTCACTGGAGATACGGTACTGCGCATGGGGCCTTGGTTCGGCATCAGTCCCCAGTTCTGGCTCAACCTCCAGAGCGCCTACGACCCCGAGGTGGCGCGTCGATCGGCCGGCGCGGACATCGCCAAGCTTCTTCGGCGGCCGGCAGCTTAGAGGCATAGGTGGCCGTCGCGACCCCCGTCGACGAGTATCTGGCGGCCCTGCCCGGCGAGCAGCGGGCGACGCTGGGGAAATTGCGCGCGACGATCCGCGCCGCGCTGCCGAGTGCGGTCGAGACGATCAGTTACCGGGTGCCGGTGTTCAAGGTCGACGGGAAGGCGGTCGTCGGGTTCAGCGCCCACAAGGGGCACTGCGATCTCCTGACGATGGGCTACATCCCGGAGGCCGTGGCCGGCGACCTCGAGGGTTACGAGCTGGGCAAGGGCTCGATCAAGTTCCCGATCGGCAAGCCGCCGCCGGCCGCGCTCGTCAGGAAGGTCATCAAGGCCAAGCTCGCCGAGCTTGCCGGCTAGTTGCGGGTCGCCGGCCCGACGTTGATTCCCACGCAGAGCGGGCCCGGGTTCGGCAGGTGGCGGCAGTACGGCCGGTGCATGGCGGGTGTGTTGTCCACCCCGATCACGCTGCAATCGACCGCGCTGATCGACACGCCCGCATCGAGCCCCGTGGTGATCGAGATGCCGAGGAGATACCAGACCTGCGGCGTGCTCTCCGGCAGGACGAGGTAGCGCTTAACCCCCGCCACCTCATAGGAGATCCCTTCGAGCATATTCTCGTTGCACACCGGCACCGGGGCCAATTCGAACGCTGGCGGATTCCCGAGCACGGCGCCGCCGAAAGGCTGGCCGTAGGCCACGCCACCGACGGTGCTCGCGCCGAGAAGGGCGGCCACCCCGGCAACCGCCCAGCCCCGCCGCCGCCCCGAGGGCGGGGTTGGCTCGCCCGCAGGCGGCTGGACAGCCGGTGGCTGGGCCGCCTGAGGCTGGGCCGCCTGCGGCTGGGCCGCCTGCGGCTCGATCGCCGGCCAGGTCGGAAACCGTCTTGGCTCGGGCCTGACGATGAAGACCTTGTCGCTCGCGTATCGGCACATGCGATCGTCTCCTCCATCCCCGGACTGGACCCGCTTGCGTCGCGTCCCCTAGAGGTCGCCCAGGCGCCAGAGCTGCAGATTGTCGCCGGGCCGCTCGGGCCGGGTGACGACAGCAAACCCGTGCGCGGCATCGAGGTAGGGCTCGAGGAAGCGGCCGCTGGTCACCTGCTGAATCGTGTAGAAGCCGCCGCCATAGCCGGTCAGGCGCCACAGCTGCGTGTTGTCGAAGGTCTGGCGATTGCGGGTGACGACGCGGAAGTCGAGCTCGGCGATCTCGTGCGCGTCGAGGAACTGGCCGGTGCTCTGCTGCATGATCGTATAGCCGTTGCCGGTGTCGGTCAGCTCCCAGCGCTGGTTGGGGCTGTTGGCCCCCGAGGCGATGACGACGTTGCGGCCGAGATTGTACTGGTCGGCCGCCACCGCGTCGAGGAACTGCAGTCCGCCGCCCTGGATGCTCACCACCCGGCGCGGGATCGCCTGGAGCTGACCCTGCGGTATGAGGCCCGGTTGCACCTGAAATTGAATCGGCTGGGCCGCGGCCGGCAGCGAGGCCGCGAGGAGGGCGGAGACGGCGAGGGCAAGGCCGCAAAGGGCCGAGACAAATCGGGTGGAGGCGAAGGCAGGCCGGCTGAGACTCGTGGTCATCGCAGAAGCTCCCCTGGTCGAGGCGACCGGTAACGGTGCATGCGCGCGTTCAAATGCCGAGCAGCGAGGCGTCGAGTGCTGGACCCTGCAGGGCCGTCCGCCAGCACGCATCCCGGGCGTTTCGCTAAAGGCGCGGCACGGAACGCGGGACAGACGATAGCACCGGTTGGGGCGAAAGCCAGCGGCCGGTCGTTCCTGCGTCTGGCCCCGATCGGGACTCAGCGGCGTGCACGGACGGCCCGCTCTCGCGGCGTCACAGGGGAGCCTCTGATCTTAAGGGTCTCCTGGGGAAGGCGAAAGTGCTCGAGGCCCTTAGGGCGCGCTGCTGCCGTCGCCGTTTCCGGCGACCGAATAGTCCGACGATTTCGTGCCGGGTTCGGCGAGAACGAAGCCGCCCGTCGAGAGGCCAATCCGCAGCAGCTCGCGGATCGCCGCCGCCCGCGTTGGCATGCGCCGCTCGAAACGCCAGTCGTCGATCAGCTTCAGCTCTTCGCTTGTCAGCATGATCTGGAGCCGCTCTTCACGGTTCAGCCCAGCCACGTCCCGTCTCCTCGTTCCTGTGGCACCCAGTGTTTCCGGAATTGGCTTCTTACTCATTTGGCGTCAGTAGCGGGAAGTTTGTCCAATACATCAACGGCGACGGTGACGTCAGAGTTCCATTTGGCCCGGTTGCCGTTCAGTTACACGGTTGTGGAACCGGCGGATTTACTCGGGTTTCGTGATCGGCCAAGGTCATGCTTTGGCGGGTGATGCCGCCCCTGCCGCGGAGTTCCGCCATGACAAATCGTGTGGTTCTGACCTGTTCGGCGTGCCATCTGGAAATGCAGATCGTCGCGGAGGGCGTGCCCCACGCGACCGAGGTGATGTGCTCGCGCTGCGGACATTCGATCGGTCTGTGGCACGATCTCATCCGCGGCGATGACGGCCCGGAGCCGCAGGCACCGCCCGCGCGGCGGGTGTCCGGCGGCCATCACGGCCTTGCGGAGAACGATCGGCGCTACGAGCCGGAGGCGGCCGGCATCGCCGCCGCCTCGGCCGACTCGCGCGTTCTTATGACGTGACCGGAGCGGCCGGAGCGTCCGTGGCCGGTCGCGCCATCGGCGGGGTGTAGTTCATCGCCTTCTGCCCCAGCTCCTTGAACTTCTTCGACATCCCCTCGACCTTCGCTTCCCACTCCGGATCGGGCACCTGGCCCTCGATGGTGCGGAAGTAGAGGTCCATCATCGCGGTCATCGCGAAGGGGTCGACCACCGCCGCCTTCACGCTCCACGCGAGGAAGACCGCGATGACGACGCCGATAAAGGAGAGCGTGCCCGGGAAGAGGTAGGCGATGCCCGCGGCCGGACCGAGGAGAAGAATGAAGGCGATCAGCGCGAGACCGTAGGTGAACAGCGTCAGCCAAGCGGCGTTCTTCAGCATCGTCTTGTAGTTCTGGCCGTAGAGGACGAGAGCGGTGCGCGCCGACGCCCACGGATTGGTGGCCTTGGTACGGATGCCGTGGGCGAGGATCACCTCGTCGACGAGGCCGACGCCAATCTTGAGGAAGGCTTCGATCACGCTCACCAGCTGCTGCGCGCCCTGGAAGGGGATGATCGACACCATCATGCGGATAATGCCGGTA
>CAYOET010000146.1:0-7453 GCA_964402985.1 uncultured Bauldia sp. | reverse complement strand
CTTCTCTTCAACGTCATCGCCTTCATCGTGCCGGGCATGGACAGCTCGGTCGTCGCCTCCGGCGCGGCCGCCGCCGACGTCGCCTGGGCCCACCCCCAATTCGGCATCCCGCTCTTCTCGCGGGTGAGCTGGGAAATCACCGGCGGCGACCTCATCGTCCTCTTCGCGCTGATCTGCCTCTTCTTCGAGATGCTGCGCGCGACGGTCGCGACCCGCGGGGCGCTCACCAACCACCTCGCCTCGGTGGTGGTGCTGGTGATCTACGCGGTGGAGTTCCTGGTCGTCGCCCGCTGCGGCAACTCGACCTTCTTCCTCCTCACCTCGATCGCGCTCCTCGACGTCCTGGCCGGCTTCGCCGTCTCGCTCCGCGTCGCCTCGCGCGACCTCAACATCGGCAACGCCGCCCCCGGCGGCTAGCGAAGCAACCGTCGGGCGGCGACTGGCTGCCAGATCAGCCGCCCCGCGCCAGCTTGTCGAGCTGGCGCTTCATTTCCTCGAGCTGGGCGCGCATCGCGTCGAGGTCGCCGCCGGCCTCCGCCGAGCGAGCGCCCCCCGTCGGCTTGTCCGCCGCGGCGCTGCCATTCGCCTTCTCGCCGACGAACGGCATGAACATCCGCATCGCCTGCTGGAACATCTCGGTGTTGCGCTTGACCTGCTCCTGGACCGGCTCGAACGCGCTCGGCCCGAAGGCGCGGCTGAACTGCGTGCGCAGTTTCTCCTGCTCGCGGGTCAGCGACTCGATCGAGAGGTTGAGGAAGGTCGGCACCATGCTCTGCATCGAGTCGCCATAGAAGCGGATCAGCTGGCGCAGGAACGCGACCGGCAGGAGGCTGGCGCCCTCGCCCTTGTTCTCCTGCTCGAAGATGATCTGGGTCAGCACCGAGCGCGTGATGTCCTCGCCCGTCTTGGCGTCGTTCACCACGAAATCCTCGCCGCGCTTCACCATGGCGGCCAAGTCCTCGAGCGTGACGTAGGTCGAGGTGCCCGTATGGTAGAGGCGCCGGTTGGCGTATTTCTTGATGACGATGGGCTCTTTGTCCTGGGCCATGACAGATTTGATCTCTACGCGCACGCAGTTTGGATAGGTTCCAGCCCTACGATAGGGCGATTTTCTTAATAGTGCCAATACGTTTTGCACTGCGGCAAAGGCCGCCACATTTTGAGCTTGGCGAACCGGCATTCAGGCGCACAATGTCCGTACGGAAAATGGACCATCGGTCCCCGGCGGCGGGATGACCTCGAAAGCGGCAAGGTTGAAAGCATGACGGAAACGGCAGGCGCGGAGCGCCCGACTCTCGCCGGGGCCTACAAGGCCCTTCGCGCAGCGATCAAGGAGCGCGGACTCTACGACCGGCGGTACTGGTTCTACGGCGCCTACGCCGCGCTGATCCTCGCCGGCATCGGCATCAGCATGACGGTGCTGTTCCTCAGCGACAGCATCCTCATCCAGTTTCTGAACTCGCTGTTCTTGGCCGTGGTCCTGGTCCAGGCCGGCATGCTCGCCCACGACCTTTCGCACCTCCAGGTGTTCAAGACCCACCAGGCGAACCGCTTCTTCGGGACCGTCGTCTGGGGCCTTCTCGCCGGGATCAGCGAGAGCAAGTGGTACGAGAAGCACAACGCCCACCACACCCACGTCAACCATGTCGGCCTCGACCCCGACCTCGACATCCCCTTCATGTTCTCGGCAGACCAGGTCGAGGGGCGGAGCTGGATCGAGCGGAAGCTCATCCTCCCCTACCAGCACATCCTCTTTTGGCTCGCCCTGCCCTTCGTCTATCTCAACATCGTCCGCTACTCGATCACCTACCTGATCCTCAAGCCGACTCCGGCCCATCTCGGCGAGCTCGCCCTCATCCTCCTTCATTTCAGCTGGGCGCTGGTCCTGCCGCTGATGGTCCTGCCGACCGGCGCGGCGCTGGTCTTCTTCTTCACCCATGCGCTTCTGGGCGGGCTCTATCTCAGCCTCGTCTTCGCTCCCAATCACAAGGGCGAGGAGATCATCGCCGGCGAGCAGCGCGCGACCTGGCTCAACCAGATCACCTCGTCGCGCAACATCTATCCCTCGCAGTGGATCTTCTACGTCTTCGGCGGGCTCAATTTTCAGATCGAGCACCACCTCTTCCCCAACATGCCGCGCCTCAATTACTGGCACGCCTACAAGATGGTGAAGGATTTCTGCCGCGAGCAGGCGATCCCCTACAACGAGACCAGCTGGTGGGGCTCGCTGCGCGAGATCTACAACACGCTCCGCGAGACCTCGCGCAGCGCGCGCCTCGGCCCGGCGGCGGCCGCCTAGCGGCGGCCGTTACGCCGGCGCGCGGGTCAGCGCCTCGAGGCTGATGGCGAACACCTCGCCGTCGCTGTCCGCGGTGTCGATCCACGAGAACGGCACGGTCGGGTAGGCCTTCTCGAGCGCCGCCTTGCCGGTGCCGACCTCGCACATCAGGATGCCGCCCGGCTTGAGGTGCTTCGGCGCCGTCGCGATGATCTTGCGCACGAGGTCGAGCCCGTCCTTGCCGCCGGCCAGCGCCAGCTTCGGCTCGTGCCGGAACTCCTCGGGCAGCTCCGCCATCTCCGCCGCGCTCACATAGGGCGGGTTGGCGAGGACGAGGTCGTAGCGCTTGCGGCCCACCGGGGCGAAGAGATCGCCCTGATGCAGCTCGATCCGGCCCGCGAGCCCCTGCTCCTCGACGTTCAGCCGCGCCACCTTGAGCGCATCGGCGGAGATGTCGGTCGCGTCGACATGCGCGCGCGGAAAGCGCATCGCGGCGAGGATCGCAAGGCTCGCCGACCCGGTGCAGAGGTCGAGGACGCTTTCCACCGCATAGGGGTCCGGCAGGAGCGTGGCATCCCCGCCGATCGGGTCCATGCCCAGAATCTCGCCGATGAACGAGCGTGGCACGATCACCCGCTCGTCGACGTGGAACGGCACACCCTGGATATAGGCTCGCCCGACCAGATAGGGGGCCGGCTTCCGGCTGGTGACGCGGGCGTCGATCAGCTCGGCGACGTGCTTCCGCTCCGGCGCGGTCAGCCGCGCGTCGAGGAACGGATCGATGGTGTCGATCGGCAGCCGCAGACCTTCGAGGACGATATAGGCGGCCTCGTCGGTCGCGTTGGTCGTCCCGTGTCCGTAGGCGACCCCGGCCCGGTTGAAGCGCGTGATCGCGTAGCGGAAGAAATCCCGCACCGTCGCCAGTTCCTCCGCGGGCTTTCCGTAGTCCTCGGGCTTCCGGGCCGGCAGCTTGGCCTTGGCCGTCTTGGCGGCGGCCGCCTTGGCCGCGGCCTTTGCCGGAACGATCTTGGCCGCCGGCGCCTTCACCGTAGCGGAGCGCGCGACGGCAGGCTTGGCGACCGGCTTGCTCTTGGCTGACGGCGGCGCAACTCTCGCATTCATTCGCATACCCCCGCTGCCCGCTCGTTGTGCACCGCAAAAGAGACGCAAGTAATTGCGCGACGACACCAAAATGAAGGACGGTTGACGAGCAGATTTTTCATGGAGTTTGTCTCCAGACCTTTAGATTTCCAAGACTCGCCCGCGTGATGAGGTCAAATGCGGAATCGCCGCCCGGGGCTGCGCTCCGGACGTGATGACAAGCCAATATGCCTTTTCGGTCAAGGGTGTGGAAAGACTTCTCCGACCATATTGGCGGCGTCAACCTTAAGGGCCTAGCATTGTCGCCGATGAAGCTATTCTTCAACCAGACTTCGCCCTATGCCCGAAAAGTCAGGGTTGCCGCCCATGAATTAGGGATTTTCGACCGTCTCGATCTGGTCGAAACCGATCCCTGGGTGGATTCGCCCCGCTTCTTCACCGCTGCCCCCTTGGGCAAAGTTCCCGCATTAGTAGCAGAAGATGGCGGATTGATCGTCGAAAGCGGCACGATCTGCCAATATTTCGACAGCCTCGTCCCCGGCCGGCCCCTCGCCTCCGACCAGTTCCCGGTCCTCGCCCGAGCCGCCCTCGCCCATGGCGTGATCGACGCCGCCTTCGCCACCGTGATCGAGCGCCGGCGACCGCGCGAATTTCAGTGGACAGAGTGGAAGGCGCGCCAGCGCCGCGCGATCGAGCGGACGCTGCCGCGGACGGCGACCCCGCCGCCTGGCCGCTTCGACCTCGGCGACCTGACGCTGGCCGTGGCCCTTGCCTATCTCGACTTCCGCTTGCCCGAGATCGCCTGGCGCAGCGCCCAACCGACCCTCGCCGGCTGGTTCGACGGGGTGAGCGCCCGGCCGTCGATGACCGCGACCGCCCCGCCTCCCGGCGCTCCGCCCCCCAAGCTCAGCTGACACAATCGCGCGAGCGGGGGACAACGCGGCCGCGGTGACAGCCCTATGGGCCGCCGCGCGCATCCGCCTGGGCTAGCCAGACGGATGCCCTGGTCGCTCGTCCCCGCGACAGCGGAGACGGCTGCACCACCGCCCCAGGCCCCCTAGTCTAGAGCGCGAACTCCGGCGGCAGTGCGTCCGGCGACTCGCCATAGGCTCCGCCCGGCCGCCACAATCCATTGCGGTTGATGTTGGCCGTCCCCGTGGGCGGCGTGGGCGCGGTCTGCACGACCTGAGCCGGGCGTGGCGGGGGAACCGGAACCGGGACCGGCACGAGCGCGACGGGTGCCGTCCCGACGGGGGCCGTCCCGACGGGGGCCGTCCCCACGGGGGCTGTCCCGGCGGGGGCTGTCACGACCGGCGCCGGCGCCACCGGCAGGGCCGGCTCCGGCACCGCGAGCGCCACGACGGCGGGCGCGGTCGGAGCGGCCGGCGGGGGAATCGCAGGCGCTATTGGGGCCACGCTCGACGGCGCCGGCAACGGAACGTCCTCCGGCGTCACCGCCGCCACGGCGACGGCAGGCGCGGCGGGCGCCACCGGCGCAGGCGTCTCCTCCGGCGGCACGACGATCGCTGCTTCGGCGGGAGCCGCCACAGGCGCGAGGGGACGCGGCGTCGGCACCACCGCCGGCGAAGGAAGCGCCCCTATCGCGATCGGCAGAACGGACGTGGTCGGACCCGGCCCGGCTGCGGCGACCTCAACCGGAGCAGTCATCACCGGCGCAGTCGCCGCCGGAACGGTTACCACCGGCGCAACCGCCAGCAGCGGGGGCGGCACCGACGTCAGCGGCGGAGGCGGCACCGCTTCCACCACCGGCGCGGCAGCCGGCGGCAGGGGCGGCGCCTCCTCGATGATGAGGGCCGCGATCGGGTCGCTCGGCGAGAGAGGAGGCGGCGGCGGGTAGGCGACCGCGATCATCTGCGGCGGCTCCTCCGCGATCGGCCCCGCCCCTGGCGAAGCCTCGCCCGGCATGGGCGCCACGCCCGCCGTCACCACCGGATCGACCCCAGGCTGCCGCGACGGCTCGTAGCCATAGGTGAGAAGCACCGGGCCATTGATCCCCCGGAGATCGGGACCGCACCAACCCGGCGAGCACGAGCAGTCGAAGCGGGCGAGGTATCCCGCGTCCGAGAGGACCCTGATGGTGGTCGCCACCGTCTCCGTCTCGAGACGCGCGCCGCGCCGCTGAGCGCTCTTGAGCGGCACCACCACGAACGCCGGGCCCTCGCATTTCTGCTCGGCCTGCGCGAGCTCGATGGTCAACGGCTCCGCTCCGACCGTCATCCGCTGACAATATTCGACCTGCTCGGCGGGATAGGCGCCCGGATGGGCCAGAATGGTGGGGCACTGATCGACGACGGGTGGCACGGGCATGGGCGCCATCAGCGCCTGCGCCGCGCCCGCGGCCCGCTGCGCGCCCTGCGCCCCAGCTGCCCCGACGGCCGCCCCGCGCGGCGCCACGGCGACTGCGATCACCGGCTCACCACCGGTCGCGACCTCGGCCGCGAGACCCCGGTCGAGCGTCACCGCGACCTCGACCGGCTCGACGATGTCGTCGGCTTCCTTGACGATCTCGCCCACGCCCTCGCCCGCCTCCTCGACCACGTCGCCGACGTCGTCGATCGCCTCCTCGGCAACGTCGATCGTTCCGTCGAGCGTGTCGGCCACGTCCTCGACCACCTCGTCTAGACCGAGGAGCCCGGCGAGAGCCATTTGGGGGAGCGAGACCGACAGGGCGGTCGTCGATAGG
The DNA here is from genome assembly GCA_964402985.1 of uncultured Bauldia sp. Classification (GTDB taxonomy): domain Bacteria; phylum Pseudomonadota; class Alphaproteobacteria; order Rhizobiales; family Kaistiaceae; genus JADYYB01. Next base: position 1,370 of record CAYOET010000146.1, on the reverse strand, counting down.
AGGAGGATTCCGAACCTGGCAAGCATGACGCGACTCCGCTTTCCAACCGCGAAACGGGGACGCTGGCGCGAAGGACCCCCACCCCCAGCCGGCGGGTTAATGAAGCATTAAAACCGGCCCGCGGCGAGTCCGCGATGGTTGCCGCGCTGCCAGTCGCCAAGCCCGTTCGGACGACCGGGAAACCCAGCGATTGCGCCGCCGCGAGTCCGAAGGCGCCGCAACCCTCATGGGTGGATGAGCCGCATCCGGCTCGTTAACCTTTGCGGCAGCGGTTCGGTTCCCGCTTCGGGGTGAGCCGCTATTTCACCGCGGCATCGCTCGCTGCGATTCAGTCGCCGCCAGACCGCTGGCGTGGCGCCGCGACGGCGTCTTGCCGAGGCGCGGCGCCCGCCCGTTACCGGGCCAGCCGGTAGACAGCCTCCGCGCTCGCCTCCGCCATCACCTTGATCGCGCCGAGCTGCCCGTAGGTGTCGAGGCTCGCATCCGTGTTGAGCCCGACCCCTGGCGTCGCCAGCGTCCAGTGTGGCCCTGTCGGGTTGGTTTCGAGGACGTAGCAGGAACCCGAGACGGCGTCCCGCACCACGTCCACCCCGAGCACGGGGACCTCCGGGAAGACCGCATGCGCGCGACGCGCCAGCTCGATCGCCTCCGGGTCATGCGCGAGGTCGACCCGCCCGCCCGCGTCGAACGCCACGATGTCGTGGCCCCCCGTTTCCTTGAATCCGAACCGCTCCTTGAGCTCGGTCGGCTGCGAATGACCGTGATAGCGGATCGCGCCGACCGGGTGGCCCAGAAAGGTGAGGACGCGGATGCTCTCGGGGCGAAGGCCGGTGTAGATGAACTCCTGGGCGATCATCGGCGCCAATCGACCGAGCGAGTCGGCGTCGTGGTTGTCTGGGGACTTGAACCGCGCGCGCGCGGTTCTGCGAATGACCACGTTGTAGCCGCGGCCGCCCACGCTGGGCTTCACGACGACATAGGGACCCCACTCCTCGGGATCGAGCTTCGTGTCTGGCTTGATCTCTATCCATTTCGGCACCGGGATGCTGGCCGCGGCTAGTCTCCCGAGCTCCTCGATCTTCGAATAGCCGGGCTGGTTGCGCGGAACTCGCAGCTGTCGGAGCCGGAACCCGCGGCCGATCGGCGCGAGGCGCGGACGGGCCAGCTCGATCGCCAGCGTCGGCCTGAACGCGAGGGCGAGCGTCGCGCCAAGCCCGCGCAGATCCTGCTTGCAGGAGATCGCCACCGCGTTGATGTCCGGATGCAGCTCCGCCACCAGGGCGGCTACCTTCGTCAAATCGCGGAGCGTTCCGTTCCCCGGATGGCCAAACAGCGCGAGGTTGTACGAATGCCTCATCCTTCCCCGCCCA
>CAYOET010000145.1:0-16942 GCA_964402985.1 uncultured Bauldia sp. | reverse complement strand
CGGCGACGTGAACGCGGGCGAAGAGGCCCTCCCCCAGGAGCTGGGCGGTGGGCAGGCCGATCAGCCCGCGGGCGGCGGGCGAGGCGAAGAGCACGCTGCCGTCGGCGGCGTGGCAGGTGATCATGTCGGTGGCATGGTCGGCGAGGAGGCGATAGCGGGCCTCGCCGAGGCGGGCATGGTCCTCGGTGTCGCGGCGCAGCGTCTCGAGGGCGAGCGAGAGGGCGCCGGCATAGACGATGGCCGCGACCATGATGAAGATGCCGACGGCCGCGGCGGGCGGGGCAGTCGGCGGCAGCCAGCCGCTCTGCAGCCCGGCCCAGAGGAGCGCGAGTCCGGCGAGGCCGATGCCCGCGGCGGTAGCCGAGATACGGCGCGAGCCGGAGAGCGCGGCCTCGATCGGAATCACCGCCAGCCAGACGAGGACCGGAGAGCCGAGCCCGCCGGTGAGGGCCGACACCCAGACGAGGAGGATGGTGAAGGCGGTGGCGGAAAGGAGATGCGCCGTCTCGGTGCGACCGGTCTTCCACTGGAAAACGGCGACGAGCAGCGGGGCGGACAGCCAGACGAAGGTCAGCGCCTCGGCCGGCGAGACCGGCCCGGCGAAGGCCAGCCAAAGCGGAAAGGCGGCGAGCGCCAGCAGACCAGCGACGAACTGGTTGGCGATAAACACCCGCTGGCGGTGTGCGCTGACGCCGTCACCCGCCGGCACGGCAGGAACAGCGGCGTCAAGCCAGCGGCGGAAGGACGCCAAGGCCGTACTCATTGGCAAACTAAAGATCCCTGCCTCTCGGGTATGCGTTACGCGTCGTTCCCAGCCCGCGCGGATGTTGTCACGATCGGCCTTAAGGGAAGGCTAAGGCGACCGCAGACTCGGCCATCTCTCGGCTCGGTGGGCGCCACGGCAGATGCCTCAATTTCTAATCAATTCCGGAACCGGGCCTTCAAACCGGGCCTGTATTTATCGCGGGCCGGCAAAAGGGCCGGCTGAGAAAGAATTCGGGCTCGCAGCGCATGTTTTTCCTGATCCGGTCGGCTTTCTGGCTGTGCCTGGTCATCCTGCTCATTCCGGGCGACCCGGACAGCGGCACGGATGCGCCGCGGGTGACGCTGGGCCAGGCGGTCAGCGCAGCGGGAGCGACGATCGCGGATCTCTCGGGGTTCTGCAGCCGCAACCCGGAGGCCTGCGCCACCGGCGGAACGGCGCTCTCGGTGATCGGCGAAAAGGCCTGGCAGGGAGCGGAATTCCTGCTCGGATTCCTCGCCGACCGGCTCGATCAGGCCAACGAACAACCCGTCGCGGCCACGACTTTGGGCACCCTCACCGACGCCGACCGCGCGATGCCGTGGCAGCGGCCCAATTCGAGCCGCGACACCTTAGTGGTCGCCTCGGCGCCCTAGCCGGGTTCCCAACTCCCCGTCCGATCTTATATTGCGAGCGTATGGACGCTCAGGCTTCGCCGTCGATCGAGACCATCGTCGAGGATTTCTCGTTCCTCGAGGAATGGGACGACCGCTATCGCTATCTGATCGAGCTCGGCCGGCGGATGCCGCCGCTGCCTGCGGAAGCGCACAACGCCGCCAACAAGGTCAATGGCTGCGCCAGCCAGGTCTGGCTGCAGACGGATATCAGACGCGGCGAGGACGCGCCGCGCCTCGACTTCGCGGGCGACAGCGACGCGCTGATCGTGAAGGGGCTCGTCGCGGTGGCGATCGCGCTCTTTTCGGGGAAGACGCCGGCGGAGATCGAGACAATCGACGCCGAGGCGATCTTCGACCGGCTCGGGCTCGCCGGACACCTCAGCACCCAGCGGTCGAACGGGCTTCGCGCCCTGGTGCAGCGGATCAAGGCGGAAGCGCGGGCGCAACGCGTCGGGGTTTAGAGCAGTAGATCCCTCCGACGACCCGAGGCCGACTTTTCCCAACCTCCCCTGCCCTTTGTCATTGCCGGACTTGTTCCGGCAATCCAGCGTGCCGCAGGCTTTCCCGCGGTTCAGGACGAGGGATCTGTCCATGTCGGCGCGATTTTCACCGTGATTGCCGGAACAAGTCCGGCAATGACAACAACGGTGTGGCACCCGCCGGATTGCCAGCCCCTCCTGCCCGCCAAACAAAAAGCCCCGCAATTGCGGGGCTTTCGGTTGGGATGCGAAAGGCGGAGATTCAGCCGCGACGGCGACGCTGCTGGCCGAGGCCCATCTTCTTGGCGAGGGCGGAGCGCGCGGCCGCATAGTTCGGGGCGACCATCGGGTAGTCGGGCGGGAGGCCCCACTTCTCGCGGTATTCCTCGGGCGAAAGATCGTAGTGGGTGCGAAGGTGGCGCTTCAGCGACTTGAACTTCTTCCCATCCTCGAGGCAGACGATAAAGTCGGGGAAGACGGACTTCTTGGGGTTCACCGCCGGGACGAGCGGCTCCGGCTCCGGCTCGATGGTGCCTTCGTGCGTGCGGGAAAGGGCCTGATGCACGTCGGCGATCAGACGGGGCAGATCGTTGGCGGCGACCGAGTTGTTGCTGACATAGGCGGAGACGATGTCAGCCGTCAGGTCGATCAGCTCCGTCCCGATGTTTTCTTCAGCCATTTCGTACCTATCCTTTGAGGTCCTTAGACAAATATTTCAAACTGCTCAGGCGGTGAGCGAAAGAGAAGGGGCTGCACAAGGGATTCGCAGCAACCGCCCCGACATCACCTGTCCAACCCGAAAAATATGCAAGAGACGCTATATAGTTTGCCATAGGCAAATACAACAGCAAATTACGCCAACGGCTCGGATACTGCGATCAGTAGACCTCATCAATTGTCGCTGTTCGGTCCACTAGTCCACAGCTAGGCTATATAGCAACAATCCGGCCAGATTCGGCTGATATGCGTCCCGAACTAGAAATCGCTGCTGATTCGGTGCGAATCACCTCTGCGAGGTCAGAAATAATCGAGAACGAGATAGGCGGCGAGCAGCACGGTCGTCCAAAAGGCCATGCTACCGGTCGGCCACGGCCGGGCGAGAATGCCACTCGGCCCGTACGAGCGATAGACCGCGCGGAGGATGCGCGCGCCTGCCTTCGTCGCACGATTGGCGATGGCAAGACGCGCTGCGCTCCCTCTTAGGTTGAACTCTCGCGCCAGCACCGCGCCGGCGCGGCGCCACAGCCAGTCGAGGTCGAGGGTGATGGTGTTGGTGCGCTTCATCCAGCCGAGAAGAAGGAAGAAGGCGAGGCCGGAGAAGAGCAGCAGCTGGAGCTGCGTGACGACGTGGTCGGCCGTGTAGGGGTGGAAGTCCACCACCCAGGGCAGAAGGCCGTAGAAGATCCCGGGGAAGATGCCGATGAGGACACAGAGCGCAGCGCAGATCGACATCGCCACGCGCATGCTGAGCGGCGGGTCGGCTGGGCGGAGGCCGGAGTCCTTGGCGAAGAACACGAACCACGGGAACTTGATGCCCGCGTGGAGGAAGACGCCCGCCGAAGCGGCGACGAGCAGGTAGTAGACCCAGCGGAGGCCGATTTCGGCCGAGCCCTCGGTAATCAGCGACTTCGCGACGAAGCCTGAGGTCAGCGGGAAGGCGGAGATGGCGAGCGCGCCGACGATCGCGGCGATGGTCGTGAAGGGCATGGTGCGGAAGAGGCCGCCGAGATCGGTGCAGCGGCGCTTGCCGGTCGCGTAGAGCACCGCGCCGGCCGACATTACCAGCAGCACCTTGAAGATGACGTGGGCGAAGGCGAGCGCGGCGGCGCCGGCGAGAGTCGCGCCGGTGCCGATGCCGACGCCGACCACCATGATGCCGACCTGGTTGACGCTCGAATAGGCGAGGATGCGACGCATGTCGTTCTCGAGGAGCGCGTAGACGATCCCGTAGAAGGTCATGTAGAGGCCGACCCAGATCAGGATGTCCTCGCCCGCGAAGGCGCGGAGCAGCACGTAGAGCGCGCATTTGCTGGTGAAGGCGGAGAGGAAGACCATCCCCGACCATGAGCTCTCCGGATAGGCGTCGGGCATCCAGGCCGAGAACGGCGGCGCGCCGGCGTTGATGAGGAAGGCAAGCAGGATGAGGATGCGGGCGGGCGAATCCGCCTGGAGCGGGCCAAAGAGGAGCGAGCCGGTTTGGGCGACCTCGCCGGCGATGCCGGCCATGAGGAGTACGCCGCCCAAGAGGTGGACGAGGATGTAGCGCTGGCCGGCGGCGAGCGCGTTGCCGCCCGCGCTCCAGATCACGACCGCCGATGCGATCGCCATCACCTCCCAGAAGATGAAGAGCGTGATGAGGTCGCCGGCCATGACCACGCCGAGCGTCGCGCCGGCATAGACGAAGGCGGCCGACAGCTCGGCACTCCGCTCCTGGCGCATCGCGAAGATGCCGCCGGCGAGGGCAGCGATCGAAAAGGCGAGCGCGAAGAAGCGGGCGAGCCGGTCGAGGCGGAAGGGCTGCAGCTCGTAGCCGAGCCAGAAGATCGTCGACGTCGCGTCGTCGGGGACGAAGAGCACCAGGACGAGCGTGATGAGCGGGGCGCCGACGAGGATGCCCCAGCGCTCGGTGCCGCGGAGGAAGGTGAGCAGCACGCCGCCGAAAATCAGCGTGAAGGGGATGAGGCCGACCATTACGAGCGGTCCCCGTCGTAGTAGCGGTCGGAGCGTTTCAGGAACGCGCCGAGCGCCTTCGAGAGGACGATCAGCACCACGCACGAGACGAACCCGAACCAGGCGTCGAAGCCGAACGTGCCTTCGAGGCCGAAGATCGGGTGGCGTTCGATGAAGAGGTCGGCGAGCACGGTCAGCGCGAGGACCACCGCGAAGCCGATCCAGAGACGGCGGATGGTCGATGGGCGGACGAGCCAGTGATCGGGTTCGGGGGTCGGGGCCATCTACTCTCCTCCGAAGGCTCGGGCGAGGTCTAGCGCCGCGTTCGGGAAGAAGAAGAGCGCCACCGTGCCGATGGCGGTCGCGAGCAGCGCGATGAGCATCGCCGCCGGGCCCTCGCCCCGCTTCATCGCGTGGGGGCCCTCCCCGCGCTTGGCGGGCAGCGGGCGGAAGAAGGCGTTGTAGGCGATGGGCAGGAGGTAGGCGGCGTTGAGGATTGTCGAGAGGACGAGAACGCCGACCACGAACCACTGCCCGGTCTCGAACGCGCCGCCGAGCATGAACCATTTGCCGAGGAAGCCAGCGGTCGGAGGGAGGCCGATGATCGAGATCGCGCCGATGGCGAAGGCGGCCATCGTCCAGGGCATCTTGCGGCCGACGCCGTCGATGTCGCTGACGCGGTCGACATGGGCGGCGGTGTGGAGCGCGCCGGCGACGAAGAAGAGGCTGATCTTGGACACGGCGTGGGCGGCGAGGTGGAGGACCGCGCCGACCACCGAGAGCGGGGCCAGCACGGCGGCGGCCATCACGATGTAGGAGAGCTGGCTGATGGTCGAGTAGGCGAGCCGGCGTTTGAGGTTGTCCTGCCTTAGGGCGACGAAGGAAGCGGCGAGGACCGTGAAGCCGGCGACGTAGATCAGCCACTCCGCGCCGCCGGTCGCGACGAGGAAGCCGGTGCCGAAGACCAGCACCATCACCTTGAGGATGACGAAAACGCCCGTCTTCACGACGGCGACGGCGTGGAGGAGCGCGGAGACGGGGGTCGGCGCGACCATCGCCGCGGGGAGCCAGAAATGCATCGGCATCACCGCCGCCTTGCCGGTGCCGAAGACGTAGAGTGCGAGAAGCACCGGGACGAGCGCGGGGGCGAGCTTGCCGTCGAGCGTGCCGCCGGCGGCGAAGTCGAGGGTGCCGGCGGCGAAGCCGGTCCAGATGATCGCCGGGAGAAGGAGCACCGTCGACGAGCCGAGAAGCATGAGGAGGTAGAGGCGGCCGGCGCGCACCGCCTCCGGCGTCCCGCGGTGGGTGACCAGCGGGTAGGTCGAGAGGGTGAGGAGCTCGTAGAAAAGGAAGAGCGTGAAGAGATTGCCGGCAAGCGCCACGCCGATCGTGGCGGTGATGGCGATGCCGAAGCAGAAATAGAAGAAGGTCTGGCGCGGCTCGCGGTTGGCGCGGAGGTAGCCGATCGAATAGAGCGAGTTCGCGGTGCGGAGGATCGCCGCGGTCGCCGCGAAGAGCGCACCGAGCGGCTCGACGGCGAAGGCGATATCGAGGCCGGGCAGGAGCGTGGCGAGATGGATTTCGGGACGCGCGCCGGCGAGGACCGCCAGCACCAACAGGATGACGATGCCGGCGGTGGCGAAGCTCGCCGTCATGGTGATCGTTTCGCGCAGGTTCGGCCAGCGGCCCGTCAGCGGGACAAGCAGCGCCGCCACAGCGGGGACGATGACCGACGCGAGGGTGAGCGTTTCGGGAGTCATCGCGCGGCTCCGCCCTCCGACCGGTCGAGCTCGGCTCCCTCACGTACCATGCGTCGGGCTCCCCCACGCACTATGCGTCGAAAAAGAGGCGCGTCCCCTCTCCCCGGTGGGGAGAGGGTTGGGGTGAGGGGGGACATGTCTATCCGGATGGGGCGCGCTCGAGCGACCTCTCCGGAGGGGTGGAGCCCCGTCACCCCAACCCTCTCCCCGCCGGGGAGAGGGGGCTGGTCGGCGCGAGCCGAATGGCGGCGTGCCCCCCGGAGGGCGGGCAAGTTGGCTCGGTCTGGCGGGAGGTGAGCGAGCCCAATCATGGCATGGCGCCCAGGAGCGCGGCGGCGGCGGCGCGGGCGCTGATCACGACGAGGTCGGTGCGGAGGCCGAAGAAGAGCGTTGCGGCGGTGAGGAGGAAGAGTGTCAGCAGCATCGAGGGCGGGGCCTCGGTGGCGCTGGCGGTGGCGGCGGAGGGTTCGCGGAAGAAGGCGATCTCGACGACGCGGCCGAGATAGACGATCGCGAGCAGCGAGCTCAGCACGATGATCGCGGCGAGCCACCACCAGCCGAGCTCGATGGCGGCGAGGACGAGGTACCACTTCGACAGGAAGCCGACCGTCCCGGGGATGCCGACGAGGCTCAAGGCCGCGATGACGAAGGCCGTCATGGTCAGCGGCATGCGGCGGCCGATGCCGGCGAAATCGGCGAGCCGCGCCGAGCCGGCGGTGCGGTAGACGATTGCGCCGACGGCGGCGAAGAGCGCGCCCTTGGTGATGCCGTGGGCGAGGATGTGGAGGTAGCCGCCGGTGACGCCGGAGAGGGTCGCCATGGCGAGGCCGAGGGTAATGTAGCCGATTTGGCCGACCGAAGAGTAGGCCAGCATCCGTTTGACGTTGTCCTCGTTGACCGCGACCACGGCGGCGACGACGACGGCCGCCAGCGAGAGGCCTAGCAGCACCTGGTTGACCGGGAGCTGCGTGGAAATGAACTCGATCCCGAAAACGCCGAAGATGTAGCGGGCGAGGAGATAGACGGCGACCTTGGTGGCGGTGGCGGCGAGGAAGACGGTCGCGAAGCTTGGCGCGTAGGCGTAGGCGTTGGGCAGCCAGAGGTGGAGCGGGAAGAGCGCGAGCTTGAGGCTGATGCCGACCACGATGAAAGCGAGCGCGGCGAGGACCGGCCGCGCCGCCTCGATGTCGGCGATGCGCTCGGCGATGAGGCCAAGGTTGAGCGTGCCGGTCATCACGTAGAGAAGGCCGACGCCGATGACATAGAAGGTGGCGCCGATCGTCCCCATGATCAGGTACTGATACGCGGCGATGAGGGCGCGGCGGTTCTTGCCGAGCGCGATCAGCGTGTACATCGAGAGCGATGACACCTCGAGGAACACGAAGGCGTTGAAGGCGTCGCCGGTGATGGCGATGCCGAGGAGCCCGGTCAGGCAGAGGAGGAACATGGTGTAGAACCATGCCTGCCTCTCGGGCGGCAGTTCGGCGGCGACGCTGCGCAGGGCGAAGGGCACAATCGCGGCGGCGATCGCAGAGACGAGGAGGAGGATCGGCGCGTTGATGCGGTCGACCCGGTACTCGATGCCGATGTCCGGCGCCCAGCCGCCGAGGCGGTACGAGATCGTGTCGATGACCGAGACCTGGAGGAGGAGCGCCGCGGCGATGAGGAGGACCGCGACGGCGACGATCTCGGCGATCACCCAGGCGACCGCGCCCTTCCGCGAGAGGGCGGCAAGGATCGCCCCGAACAGCGGGACGACGACCAGAAGCGGCGGCAGTTGATCGACCAGCGCCAGCATCAGTCCTGGTCGTTCCTGGAGAAGATCTCGTCCTCTTCGATCGTGCCGTAAGCCTCGTTGATCCGGACGACGAGGGCGAGGCCGAGGGCGAGCGTCGCGACGCCGACGACGATCGCGGTGAGGATGAGAACGTGCGGGAGGGGGTGGGAATAAACCGCGAAGCCTTCAGCGATGATCGGGGCGGTGCCGCCGAGGAGCTTCCCGGGCAGGATGTACAGCAGGTAGACCGAAGTCTGGAACACAGAGAGGCCGATCAGCTTCTTGATCATGTTGCCGCGGGCAACCACGATGTAGAGCCCGGCGACCATCAGGAAGATGGTGATCCACTGGTTGTAGTGACCGACGAACTCGCTGAGTATCGTCATGAGCGTTCGCGCCCCGCGAACGCGTAGAAGATCGCGAGCATGGTGCTCGAGACCGTGACGAGCACGCCGAGTTCGACGAGGAAGACGCCGGTCTCCTGGGCGACGTGCACATCCTCCCGGAAACGGGAATAGTCGAGGAAGTTGCCGCCGGTCAGCCAGCCGACAACGCCGGTGCCGGCGTAGATGGCGACCCCGAGGGGGACGAGCGTCTCGACCAACCAGGGCGGGATGATCCGCATCAGCGACCCGAGGCCGTAGATCAGCCCGTAGACGATGAAACCGGCGGCGACGATAACGCCCGCCTGGAAGCCGCCGCCCGGCCCGTAGTCGCCGTGGAACTGGACGTAAACGCCGAAGAGTAGAACCAGCGGCAGAAGAATCTTGGTCGCGATGCGGAGGATGGCGTCAAAGCGCATTGTCGCCCTCCCCCGGCTTCGGCTTGCGGCGGGTGGAGCGTTTGAGGAGCACGAGAACGGCAATGCCGGCGGTGAAGATCACCGTCGTCTCACCGAGCGTGTCGAAGCTGCGGTAGCTGGCAAGGGTCGAGGTGACGGCGTTGGCGATGCCGGTCTCGGGCACGGTGCGCTCGAGATAGTCGGGGCCGGCGGTGTGGATCGGCTGATTGGGGTCGCCGAAGGCGGGCAGGTCGAGCGTGCCCCAGACGAGGATCGCGCCGGTCACGCCGGAGACGAAGAGCGGAAGAAGCGAGGAGTGGACGGGCTTCGACTCCTCGGTCTTGGTCAGATGCAGCGCGCTCAGCAGCAGGACGGCGGAGATCCCGGCGCCGACCGACGCCTCGGTCATGGCGACATCGACCGCGTCGAGGACGACCAGCACCGTCGCCAGGATGAAGCTGTAGATGCTCGCGATGACGACCACGCCGAAGAGGTTGCGGAGCCGCGCGATGCCGAAGGTCAGCACCGCGAGCCCGGTGAGCAGCGCCATGGTGAACAGCGCCTCGGCGTTGAAAATGGTCGCCTCCGCCATCAGGAGGCGCCCTTCTCGAGCGCCGAGCCGGGTTCGGCGCTCTCGTCAACGCCGAGCGGCTTGAGGCGGGCGTGGAGCGCGGCACGGATGACCGCGTGCGTGGCCATCGGGCCAGCGAAGACGAGGAAGAGGGCGAGGAGGACGAGCCGCGCCGTGACCAGGTTCCAGCCCGACTCCACGGCGAGGCCGAGAAGGATGAGGCTGGCGCCGATCGTATCGGAGAGCGAAACGGCGTGGAGGCGCGTGAAGACGTCGGGCATGCGGTTGATGCCGAGCGCGCCGATGATGACGAACGACCCGCCGCCGAGGATCAGAATTGCGGCCAGGAGATCGCGGAGGAGGTCGAGGATCACGGCTCCTCCCCTGCCGCGCCGAGGCCGCCGTAGCGGAAGAATTTCAGCACCGCAAAGACGCCGACGATGTTGAGGAGCGCGTAGGTCAGGCCGATGTCGAGGAATTCGGGCCGGCCGGTGAAGAAGCCATAGAGCGCGAGAAAGACGATCGCCGCGACGCCCACCGAATTGGCGGCGACGAGGCGGTCGAAGATGGTCGGTCCCTTGAGGGCGCGGACGACAAAGAGCGCAAGGGCGAAAAAGACGGCGAGAAGGCCGGCGAGGAAGACGTAGGTCACGCCCGCGCCCCACCCGCCGGCTTATGGGGCGCCCTGCCCTCGAACCGCCGGACGCGGCGGTCCATCGTCCCCTCGCGGACCCCCGCGGCGCCGGCTTCGGTGAGCGCGTGCACGACGAGCTCGCGGTCCTCGCGGTCGTAGATCGCCGTGATCGTGCCGGGAGTGAGGGTGATCGAGCTCGCATAGGTGACGACGCCGATATCGGTCTCCTGCGAGATGCCGGTGCGGAATAGGCGCGGGGAAATCGGGAGGCGCGGGTTCAGCACGATCCTGGTCACATCGAAGGCGGATTTGGCCATCTCTTTGACCAGCCACGGCCAGTAGCGCAACCCTGCGGGAATGCGTTCGACCGGCAGACCCTCCTCGTCGAGATAGCCGACGCGGAGGCCGAGGAGCGCGATGATAAGGGATACCGCCGCGCCGCTGATCAGCAGGAACGGGGTGTAGTGTCCCGAGAGGAGGAGCCAAAAGCCGAAGAGGACGAGAAACATCGCGGCCAGGCGCATCCGTCGGCTTCTTCCAATCACCTTGATCTTGGACCGCCCCCACGGCGACCGAGGATCGAATATTCCGATTTGGCTGCGAAGGCGAACGATTTTGTGAGAGCGCGGCGGTTGCCTGAATCGTGGGCGGCGTGTCACCGATTTGGGGGATCTGGACGGAGACGATGAGCGAGCGCGCGAAGGTCGAGAAGTCGAAGAAGGAGTGGGAGGCGCAGCTGTCGCCGATCCAGTTCTACATCCTTCGACAGGCGGGAACGGAGATGGCCTTCACCGGGCCGTTCCTGCAGGAGAAGCGCCCGGGCATCTATCGCTGCGCGGGGTGCGGCAATCCCCTCTTCGACGCCGGGACCAAGTTCGAGTCGGGGACGGGGTGGCCGAGCTTCTTCGCTCCGCTCGGCGCGGAGGCGGTGGAGGAGCGGAAAGAGGGGCCGCTCATCCCGTTGATGGTGCGCCGGGTCGAGGTGCGTTGCGCGTCATGCGAGGGGCATCTCGGCCACGTGTTCCGGGACGGGCCGAAGCCGACCGGGCTCCGCTACTGCATGAATGGCTACGCGATGGAGTTCGAGGCGGAGGGGTAGGTCTTCGCGCTCCCATGCCGCCTCCCCGGCGAAAGCCGGGGTCATACGACCGTCCCACGAGTGACAACCCGAGCATGGGCCCCGGCTTTCGCCGGGGAGGCATCTCTCGAGCAGGGCTTCTACCGCGCCTTCTCGTACATGTCGGCGACGTGGTCCCAGTTGATGAGGCTGTCGACGAAGGCTTCGAGGTACTTCTGACGGGCGTTGCGGTAGTCGATGTAATAGGAGTGCTCCCACACATCGACGCCGAGGATCGGCGTGCCGCCGTGGACCAGCGGGTTCTCGCCGGTGGGGGTCTTCATGATGGCGAGGCGCCCGTCCTGGACGGCGACCCAGGCCCAGCCCGAGCCGAACTGGCCCATGCCGGCGGCGACGAGATCGGTGCGGAACTTGTCGTAGCCGCCGAGGTCGCTGGTGACCGCCTTGTCGAGGGCGGCCGGGAGCTTCTTGCCGCCGCCGCCCTTCTTCATCCACTGCCAGAAATGGATGTGGTTGTAGTGCTGGCCGGCATTGTTGAAGAGGCCGGCGTTCTTGCCAAAACTCTGGCGGACGACCTCTTCGAGGCTCTTGGTCTCGAGGCCGGAGCCCGCGAGAAGCTCGTTGCCCTTGGTGACATAGGCCTGGTGGTGCTTGTCGTGGTGGAACTGGAGGGTCTCCGCCGACATGAAGGGCTGCAGGGCGTCGTAGGCATAGGGAAGCGGGGGAAGTTCGAACGCCATGGCGGGCTCCTCTTAGAGATCGTGGCGAGTGGCCAAAGGGTGGGGTCGGGAAGATAGGTCCCGGCTTCGGACGCGGCAACAGCCAAGGCGTCGCCTCGGCTCGGGCCCGATCGGAAGAATTCTAATCACGGCAGGATCACTTGGATGTGAGAGGGGTTCCCTCCCCTTGCCAAGCCCAAGAACCGGGCCGAACAGTCAAGGTGGGGCAAAAGGCCCCACTCAAGGGCGAGGGAGACGATGAGGATAAAGGTTTTGGTGAGTGTGGCGCTGGTCGCGGCGACGGCGGTGGCCGGCCTCGCGTATGCGCAGACGGTTACGGACCCGATCGCGGTTCGCAAGGCGATCATGCGCTCGAACGGCGCGTCGGTGGGGGCGATCAACGCCATGCTGATGCCCGGCGCTACCTATGACGCCGCCGCGGCGACCGCCGCGCTGACGACGATCGCCGGCAACATGGTGCGCTTCCCTGCCCTCTTCCCCGAGGGCAGCCAGACCGGCGGGACCCCGCCGACGCGCGCGCTTCCGGCGATCTGGGCCAACATGGCCGACGTTCAGGCGCGCGCGGCAAAGCTCTCGGCCGATGCGGCCACCGCTGCCAACGCGGCTGCCGACGGGGTCGAGTCGCTGCGCGCGGCAATGGCCGCCGTGTCGCCGAACTGCGGCGGATGCCATCAGCTCTATCGCGGTCCGGCTGCCTAGCCGACACCGCATCCGAGTTTGGGGAAAGAAGCGCGGCCAGCGGGCCGCGCTTTTTCGTTTCAGGCGAGGGTAGCGACCGCTTCCCGCAGCGCATCCGACGGGCGGAAGATTCCGACCGGGTTGCCGCGGCGGTCCTTCTCGACCTTGTCGACCATGGCCGAGAGTTTGGCCTTCTGGTCCGCGCTCGGATCAGCGAGCGCGGAGAGAAGGAGCGCGGCCACGATCTCCGAGGCGCGGCCGTCGCCATCGTCGATCTTGATCGCGACGCCGAGCCCGCGTTCGGGGAAGGCGAGGCAGTGGACGCCCTCGGCGCCGCCTTTGAGGTAGGGGCCGGAGGGGCCGAACAAGGTGAGGATCTCGGTATCGAAGCGGCCCTTGCCGGCAACCAGCTCCGGCTGGCGACGGCAGGAATCCATCAGCCGGCGCGCCGCCGCCGCGCGGGGTGGAGAGAGTCCCTTCCCGGTCGCGATGCGGGTGAAGGCGAGCGCCATAGCGGTCAGCGGGAGGGCGTAGTTGGGGAGCGAGCAGCCGTCGGTGCCGGCCCTGGCGCGGCCGGGCGCGAGGCCGGTGAACTCGGCGATCACGTCGCGGACGCGGGCTTGGACCGGGTGGTCGTAGGTCTCGTAGCCCGAAGTGGGTTCGCCGCGATGGAAGGCGACACAAAGCATGCCGGCGTGCTTGCCGGAGCAATTGTCGTGGAGGCGGCCGGGCTTGCCGCCAGCCACAGCGAGCGCCCGAGCAGCCGAGTCGCTAATCGGCCAGTGGCCGCCACAGGCGAGGTCGTTCTCGGCAAGGCCGACGCGGCTCAGCATCCGCCGGGCGAGGTCGACGTGGCGCGGGGTTCCGCTGTGCGAGGCGCACGCGAGCGCCAGCTCTTCGTCGCCGAAGCCCAGGGAATCGGCGGCACCGGTTTCAAGGAGCGGAATAGCCTGCAGAAGCTTGATCGCCGAACGCGGGTAAATTGGTCGAGTGGCGTTGCCGAACAGCAACAGGGGAATCCCCGTTGAATCAACCACCGCGAGTGCCCCGCGGTGAGAGGACTCGATCAGGCGACCGCGCCAGAGCTCTGCGATCACTGGGTTTTCTGAATCTGTGCGGGGCATAGGCGGGGTGCTCAACGGGCCGGCGGCTCGCATGGGACGTGTTGTTGTCTTCGCATCTGAAGGGTGATTGAGTCATCGGCGTTCCGACCGGTTTTTTTGGCCCGGACGGGGCACTCGCGAGTTCGGTTCGCCGGCGTTTTTGGCCTCGCCGCGCAGACCGTTCTTAGCCGAATGGGGGGAGACAGCACGCTCCGAGTATGTGCTTTCTCCGGGCTGGGACACTAAGTGCTTTTTGCCGCCGGCATTTGCCGATGGCCGCTGAAGTCTCGGCTCTGTCGACGCGAAAGCGCGGATCTTCGGAACCGCTCTCTCCCCCTACGGCTTCCCTCTCAGAACAGCACCTGACTTACCCATTCTCCTCCTGAAGGGGGGAGACGGCGCGCAGCGCCAGTGGGGGTAAGCGCGGGTCTGGACGAACCGCCTCTCGAACGACGTACCCCCACCGGCTGCTTCGCAGCCACCTCCCCCCTGCAGGTGGGGGAAGCGCGCGCCGGCGCTTACTCCGCCGGCTGGAGGTCGCTGCCGGGCTCGCGGTAGACGGGACCGCGTTCGGCGTGGGCGAGTTCGGTGGCGAGGCGGCGCTCTTCGGCGGCGCGCGGCTTGGAGAGGCGGGCGATCACCGAATAGACGACCGGGGTCAGGAAGAGCGTCGCGAAGGTCGCGAGGCCGAGGCCGCCAACGATGATCCAGCCGAGCGAGGCGCGCGACTCGGCGCCCGCGCCGCCCTGAAGGAGGAGCGGCACGCCGCCGAGGATGGTGGCGATCATGGTCATCACCACCGGGCGAAGGCGGATGTTGGAGGCGTTGATGATCGCCTCCTTGACCGACTGGCCCTGGTCGCGGAGCTGGTTCGCGAACTCGACGATGAGGATGCCGTTCTTGGCCATGATGCCGACCAGCATGACGAGGCCGATCTCGCTGAAGAGGTTGAGCGTGTTGCCGGTCAGGACCATCGAATAGATCGCGGCGGCGAGGCCGAAGGGCACGGTCGCGAAGAGGATGAGCGCGCTGGTGAAGCTTTCGAACTGCGCGGCGAGCACCAGCACCACGACGATGATCGCGAAGATGAAGGTGTAGACGATGTCGTTCGAGGTCTGCTGGAGCTGGCGGGCCTCGCCGGTCAGCACCGTCTCCATCCCCTCGGGCAGGCTCTCCTCGGCGAGGCGCTGCATCTCTGGGATGGCGGCGGAAAGGGCGGTGCCCGCGGTGAGCGTCGCGCTGACATTGATCGAGCGGCGCTGGTCCTGGCGGTTGAGGTTCGGGGCGACCGCCGACTCCTCGAACTTGACGAGGCTCGAAAGCGGGACAAAGCGGCCGCCGCTGGTTTCGATCTGGATGTTGTCGAGATCGTTCTGGCCCTGGATCATCCCTTCGGGCACGTCGGCGCGCACCGGGATGCCGGTGTCGCCGACGAAATACTCGCCCATGTTCTGGCCGTCGAGGAGCATGCGGACGACCGAGGTCAACGTGTTGGTGGAGACGCCGAGATCGGTCGCCCGCTCACGGTCGATCAGCGTGGAGAGCTGCGGCTGGGTGGTGTTGTAGTTGACCGTCACGGTGTCGAAGAGCGGGCTTTCCTCCATCACGGTCTGCAGATCGCGGGCGGCGTCGTAGATCTCGTCGTAGTCGATGCCGGTGACGGTGAAGCTCAAACCACCGCCGCTGTTGCCGGCGGCACGGAGGCCGAGGCTGTTGCCGCTGCGGGCCTGGACGCTGACGCCCGGGACGCTGGCGAGGCGGCGGGTGAGGTCGGCGGCGATCTCGCCCTGGCTGCGCGAGCGCTCGCCCCACGGCGCGAGGGTGAGGGTGATGAAGGCGCCCTCGCCGCCCGAACGGATGACGGCGAAGGTGTGCGTCGCCTCACCGTCATCGATGAGCGGCTGGACGGCGGCCTCGACGAGGCCGAGCTGCTCCTCGGTGTAGTTGATGGTCGCGCCGAGCGGGGTCGAGAGGTTGATCGAGACGACGCCGCGATCCTCGGCCGGAGCGAGTTCCTGCGGGATCATCTGGAACGCCGCCCAGGCGCCCGACGCGAAGAGGCCGAAGAGGACGATGGTGACGAGCGGGGCGTTGACCGCGGCGCCGAGGAGGCGGCGGTAGATCGCGGAGAGGAGATTGCCGAAGCCGCCGAGGAGGCGGCTTAGCGGATTGCGCTGCCGCTCCTCCTTCTCGACGCCGACAAGCCGCGAGGCGAGCATCGGCACGAGGGTGAGCGCGACGACCGCGGACAGCCCCACCGCGAAAGCGAGGACGAAGCCGAACTCGGTGAAGAGCTCGCCGGCCTGTCCGGGCAGGAACGAGATCGGAATGAACACCGCGGCGAGGGTCGCGGTGGTCGAGATGACCGCAAAGAAGACCTGGCGGGTGCCGAGGACGGCGGCGGCGCGCGGGCCCATCCCCTCGCCGCGCCGGCGCGAGATGTTCTCGATGACGACAATGGCGTCGTCGACGACGAGGCCGGTCGCGAGCACCAGCGCGAGAAGGGTGAGGATGTTGATCGAGAAGCCGACCAGCCACATCGCGGCGAGCGTGCCGATCAGCGCCACCGGGACGGTGACGGCCGGGATGAAGGTGATGCGCAGCGAGCGCAGGAAGACGTAGATGATGCCGATGACGATCGCGGTGGCGAGGATGAGCGCGAACAGCACCTCCTCGATCGCGCCTTCGATGAAGGTGGCGTCGTCGGAAGTGACGATCACCGAGAGATCGTCGGGGAGCGTGGCGTTGAGGTCGTCGATGACGCGGTGGAGCCCGCCCGAGATCTCGAGCGTGTTGGACTGCGCCTGGCGGATGATCGAGAGGCCGATGCCCGGCTCGCCGTTGATGCGGAGCGCGGTGGTGCGGGCGGAGGGGCCGAAGAGCACGCTCGCGACGTCGCCGACACGCGTCGTCTGATTGATCTGGATCGCCGAGATTTCCTCGGCGCTTTTCACGCTGGCGTCGGCGCGCACCATGATGGAGCGGTTGGGGTCGGCGAGGCTGCCGGCGGGCGAATCAAGCGCGATGTCGTCGAGCGCGTTCTGGAGGTCGTTGACGGTGAGGCCGCGGGCGGTCAGCGCGTTGGGGTCGACGCTGATGCGGACCTCCGACGCCTGGGTGCCGAAGACCTGGACGTCGGCGACGCCCTCGCCCGGGGCGAGGGGCGGGATGATGCGGTCCCCGCCGCCCTGGGTGAGGTCGGCGCTCGGCCGGACCTGCGAGGTCACGGCCAACTGGGCGATGGGCGAGGAT
>CAYOET010000144.1:0-4398 GCA_964402985.1 uncultured Bauldia sp. | reverse complement strand
CGGCGTCGAGCGCGGCGAGGCGGTTGCGGTTGGCGAGCCGCTCGGCGGCCGCGGTGGGCGCCTCGGCGCTCGCCACGAACCCGTCCCAGCGCCAGAGGTCGCCGGTCCGCGTCACCAGCATCTGTCCTGGCCGGAGCTGTGCCTGCAGCCGCGCGCCGTCCATAGCTTCGATCACGCCCACTTGGGCCAGCAGCCGCGCCAGTTCCCGCGGCCCGCGTACATGGCTGGCGAGCACCTCGACCCCTTCGGGCAGCGCGGCGTCGTCCTCGAGCGCCGCGACCTCGCGCCAATGGACCGGCGAGGTCGCTTCCAGCGGCGCGTCGAGATCGTCGCCGAGCGCCGCCGCAAGGGCGCGCTCATAGGCGGGATCGACGCTGACCTTGTCGATGATCGGCGCCGCGCCGGCGCTGTCGCGCTGGAGAAGCCGCGCCACCGCGCGCCGCTCGGCATCGATGTCGCCGAGTTTCCGCTCCGCCACCTGCCGCGCGTCGCGCGCGACCTTCTCCGCCTCCGCGGTCTTTATCGTGTACGCCTCGGCCGAGTGCGCCGACTGCTCGATCCCGGCGAGGTCGCTCTCCGCAATGGTCACGCTCTCTCGCGCGGCGGTGAGGCGCGCCGCGTCCTCGGTGGCCCGCGCGCCTGACGCGCCGAGCTCGCGGTCGACCCCGGCGAGTTCGTTGCGGCTCAGCTCCGCCCGCGTCGCGGCATTCCGCGCCACGCCGGCAAGGGTGTCGCGCCTGGCCTTGAGCGCCGCCGTCTCGGTCGTCGCCTCGCTCGCCTTGCGCTCCGCCTCGCCGAGCGCGGACTCGGCCGTCCGCATCGCGGCGAGCGCGGTCGCCTCGCGCTCTTCCGCGCCGACATCGGCCGAACGGAGGCCGGCCTCCTCTGCGGTGAGCCGCTCCATCATCTGCCGGTGCTCGCCCGCGATTTGCCGTTCGCGGGTGACGTCGGCCTCGCTCTGCGCGATCCGGCCGCGAAGGTCCGCGATGCGCTCGCGCGCCCGCCGCTCCTCGCCCTCGAGCTGCTGCCCCTCGATGGCGAGGCGCTGCACCGTCGCCCCCGCCGCCGCCGCGCGGTCGCGAAGCGCCGGCAACGCAGCCGCCGCCACCGCATGGTCACGCGCCGTCCGCGCCTGCAACGCCGCCTGCTCCTCGAGCTGCGTCGCCGCCGCGGCGAGCGCCGCCTCGGCTTCCTTCACCGCCGAGCCGGCAGCGAGCCAACGGAGATAGAACGCCGCCGCCTCGGCCTTGCGGATCTCGCCCGACAGGGCCCGATAGCGCGTCGCCTGCCGCGCCTGGCGCTTGAGGCCGTCGAGCCGCTGCTCGATCTCGGTTAGCACGTCCTCGACCCGCTCGAGATTCTGCTCCGCCGAGCGGAGCCGCAGCTCCGCCTCGTGGCGCCGGTTATGGAGGCCCGAGATCCCGGCCGCCTCTTCGAGGATCGCGCGCCGCGCCTGCGGCCGTGCCGCGATCAGCTCGCCGATCCGCCCCTGGCCGACCATCGCCGGCGAATGCGCGCCGGTCGAGGCGTCGGCGAACAGGAGCTGCACGTCGCGCGCGCGCACTTCCCTGCCGTTGATCTTGTAGTTCGACCCGCTGTCGCGCTCGATCCGCCGCGCCACTTCGAGGACGTCCTCGTCGTTGAAGCTCGCCGGCGCCGAGCGGTCGGCGTTGTCGATGGCAAGGCTCACCTCGGCGGCGTTGCGCGCCGGGCGATTGCCGCTCCCCGAGAAGATCACGTCCTCCATCTCGGAGGCGCGCATGTTCTTGTACGAGCTCTCGCCCATCACCCAGCGCAGCGCCTCGGCGAGGTTCGACTTGCCGCAGCCGTTCGGCCCGACCACGCCGGTCAGCCCCGGCTCGATCAGGAAATCGGTCGGCTCGACGAACGACTTGAAGCCGGTCAGGCGAAGGCGGGTGAAATGCATCTAATGTCCCGCAAAAGAAAACGCTCGCGCCCCGGAGGGACGCGAGCGCGAACGGTTCGTGGGGCGACTGGTCGCCGAGCGACTGGTCGCCGAACGACTAGAGCAGGTCTCGGAGGAGGGCGTCCATCTCTGCAAGCGACTGGGCTCCGGCGACCTTCCGCCCGTTGATGAAGAAGGTCGGGGTCGAATCAACCCCATAATCCTGTGCCTTCGTCGCCACCGCAACGATGTTGGCGTAGAGCTCGTTGTTCTGCAGGCACGCCTGGTACGAGGCCTCGTTGAACCCGGTCTGCTTGACGAGGTTGAACACCGCCGCCACCGGGTCCTGCGCCGGCGCCCATTCGGACTGGTGCTGGAAGAGGATGTCGACGATGTCGTAGTACTGCTCCGGCGGGGCGCAGCGCGCCACCATGCTGCCGAGGGCGGCGCGAAGGTCGAGCGGGAACTCGCGGAAGATGAACCGCACCTGCCCGGTGTCGACATACTTCTCGACGAACGGGTGGAAGGTGTTGACGTGGAAGTTCTGGCAGTGCGGGCACGTCATCGAGGCGTACTCGACGATCGTCACCTTGGCGGTGTCCGAGCCCAGAACCATGTCGGGCAGCGCCTGCGGCTCGGTGGCGGGGTCGACGCCTTGAGCGCTCGCGCTGGCCGCAAGGCCTGCGACGCCGGCCAGGAAGGCAAGTCCGGCCGCTGCGCTTCTGATCAACTGTCCGATACGCATGATCTCCTTCCGATCTATTTTCTGCGCCTGCGCGGGCTCGCGCGGCGTCTGTTGAAGTGCCCCATACCGGCTCAACTGCCAGATTTCAGGGCCTCTCGCCAGCGTTTCACGTCTTCTTGTCGGCGGCGAGGACGCCCCTGCCGAGCGCGCGGAGCGCGTCGCGGAGGCCCTCGTCTTCGACCGACCCGATCTGCCGCTCGAGTTCCGTCGTCTGGCGGTCGTCGAGCTTTGGCTCGGGCAGGGGCCTTTTTCGCTCCGGCCGCGTGAACGGCATCTGAACGAGCTTGATCTCCCCGACGGCGTGGAATCCGAGGAACGAATTGATCCGGTCGCGGAGTGCGCCGAGTTCGTGCTGGAGATAGACCGCGTGCCCGCCCATGACGCGGACGGTCAGCGTTCCGGCCTCCTCGGCCCTCGCCTTGCCGCGCGGCCAGCTGATCCGCTCGGGTTGGGTCACGGCGGCGAACCGTGCGCCGACCAGCTCCGGCCACGCGCCGATAAGGTTCGCCGTCGCGAAGCCGCGCTTGGCGACCACCGGTTCGATCACCTTGCCGAAGAGGCTCGCGATCGCCCGTGGACCGCCCGGGCCGTGATGGGATGCCTGGCTCATGATTCGGCCCGAAAATGGCATGCCGGCCCGCCGCCCGGAAGCGCATCCGCCATCCGCCTTGCGTCAGCTCCCGCGACGCATCTGCACAGGGTCGAATCATCAAGCAAAAACAGATGCTTAGACATGCTCACGTTTGCTTGACACACCTCCGGCGCAAATCTATGGTCGCGCCGCTTTCAGCGGTCGCGCTTGGTTTTCTTGGCGGCTTGGCGCTCAGGTAGGCAAATGAGCGACAGGAACGGCGGGTCCGGCAATTTCGATTCGCGAGGGGCGGAGGACGAGGCGGCGCTGTCGGCTCGGCTGAAGCGGCTTGGCGATGCGATCAAGGAACAGAGGATCGTCGAGCCGGCGAAATCCAGCCCGGCGGCCGGATTGGGAAAAGGCCTTAGCGATGCCTTCCGGCTTTCGGCTGGTTTCATCGCGGGTGTCTTGGTGGGGGCCGGTCTCGGCTGGCTTTTCGATCTTTGGCTGGGCACGTCGCCTTTCGGGCTGATCGTGTTCCTGCTACTCGGCTTCGCGGCAGGCGTGCTCAACGTGCTTCGCGAGGCCGGCCGTGTGAAGACGCCGACCATCGGCGGACCAGCCGAACGGGTCGACGACGACCTCGACGACTGAGGACAAAAGGGGAAGACGGCGCGTGGAACTCGATCCGATCCATCAGTTTGAGCTCTACCCGTTGATTCCGTTGCGCATCGGCAGCCTCGACCTTTCCTTCACCAACTCGGCGCTGTTCATGGTGCTGATCGTGGTTCTGGCCTCCGGCTTCCTGATCCTCGCCACCACCCGCCGCGGCCTGGTGCCGAGCCGTCTCCAGTCGATCGCCGAGATCAGCTACGAGTTCATCGCTTCGACGCTCCGCACCTCGGCCGGCCACGAGGGGATGAAGTTCTTCCCGCTCGTCTTCAGTCTCTTCATGTTCATCCTGATCGCCAATTTGATCGGGATGTTCCCCTATTTCTTCACCGTCACCAGCCACATCATCATCACCGCCAGCCTCGCCATGACGGTCATGGCGATCGTCGTCGGCTACGGCCTCATGAAGAACGGCCTCGGCTTTTTCCGCCTCTTCCTGCCGTCCGGCATCCCCGGCTACCTCGCCCCGCTGATTGTCGTCATCGAGATCCTCTCGTTCCTCTC
>CAYOET010000143.1:0-16619 GCA_964402985.1 uncultured Bauldia sp. | reverse complement strand
CCTTCTTCATCTCCGGCAGGGCCGCCTTGGTCAAATAGAGGTAGCTCAGGATATTGGTGCGGAAGGTCTTGTCGAACGGAGAGGACGGCGCCTTCTCGAACTCCTCGGCGACGTGCTGCTCGGCGCAATTGTTGACGAGGATGTCGAGGCGGCCGAACTCCTGAAGGGTCTTGGCCACCGCCTTCTTGCAGTTGGCCTCCTCGCCGAGGTCGCCGCGGATGAGGATCGCCTTCCGGTTCAACTCCTCGACCAGCACCTTGGTCTCCTCGGCGTCCTTGTCCTCGTTGAGATACGCAATCGCGATGTCGGCGCCCTCGTTCGCGAAGGCGACGACCACCGCGCGGCCGATGCCGCTGTCGCCGCCGGTGACCAGCGCGACCTTGCCCTTGAGCTTGCCGACGCCGGGGAAGAACGGCTCGAAACGCGGCGCGGGCCGCATCTTCTCCTCAATGCCAGGCTGACGGTTCTGGTGCTGGGCGGGCTTGTTCATTCTTTCCTCGCGGGCGCTGGTCCTTCGTCAACAAACACGCGGCGGACGAGGTCCGTTCCGTGTCGAAACGCTGAACGGCAGATGAACCGCTGCTTCGGAGAGGGTTCAGGCGAAGGGTGGCAAAACCTCTCTATTCGAGGTGAGGCCGAAGCGGTCCCTCGGCAAAATCAACAAAGAAGGGACCGTCAACATGATCCGCAACGCCAGCCTTTCCGCCCTTCTTGCCACCGGCGTCCTCGCCGGGCTGGTTTCGCCCACTCGCGCGGTCGAGTCCCATGACGGGCGCTGGTCGATCAAGGTCACCGGGCAGAGCGACAAGTGCGAGCAGGACCTCAGCCTTTCGATCCGCGTCGACGACGGGGAGGTCGAATATGCCGGGTGGTTCAATGTCGACGCCTCCGGCGAGATCAGCGAGGCGGGAAGAGTTAACGTCCGCGTCGCCTTCCGCGAGGATGTCGTGAACGTCCGGGGCGCCGTAGCGGGCGATGTTGCTACGGGAAGCTGGACTTCGCCGACCCTCGGCTGCGCCGGCACCTGGGAGGGCGAGCGGGCCTGACCGCGATTTCATTAAGAATGTCATCAAATTTCCGGCCGGGAATACGAGATTTCTTGCCCTTGAAACACTACGTTCATGGTCATGAGCATGATGGCAGCAGCGAGCAGCGAAATGGGCGCCCCGGATCGGCGGCAGGAGCCCCGTCCGCGCGCGCTCAAGGCCGGGCGCGTGCTGTTCGGCAATTTCAACATGAGCTACGACTGCCAGATCAGGAATTTGTCGGCGCACGGCGCGCGGGTGCGGCTCGAAGGCAACGTGTCGGTGCCGAACGATTTCTACCTCTACGTCGTGGGCGACGCGGTGATCGCCCATGCGCAGGCGATCTGGCGGACGCCGACCGAGATGGGCGTGCGCTTCCTCGAGCAGCTGGTCGACCCGGCCAAGCACCCCGACCACCGCATCAACAAGCTCCAGCTCTACCGCATCTAGCCGGCCGTGGCGCCCATCCGGCGCCGCCGTCCCGAGCCATTTCGGCGGAAAGTAACCTTTCCGTGGCGTGGCAACCTGCCCGTGGACTTTGGAGTTTCTCCGAACTAAGTTTTCTGCCACTGACCGGCAGTGGGTAGCGCATGAATTACGAGTCAATTTTCGCCGGCGCCATCGAGGCGCTGCACGCCGAAAAGCGCTACCGGGTCTTCGCAGACCTCGAACGCATTGCCGGCCGCTTCCCGGCCGCGATCTGGCGGCAGAACGGGGCAGCGCGCGAAATCACCGTCTGGTGCTCCAACGACTATCTCGGCATGGGCCAGCATCCGGCCGTGATCGAGGCGCTGTGCAACGCCGCGACCGGCATGGGCGCCGGGGCCGGCGGCACGCGCAACATCTCGGGCACCAACCACCCGCTGGTCGAATTGGAAGCCGAGCTGGCCGACCTTCACGGCAAGGAAGCC
Organism: uncultured Bauldia sp.; assembly: GCA_964402985.1. Taxonomy (GTDB): domain Bacteria; phylum Pseudomonadota; class Alphaproteobacteria; order Rhizobiales; family Kaistiaceae; genus JADYYB01. The sequence continues at coordinate 14,683 of CAYOET010000143.1, read as the reverse complement.
GGGCTCGTCTTCACCTCAGGGTTCGTTTCCAACGAAGCCGCCATTTCGACGATCGCCCGGCTCCTGCCAGATTGCGTCGTTCTCTCGGACGAGCTCAACCACGCCTCGATGATCGAGGGCGTGCGGCGCTCCGGCGCCCTCAAGAAGATCTTCCGGCACAACGACCTCGAGCATCTCGAGGAGCTGCTAATCGCCGCCGGCAAGGAACGGCCGAAGCTGATCGTGTTCGAGTCGGTGTACTCGATGGACGGCGACATCGCGCCGATCGCGCGCATCGCCGACCTCGCCGAGCGCTATGGCGCGATGACCTATATCGACGAGGTGCACGCGGTCGGCCTCTACGGGCCGCGCGGCGGCGGCATCACCGAGCGCGACGGGGTGATGGACCGAATCGACGTGATCGAGGGGACGCTCGCCAAGGCCTTCGGCGTGCTGGGCGGTTACATCGCCGCCAGCCGCTCGATCGTCGACGCGGTGCGCTCCTACGCGCCGGGCTTCATCTTCACGACCGCCCTCCCCCCGGCGCTCGCCGCCGCGGCGGGCGCTTCGATCCGCCATCTCAAGGCCTCGACCCGCGAGCGCGAGACGCATCAGCGCAACGTCAACCGCACCAAGGCCGCGCTCAAGGCCGCCGGGCTGCCGGTGATCGCCAACGAGACGCATATCGTGCCGGTGCTGGTCGGCGACCCGGAGCTGTGCCGGCAGGCGAGCCAGATGCTGATCGAGGATCACGGCATCTACATCCCGCCGATAAACTATCCGACCGGGCCGCGCGGCACGGAGCGCCTCCGCATCACGCCGACGCCGTTCCACGGCGACGAGCTTATCGCCCAGCTCGCGTCGGCGCTCAGCGACGTGTGGGCGAAGCTCAACCTGCCGCGCACCGTCGAGCAGGCGGACGAAGCTTCCGGGATGCGCCAAGTTGGCGGCAACGCCAAGCTCGCGGTGTTTCCGCCGGCGGGCGGTTAAACTCACATTTCCCTAGTCAGATGATCGCCTCCCCGGCGAAAGCCGGGGTCCATGGCAGACGAGGGGTAGCGCGCGACCGCATACGGCGGCTCGAGCGACGAGTGGGATGGACCCCGGCTTTCGCCGGGGAGGCGCGTGGTGAGTGGGGACGGCGACCCGGCTGTCCCATCGCAATTCGGGCTAAAGCGGGCGCTTCTTGAGGAGGTCGCGGATCTCCTGGAGGAGGACCACGTCCTGGGGCGGCGGCGGGGCGGCGGCCGGGGTGGCCTCCTGCTTGCGGCGCATGCGGTTGACCGCCTTCACGATCATTAACAGCACGAACGCCACGATGATGAAGTTGATCACCAGCGTGATGAAGTTGCCGTAGGCGATCGTCGCGCCGGCCTCGCGGGCGGCGGCGAGGGTCGGCGCGGGAGCGCCGGCGAGCTGCCAATAGAGGTTGGTGAAGTCGATGCCGCCGGTGACCACGCCAATGATCGGCATGATGAGGTCGGAGACCACGGAATTGACGAGGCCGGTAAAGGCGGCGCCGATGACGATACCGATCGCCAGATCGAGCATGTTGCCGCGCAGGGCGAATTCTCTGAATTCCTTGAACATTCCAGCACCTCAGCCTGGTGGGGCGAATCGGCGACGAGCGTCCGTTCCGCACGCCCTAGCATTAGCTTGGACGGCCGCGCCGTGCCAATTGCCGCAAGTTCGCCAATGGGTTGAGGTGTGGCGTGGCTAGAAGCCAGCCTGGCGCGCGAGGTCGGCGAGGCTGGTCTCGGGGCGCGGGCCGATGTGGCCGATGACCTCGGCGGCGGCGAGGGCGCCCAGCTCGGCGCTCCGTTTGGGCGCCCAGCCGCGGGCGACGCCGAAGAGGAAGCCCGCCGCGAAGAGGTCGCCCGCGCCGGTCGCATCGACCACGCGCTCGACCGGGCGGGCCGCAACGCGCTCGATGGCTCCCGACGTCAGAACATAGGCGCCGTCGGCGCTCGCGGTGACGGCGGCGAGCGGGCATTCGGCGCTGAGGCTGGCGAGGGCGGTGTCGAGGTCGGCGGTCTCATAGAGCGAATGGAGCTCGCGGACATTGGCGAGAAGGATATCGACCTCGCGGTCGACGACGAGGCGGCGGAACTCGTCGCGGTAGCGGTCGACGCAGAACGGGTCGGAGAGGGTGAGCGCGACGCGCCGGCCGGCCTTCCGCGCGATGCGGGAGGCGGCGAGGAACGCGTCCTTGGCCGCGGGCGGGTCCCAGAGATAGCCCTCGAGGTACGTGATCGCCGAGCCCTCGACGATTGCCGGTTCGATGTCATCGGGGGTGAGAAGGAGCGAGGCGCCGAGGAAGGTGTTCATGGTGCGCTCGCCGTCGGGGGTTACGAAGATCATGCAGCGGCCGGTCGCCTCGTCGCCGGCGAGCGCTTCGGTCGCGAAATGGACGCCCTGCGAGGCGAGGTCGTGGCGGTAGGCGTCGCCGAGCTCGTCGTCGGCGACCTTGCCGATGAAGGCGGCGCGCCCGCCGAGCGAGGCGATTCCGGCGATGGTGTTGCCCGCCGAGCCGCCCGAGGCCTGGACCGCCGGGCCCATGGCGCCGTAGAGGCGCGCGGACTCCTCGGCGTCGACGAGGCGCATCGTGCCCTTGGCGAGGCGGTTGGTGACGAGGAAATCATCCTCGGCGTGGGCGAGGACGTCGACGATGGCGTTGCCGATGCCGAGGACATCGAAGCGGTGGGGTGTGGGCATGGGCTCTCCGGGGACCGGGCGTTTCTTGCACGCCGCCTCATGCAACGTCCACGCTAGGAGCGCGCCTCAAGCCTTTCCTCCCCCTGAAAGAAAGGGGGAGGTCCGTTGGCGAAGCCGACGGGGTGGGGGTACGTGCGTTGGTGACTTACCCCCACCTCGGGTCAAGCCCGAGGGCCGCTGCGCGCCACCTCCCCCTTTCAGGGGGAGGAAAGGGGTGGGGTCTTGTCCGGGTAGCGGCAGAGGTCGCGGATGAGGCAGCCAGGGCAGTTGGGCTTGCGGGCGATGCAGACATAGCGGCCGTGCAGGATCAGCCAGTGGTGGGCGTGGAGGCGATAGCGCTCGGGTACGACCTTGAGGAGGCCGAGCTCGACCTCCAGCGGGGTCTTGCCGGGGGCAAGGCCGGTGCGGTTGCTGACGCGGAAGAGGTGCGTGTCGACCGCGATGGTCGGCTCGCCGAAAGCGATGTTGAGGACGACGTTGGCGGTCTTCCGGCCTACGCCGGGCAGGGCTTCCAGCGCCTCGCGCGAGTTCGGCACCTGGCCGCCATGCTCGCGGAGCAGCGCCTCGGACAGCGCGATGATGTTGCGCGCCTTGCCGCGGAAGAGGCCGATGGTGCGGATCTGCTCGATCAGCCGCTCTTCGCCCAGCGCCACCATCTTGGCGGGCGTATCGGCCATGCGGAACAGACCGCGCGTGGCTTTGTTAACCCCTGCATCGGTCGCCTGGGCGGACAGGACCACGGCGACCAGAAGAGTAAAGGGATCGCCATGTTCAAGCTCGCCTCTCGGCTCTGGGTTCTGCTCCGCGAAACGGCGGAAAACCTCTTCGATTTCGGGCTTGGTCAGCCGAGCCCCGCGCTTCGCCCGGCCACGGTGCGCATTAACCCGGCGCGGCGGAGACGGCGTTTCTGAGTCTGGCATTGGCCAGCTATACTGACGGGTGATGAGCGAGAGCAACCCGGCGCCCCTCTTCAAGGCGACCCTCACCCCCTACCGATCGCTGAGCCCCAACGGCTTCCTGACCCTGATGGCGTTCGTCATCGCCGTCTCGTTCACGGCGGGGCTCGCGTTCTGGCTGATGGGGGCGTGGCCGGTGGTGGGGTTCTTCGGGCTCGACATCGCCCTCGTCTATCTCGCGTTCTCCGCCAATTACCGCTCCGCGCTCACCTACGAGGAGGTCGAGCTGACGCCGACCACGCTGACCATCAAGCGGGTCATGCCGAACGGCAACGAGCAAAGCTGGGCGTTCCAGCCGCATTGGTCGCGGCTCGAGATCGAGCGCACCGAATGGGGCGTCCGGGCGATGCGGATCGTGTCGCACGGCAAGGCCTTCCTGTTCGGGCGCTTCCTCAATCCGGAGGACCGCGCGAGCTTTGCCAGGGCGCTCAACGCCGCGATGGCGGACATCCGCGAGGGCCGGGTGCAGGAAACGGGTGGTTCACACGCCGCCTAACGCATAGATCGTCTCCAGAAGGAGACCGATTCATGCTTGGTGCTCTCGCTTTGCCGACACCGCCCACCGTCCCCACTGACCTCGATTTCGCTCAGCCGCGCGCGTCGCGCGACTACGATTTGATCCGGCGGGCGATCGAGTTCATGACCGTGCGCTGGCAGGAGCAGCCCTCGCTCGCCGCGGTCGCGGAGCATGTGGGCCTTGCGCCGATGGCGCTGCAACGGGTGTTCACGGCCGGCGCAGGGCTGACGCCGAAGACGTTCCTGCAGGCGGTGACGCTCGACCGGGCGCGGCCGATGCTGGCGGGCGACGCCTCGCTCCTCGACGCGAGCTTCGAGTTGGGGCTGTCGGGGCCCTCGCGGCTCCACGACCTCTTCGTCACGCACGAGGCGATCACGCCCGGCGACTACAAGGCGCGCGGCGAAGGCATCGAGATACGCTGGGCGTTCCACCCCTCCCCGTTCGGCCACGCGCTGGTGATGGCGACCGAGCGCGGCCTAGCCGGGCTGGCGTTCGCCGACGACGGCGGGGAGGAAGCGGTGCTCGCCGACATGACGCGGCGCTGGCCGAGGGCGCGGTTCGTCGAGGATCGCGAGGGGACGGCGGGGTACGTGACTCGGGTGTTCGATCCGGCGAGCTGGCGGCAGGACCGAGCGCTCCGCGTGGTGCTGATCGGGACGGATTTCGAGGTGCGGGTATGGGAGGCGCTGCTGCGCGTTCCGTTCGGGGCGACTACGTCGTACTCGGCGATCGCCACGCAGCTCGAGCAGCCGTCGGCGGTGCGGGCGGTGGGCGGGGCGGTGGGACGCAATCCGGTCTCGTTCGTGGTGCCGTGCCACCGCGTGCTCGGCAAGGGCGGCAGCCTCACCGGCTACCATTGGGGGCTGACGCGGAAACGCGCGATCCTCGGGTGGGAAGCGGGGGTGGCGGCGGGGGGTTAGCAGTCGCCGCCGGTAGCGGTCGTACCGACTCTTGGAGCGAGGGGCGGAGTCTTCATCCCGATGCCCGAGTCGGCCGGACCCTGGATCGCCGGAACAAGCCCGGCGATGACACCACGAGGAGGTGACTACACTAAGGGTTCAGGACAGCCTTGCTCGCCAGCGTGCTGTCGTCCAGCAGGCGGTAGACGACCGGGATGCCGGTGCCGATCTCGGTGGCGACGATCTCCTCGGGCGAGAGGCCCTCGATCACCATCATCAGCGAGCGGAGCGAGTTGCCGTGGGCGGTGACGAGCGTGCGCTCGCCGCGCAGCACGCGCGGCAGGATCTCGCGCAGGTAATAGGGCCAGACGCGGGCGCCGGTGTCCTTCAGCGACTCGCCGCCGGGGGGCGGGGTGGCGTAGGAGCGGCGCCATTCGTGGACCTTGTCGGCGCCCCAGCGTTCGGCGGCTTCGGCCTTGTTCAACCCGGTGAGGTCGCCGTAGTCGCGTTCGTTCAGCGCCTGGTCGCGGACGATGGGCATGTCGTCCACGCCCATCTCGGCGAGGGCGAGGTCGAGCGTGCGCGTGGCTCTGAGGAGCACCGAGGTGAAGGCGATGTCGAACTCGAGGCCCGTCCCCTTCAGGAGCTGACCGGCACGCTTGGCCTCGGTGACGCCAAGCTCTGTGAGGTCGACGTCACGCCAGCCCGTGAAGAGGTTCTTGAGGTTCCACTCGCTCTGTCCGTGACGGACGAGGACCAGCAGCCGTTCCATCCGCCCCTACGATAGCCCGAGAACATCCGACATCGAATAGAGGCCCGGCTTCTTGCCGCGAGTCCAGAGGGCGGCCTTGATGGCCCCCCTTGCAAAAATCGCACGGTCGAAAGCGCGGTGGGTGAGTTCGATGATCTCACCCTCCCCCGCGAAGACCACGCTGTGGTCGCCGACCGTCGAGCCGCCGCGCATCACCGAGAAGCCGATATCGCCGCGCCGGCGCGGGCCGACCTGGCCCTCGCGCGCGGAAACCTTGTGGCTCGCTAGGTCGATGCCACGGCCCTCGGCGGCGGCCTTGGCGAGGAGGAGCGCCGTTCCCGAAGGGGCGTCGACCGGGTGGCGGTGGGGCATCTCATTGAGTTCGATGTCGAAATCGGCGTCGAGGGCTTGGGCGGCGATGCGTACCAGGCGGGCGAGGAGGTTCACGCCGAGGCTCATGTTTCCCGATTTCACGATCGCTGCATGACGCGCGGCTTCGGCGATCTCTGCCTCCTCGGCGAGCGTGAAGCCCGTGGTTCCGATGACATGGGCGACGCGCGCCTTGGCAGCGACCTTGGCGAGGGCAACGGTCGTGGCGGGCGTGGTGAAGTCGAGGATCGCGTCGGCGTCGCGGACGATGGACGCGGCATCGGTGTCGATGTCGACGTCCGTCGCGGCCACGCCGGCTCTCAGGCCGGCATCCTCGCCGATGCCGTCGGCTTCCGGGCGCTCGAGCGCAGCGGCGAGCTTCACGCCGGGCGTCTCGGCGATGATGCGGATGAGGGTCTGGCCCATCCGGCCGGACGCTCCGGCGACCATGAGGCGCAAGTCAGTCATGTGAGGTCTCTTTCGGCGATCCCGCCCCTTTCCTGTCACCAGAGGGGGCGGTCGGGCAATCCCCTTGTCGCGCGGCTCGTAGCCGTACTGCGCGCCACGAAGGTCCGTGCCTCCCCTGGGCTTAACCTCCCCTCGAGGGGGAGGTTAGCTCAAACATCCCATGCAAACCCCTTACGGTTGGGGGCCGTCGTAGCCGTCGATGACCACCGTATCGATCACCACGCCGTCGCCGCGGGCGTCGAGGGCGCGGGCGTATTCGGGCGAGTGGTAGCAGTCGAGCGCAGCCTGGTAGCTCGGGAATTCGATGACGACGTTGCGCGCGCGCGACTCGCCGGTCTTGGTCTCGAACTTGCCGCCGCGGACCAGGAAATGGCCGCCGTATTTCTTGAAGGCGGCGAAGTTGAGCGCGCGGTAGGCGTCGTACTTGCTCTGGTCGGTGATATCGAGGCGGACGATCCAGTAGCCTTTGGTCATTCGGGTTTGGGTCTCCAGGGACGCATCTCGGCTTCGCGGCAGACGAAGAACAATTCCGCGCCTGCAATGGGGACCAGCCGATAGACCTTCAACCCCGGCCTGTCGGACATGATCGACAGCCAGACTTTAGACTCGGGGTAAGCGCCGCGCAGATAGCGGCCGACCTCCGAGTGGTCGAGAGCGGCGGCGACGGTGTCGAACACTTCGATACTGTCGAGGTAGAGGATGCCGTCGCCAGCGAGCTGGAAGTAGAAGACGCCCTTGAAGCGGAGCGAGCTGGAGCGGACGCCGTCCGGAAAGCCGTTTTCGAGTTCGAGAACAAAACCTTGGTCGGTCTGGAAATCAACGGCGGTAACCTCCGAATCCCCAATCAGCGGGTCGGCCTCGGTTCCTGTGATCGGGACCCAGTCGTCGTATGCCATCGGATAGCTACCGTTGCGCCGAGGCGATCTCGTCGATGATGCGCTCGGCGGCGGCCTTGCGGTTGGGGGCGGCGACGATGGGGCGGCCGACGACGAGGTAGTCGGCGCCGGCATGAACCGCCGCCGCGGGGGTGACGACGCGCTTCTGGTCGCCGCTGGCGCTGCCCGCGGGGCGGACGCCGGGGGTGACGATCAGCCGGTCGGGGCCGACGATGCGGCGGATCGCGGCGGCTTCGGCGGCGGAGGCGACGATGCCGTCCATGCCGGCGGCGACCGCGTCGCGCACGCGGGCGTCGACCAGTTCCTCGAGCGAGACGGAGTAGCCGGCGGCGGCGACGTCGGCATCGTCCATCGAGGTCAGGACGGTGACGCCGAGGAGGCCGAGGCGGGCGCTGCCGCGCGCAGCGACGGCGGCGCGCATCGCCTTGGGGTAGGCGTGAATGGTGAGGAAGGCGAAGTCGCGCTTCACCGCGCTCTCGACCGCGCTCGCGACGGTGTTGTCGATGTCGAGAAGCTTCAGGTCGAGGAAGACTTTCCGGCCAGCGGCGACGAGTTCCTCGGCGAGGGCCATGCCGCCCGCGATGACCAGCTGGAAGCCGATCTTGTAGAAGGTGACGGCGTCGCCGAGTTCGGCGACCACCGCCTCGGCCTCGTCCACGCTGGGGAGGTCGAGGGCGACGATCAGGCGGTCGGCGGGGGTTTTCGGGCGAAGGATTCCCATGCTCAGCCTCGCATCCGGCGGATGGTCTCGATCAGCTTCTCGCAGACGAGCTTCAATTGCGCGGCGGGAGCCGGATCGACGAAATTGCCGGATTCGTTGAACGCGTCCTTGGCCTTCGAGACGGTGATCTGGTCCGGCATGATGATCGCCTTCAGGCCATAGGCGAGGACCTTGCGGAGGTCGACCACCGCGCGGGCGCCGCCGATGAAGCCGTCCGACGTACCGCCAAGCGCCCAGATTCGGTAGCGGTAGTCGGGGCCCTTGCCCGGCTTGATGCGGCTCACCCAGTCGAGCGAATTCTTGAGGAGCGGCGGGAGCGAGTGATTGTACTCGGGGGTGGAGACGAACATGCCCTGCTGCGCCTCCATGAGACGCGCCAGCTTGAGGGCGTTGTCGGGGATGCCGGAGCGCGCCTCGTCGTCGCCGTTGTAGAGCGGGAGCGGGTAGTCGGCGAGCGAGATCAGGGTGACCTCGGCGTCCTGGACGGCGAACTCCTTCGCCGCGATCGCGGCGAGCTTGGCGGACAGCGATCCGGAGCGGATCGAGCCCCCGAAAACGAGAATGCGCGGCGGCGACAGGACGGCCTCCAAGCCGGGGTTCGGTGGGTCCTTATAGCGGGCTGCCGCGGCGGCGAGAATGCCGGAGCGAAACGGAGGCGCGAACGGCCGCTATTGGCGCGTACCCCACCACAGTCCGTCGACCCGGAAGGGCTGGTTCTGGTCGTTGCTGAAGGTACCCATCATGTTCCTGCCGTCGGGCATGATCTGGAACATGCCCCCGCCGGTCGCCGCACCCTGCGTCCAGGCATACGCCATGAAGCCGATGGTGTCGGTGCCACCGGTTATGTTGCCGCCATTGGGCGCGTAGGTGCCCAGGACCTGCTGACCATTTTGAGTGAGGCTCATAGTCCAGCTGCCGCCCCCGCTCGAGGCGGTGCTCCAAACCCCAGTGAAGGGTATTTGGATGATGGGCGGCCGGTCCAGGGATGTGCGGGTGCCGTTCCAGGTGGCGGAAATGAAGGCTGGATTTAGATCGAAGCTGAACGAACCCGTGAAGGACTGATTGTCACCCGCGAGCCGGAATGTGCCGGCGCCGAACGCACCGTCCTGCTTCCAGTAGTAGGTCAGCGTGCCGTCCACGACCCGGCCGACGATCATGCCGTTGTTCGGGGAATAGGTGCCGTAGACCCGGTCGCTGACCTGGGTGAGGGTTAGAATGAACTCGCGGCCACCGGTCTCCGACGTCCACGTGCCGTCAAACGTGGCGGGGGCGTTCGGAATCGGCGGGGGTGCCGGGGCCGGCGGGGGCGGGGCCGGGGTCGGGATCGCGACGCCCGACCCCTGACGCGAGCCGTTCCAGGTGTTTGCGACCTCGAGCGGCCGGTCGGGCGCGTTGCTGAAGGACCCGGTGAAGGACTGCCCGTCGGCCGCGAGCTGGAACACCCCGCCGCCGGTCGAGCCGAGTTCGCTCCAGGTGAAAATCAGCCTGCCGTCCGCTCCGATCGTGCCGGTAATCTGGCCGTTGGCCGCGGTGTAAGTACCGGTCACCGCCGCGCCGCTCTGGTTGAGGACGATGGTGTAGCGGGCGCCCAACCCGGTTTCGGTGTCCCACGTGCCGGTGAAGCCGGTCGGGGCGGGCGCGGGCGGCGGGGTCGGGGTCGGAGGAGGCGGCGGAGCCGGGATCGCGACGCCCGACCCCTGCCGCGAGCCGTTCCAGGTGCTCGCGACCTCGAGCGGGCGCTCGGGAGCGTTGCTGAAGGAGCCGGTGAAGGACCGACCGTCGGCCGCGAGCTGGAACACCCCGCCGCCGGTCGCACCAGGCTGAGTCCAGGTGAACACCAGTCTGTTGCCGGCCCCGACGGTGCCGGCGATCTCGCCGCTACTCGGCGTGTAGGTGCCGGTCACCACGGAGCCGTTCTGGGTGAGGACTATGGTGAAGCGGCCGCCCGTCCCGGTCTGCGTGTCCCATGTGCCGGTGAACGGCCCGGCCGGCGACGGACCTGGCCCAGGAGCGGGCGCGGGCGGCGTCACCGGTGGCGGGGCCGGCGTCCCCGCGGGCGGTGGCACCTTGGACGGGACCGGCGCTGTCGGCGCGGCGACCGCGGTCACAAGGTGAGTAAACTCCTCGAAAGGCTGGCAACCGCTCTTAGCGCCGGGCCCGCTGCAGGCCTGGACCGAGTAGGTGAAGGTACCGGGGCCGGTTACGTTGAAGGAGAACGACCCCTCGTTGCCCTCGACCGTCATCTGGTCGAGGCCGGGAACGCGGATGTTGTAGTGGTCGTTGCGAACCTTGCCGGCCGGCGTGATCGCCACGTCGATGCGGATCTGGCCACCCGCAGCCGGCGCGTGCGAGCTGCTGACGCAGAAGGCGGCGACGCAGCTCTCTTCGCTTCGGGCCGGGGCGGACAGGATCAGGAGAATGACGGCGAGCAGCGGAAAGCCGAGGCGCGACAGCAAGGACATCCCCAAGCCCCTTCCGGTTACTCTCGTCACACGTGACCAAACGCTAGCATGGCGGCCCAGGGGGAGGAAGGCATGGCGGCGCGCCTGCCCGCCGGCCCAGAGGTGAGCCTTAGGGCGGGCTTGGCCCGGGGCGGTGTTTGGCCCATCCTCCGAAAGAAAGCGGATTGGGGGATGGCATGGATTTTCAGGGCCGGCGCGTCGTGGTCACCGGGGGGATGGGGCCGCTCGGCTCGGCGGTGGTGGCGGCGCTGATCGAACGCGGCGCGATCTGCTACGTGCCCGGGCGCGATGCGGAGGACGCCCATCGGTTTCCGCTGAGCGCGCACAAGCAGGTGCATGTGAGCGCTCCCGTCGACCTCACCGACGAGACGGCAGTGGCAAGGTTCTACGCGCGGGTGCCCAAGCTGTGGGCGTCGATCCACTGCGCGGGCGGGTTCGCCGCAGCGTCGACCGCGGCCACCGACAAGGCGCTCCTGATGCGCATGCTCGACGCAAGCTTCGTCACCTCGTTCCTCTGTTGCGCGGCGGCGGTGCGGGCGATGACTTCGGGCGGCGAAGGCGGGCGGATCGTCAACGTCGCGGCGCGACCGGCGATCGAATGGCGGACCGGGTCGGGCAAGACGGCCTATGCCGCGAGCAAGGCGGCGGTGGCGGCGCTCACCGTCGCGCTGGCGCAGGAGGTCGTGAAGGACGGCATCCTCGTCAACGCGGTCGCGCCCTCGACCATGGATACGCCCGCCAACCGGGCCGACATGCCGGATGCGGATTTTTTGGCGTGGCCGAAGGTCGAGGAGGTCGCGGCGGCGATCCTGTCGCTGGCCGCGCCGGAGAACCGGGTGACGCGCGGGGCGATCGTCACGGTCTACGGGAAGGCGTGACTCCCCCCCTCGAGGGGGAGGGTGGGGAAGGCAGTAAGGGTTGCGGTTGGAATTCTGCTATACGCTTGCCGCACTTAGCCCGTTCCCAGCGCAGTTTCGCCCGCAAAGTCCATGAAAGCCGACGCCGAAAAGGACGCACCCGTCACCGTTTCCAGACTGGCGGCCGCCTTCGCCGAGATCGCCGACAAGGACAAATCCGGCGAGCCGCGGACCATTCAGAGCGCCCTCGTCCCCTATCTCAAGAAGGTGCTGGCCGAGGAGCGTAAGGCGGCCGAAGCGCAGCTCTCGCGCGACGGCAAGGGCACCGCGTGCGCGCGGCGCATCTGCGCGGCGGAGGACGCGATCGTCGAGGCGCTGTTCGATTTCGCGCGGACGCGGCTCTTCCCGACCGGCAAGGCCTCGGAGGAGAACCGCATCGCGGTGCTGGCGGTCGGCGGCTATGGGCGCGGGACGCTCGCGCCGGGCTCGGACATCGACCTCCTCTTCCTCCTGCCGAGCAAGCAGACCGGGCGCGACAAGTCGGTCATCGAGGCGATCCTCTACGTGCTGTGGGACCTCGGGCAGAAGGTCGGACACGCGACCCGCACTGTCGAGGACACGATCCAGCACGCCAAGCAGGACATCACCATCCGTACCGCGGTGCTGGAAGCGCGGCTCGTATGCGGCAACCGCGGCCTCTCCGAGGAGCTCGGGCGGCGCTTCGACCGCGACGTCGCCAAGGGCACCGGGCCGGCGTTCATCGCCGCCAAGCTCGCCGAGCGCGACGAGCGGCACAAGCGTCAGGGCGCCTCGCGCTACCTGGTCGAGCCGAACGTGAAGGAAGGCAAAGGCGGGCTCCGCGACCTCCACACCCTCTTCTGGATCGCCAAGTATTTCTTCCGCGTGAACACCGGCGACGAGCTGGTGAAGGTGGGCGTGTTCTCGCGCAGCGAACTCAACCGCTTCCACAAATGCGAGGATTTCCTGTGGGCGGTGCGCTGCCACCTCCACTTCCTCTCGGGGCGGGCCGACGAGCGGCTGGTGTTCGAGGTGCAGCGCGAGATGGCGGAGCGGCTCGGCTATACGAGCCACGGCGGGCTGCAGGCCGTCGAGCGCTTCATGAAGCACTATTTCATCATGGCCAAGGACGTCGGCGACCTCACGCGCATCTTCTGCTCGGCGCTCGAGGAGCGGCACGGCAAGCCCGCGCCGATGCTCGACCGGCTGATCCCGGGGCGCGGACAGAAGCGCCCACGCTCGATACCCGACACCACGGATTTCGTGGTCGACCACGACCGCATCAATGTCGCCAACGAAGAGGTCTTCAAGAGCGACCCGGTCAACCTCATCCGGCTCTTCCATTTCGCCGACACGATGCAGCTGGCGTTCCATCCCGACGCGATGCAGCTCGCCTCGCGCTCGCTCAAGCTGATCGACGCGACGCTCCGCGAGAGCCCGGAGGCGAACCGGCTGTTCATCGAGGTTCTGACCTCGAAGCGGCGGCCCGAGGCGGTGCTGCGCGCGATGAACGAAACCGGCGTGCTGGGCCGCTTCATTCCCGATTTCGGGAAGGTCGTGGCGATGATGCAGTTCTCGATGTACCACCACTACACGGTGGACGAGCACCTCCTCCGCGCCATCGGCATCCTCTCCGAGATCGAGCGCGGCGAGCTGCGCGAGGAGCATCCGCTCGTCAACGAGCTGATCCCCGGGATCAAGGACCGCACGGTCCTCTACGTGGCGCTCTTCCTCCACGACATCGCCAAGGGGCGGATGGAGGATCATTCGCAGGCCGGCGTGAAGGTAGCGCGGCGGCTCGGGCCGCGCTTCGGGCTGACCGCGCAGCAGACCGAGACGGTCGCGTGGCTGGTCGAGCACCATCTCCTGATGAGCATGACGGCGCAGTCGCGCGACCTCGGGGACCGCAAGACCATCCTCGATTTCGCCGGAGTCGTGCAGAACCTCGAGCGGCTGAAGCTCCTCCTCATCCTCACCGTCGCCGACATCAAGGCGGTGGGTCCGGGGGTATGGAACGGCTGGAAGGGTCAGCTCCTGCGCACGCTCTATTGGGAAACCGAGCCGGTGCTGACCGGCGGGCACAGCCAGATCAGCCGCGAGCGGCGGGTCGAGGCGGCCAAGGCGGAGATCGACGAGGCGCTCACCCAAGCAGGCTGGTCGGCCAAGGAACGCGTCAAGTATCTCGACCGGCACTATCCGGCCTATTGGCTGCGCGTGGACCTGCCGCACAAGCTCCGTCACGCCGAGCTGCTGCGCCAGGCCGAGGCGGCCGGGAAGCGGCTCGCGACCAGCGTCACCATCCACAGCTTCCAGGAAGTGACCGAGATCACCGTGATGGCGCCCGACCATCCGCGGCTCCTGTCGATCATCGCCGGGGCGTGCACGGTGGCGGGCGCCAATATCGTGGACGCGCAGATCTTCACGACGACCGATGGGCGGGCGCTCGACGCGATCTCGATCAGCCGCGAATTCGCGGCCGACGAGGACGAGGAGCGGCGCGGCAAACGGATCGGCGCGCTGATCGAAGAGGTGCTCGCGGGCGCCGCGCCGCTGCCCGACATCGTCGCCAAGCGGGCCAAGTCGAGGGCGAAACTCAAGGCCTTCGCGATCGAGGGGCGGGTCGTGATCGACAATTCGTGGTCGAACCGCTTCACCGCGATCGAGGCGACCGGACTCGACCGGCCGGGGCTGCTCTACGACCTCACGCGGACGATCTCGGACCTCAACCTCAACATCGGCACGGCGCATATCGCGACCTTCGGCGAGCGCGCGGTGGACGTGTTCTACGTCACCGACCTCACCGGCCAGAAGATTGCCAACGCCAACCGCCAGGCGACGATCCGCCGGCGGCTGGAGGAGGTGTTCAACGGGCCCGCGCAGCCGGCCGAGCCGACGCGCCGCGTCACGGCGGCGGCGTGAGGTTCACCGCGCCTTTGATGCACCACGGATTTGCCCCGCACGGTCGCTCCCTACCGGTTGACGTTTGGGCCCCTGCCGCCCGCCAATCTCAGGCGGTCGCCTCTCCCCAGGGGGGAGAGGCCGCTATCACCTCGGGTCGCGCAGCGGCACGAGGGA